>NZ_AP018365.1:311000-622000 GCF_016756395.1 Streptomyces sp. SN-593
GGTGCCGGAACGCGGCGCGGGTTTGCCGGTGCTGGTCTGGATCCATGGCGGCGGCCTGATCTTCGGCTCGCCCAACGACCCCGACGACGAGCCGACCGCCACCGCGGCGTCCGGTGTCGTGGTGGTGTCCCTGTCCTACCGGCTGGGCCTGGAGGGCTTCATGCCGGTGGGCGGCGGTGACGACAACCGCGGGCTGCGCGACGTCCTCGCCGCGCTGGAGTGGGTCGCCGAGGAGATCGAGGCGTTCGGCGGCGATCCGTCCCGCGTGACGATCGCCGGCGTCTCGGCGGGGGGCTCCCTCGTGCTGGCGCTGCTGACGCTCCCGGCGGCCGGACGGCTGTTCCACGCGGCGATCAGCATGTCGGGGGCGCAGGAGTGCCTCTCCACGGCGGCGGCCGCACAGGCCAGCACGTCGGCGTTCGAGCGCTACACCGGCACCGAGGCGAGCCTCGACGGCCTGCGCGACGTCTCCCCCGCCGAACTCCTCGCCTGGAGCCGGACCCCCGCCGTGCGCCACCAGCCCGACCGCGCGCTGTGGATCGGGGTGCACCAGGACGGCGAGGCCGTGCCGGAGGACGTCGTCGAAGCGCTGGTCGCGGGGCGCGGGGCGCACGTGCCGGCGGTCCTCGCCTTCACGCGTGAGGAGAACGCGCACCGCAAGTGGGTGCCGGCCGCGTCCCTCGGTCCGGCGCGGGTGGCGTGGGAGCTCGGCCAGGTCGGTGTGCCGGCCGAGGCGACCGCCCGCTACCGGGCGCTCCACCCCGGGCTCGACGACGGCCGGCTGGTCGGCAGGGCCCGGGCCGAGACCAGCTTCCACGCGTTCGCGCTGCGGATCGCCGACGCGCGGGCCGCACGGGCGGGCGGGACGACTTGGGTGAGCCAGTTCGAGTGGACCGGGCCGGGCAGCGGCGCCACGGACGGGGTCGCCGCCCACGGTGCCGACGTCGCGCACTGGTTCGGCAACGGCGCGGCCGCCGGTGCCGCTCCGGGCTCGGTCTCCGGCCGGATGCAGGGGTCGCTGCGCGGCTTCCTGCACCGGCGCGATCCCGGCTGGGCGCCCTACGCCCCGCCCGATCGTGTCGTCCGCCGCTGGGACGACCCCGTACGCGACGAGCACGACCCGCTGGCGGACCTGCGCGCGTTCTGGGCCGGCCGCGACATCACCTGCCACTGGGCGGCGCCGGTCGACACCGACCGCGTCGAGGTCCGGCCGGGCGGCACGCGGGAGCCGTCGACCGGAGGCCGGCCGTGACGCGCGTCCTGACCACCGTCCAGGGGTTCGTCACGCAGTGCCCGGGCGCCGTGGAGCGGCTCGGCGCGGCCGGGTTCGACGTGGTCGAGCTCCCGTCGGCGGACGTCGACCGCCGCGACGACCTCGCCGACGTGGCCCACGTGATCGCCACCGGCGACCGGTGGGACGCGGCCCGGCTCGACCGGTTCCCGCGGCTGCGCCTGCTGCACCGCTTCGGCACCGGCTACGAGCGGATCGACCTGGCCGCGGCCGCCGCCCGGGGCGTGACGGTCAGCTACGCCCCGGGCGGCAACGCGCCGGCCGTCGCGGAGGCGACCGTCGCGATGATGATCACCGCTCTGCGGGGCCTGCACGAGATGGCCTCGGCCCTGGACCGCGGGCGGTGGGCGCCTCGCGCGGGCGGCGAGTTGTCGGGCCGGACCGTCGGTCTGTACGGCTTCGGCGCGGTCGCGCAGTCGGTCGCCCGGCTGCTGTCCGGCTTCGACGTCGAGTTGCTGGCCTGCACGCGCACGCCGGTCCCGGCCCTGGCCGGGAAGCTGGGCGTCACGCTGGTCCGCCCCGACGTCCTGCGCGCGCGCAGCGACGTCCTGAGCCTGCACCTGCCGGCCGTCCCGCGGGCCCCCGCGCTGGTGGACGCCGCGTTCCTGGCCGGGCTCCGCCCCGGTGCGGTCCTGGTGAACACCGCGCGGGGCGCGCTGATCGACGAGGGAGCCCTGCTGGCCGCGCTGGAGTCCGGGCGGCTGGCGGGTGCCGCCCTCGACGTGTTCGCCCGCGAGCCCGCCGAGCCGGGAGACCCGCTCCTGTCGCATCCCGCCGTCTACGCGCTGCCGCACGTGGGCGCCTCCAGCCACGAGACGTTCACCCGCAACGGCCGGACCGCCGCCGAGGCGGTGCTCGCCGCCGCCGCCGGACGCACGCCGCGCCATCCCCTCGCCGTGCCCGAGACCCAGGAGGCCCCGTGACCACCGAGGGCCCGGCCCTGCTCGACGGCCTGCGGGCGGTGCTTGCGGCGAACGACGTCATCACCGACCCCGACCTCGTGGAGACGCACCGCCACGACCGGGCGCCGGGCCTCGGCGCCGGGCATCCGCTCGCCGTCGTACGGCCGCGCACCACCGGGCAGGTGGCCGCAGTGGTGCGCCTGGCCGTCGAGCACGGCGTGCCGATCGTGCCGCGCGGCGCGGGCTCCGGGCTGTCGGGCGGGTCGAACGCCGTCGAGGGCGCGCTGAGCGTGGTGCTCGACCGGATGGACGCGATCGTGGAGATCGACCCGGTCGACGGCGTCGCCGTCGTGCAGCCCGGGGTGCTCAACGGCCGCCTGCGGGCGGCGGCCCGCGAGCACGGCCTCTGGTACGCGCCCGACCCCGCGAGCAGCGAGTTCTGCTCGATCGGCGGCAACGTCGCCACCAACGCGGGCGGGCTGTGCTGCGTGAAGTACGGCGTGACCCGCGACTGCGTGCTCGCGCTGGAGGTGGTGCTGCCGGACGGCTCCGTCACCCGGCTCGGCCACCGCTCGATCAAGGGCGTGGCCGGCTACGACCTGACCGGGTTGTTCGTGGGCAGCGAGGGGACGCTCGGCCTGATCACCGAGGCGACCGTACGGCTGCTCCCGCTGCCGGCCCCGGCGCGCACCGTCGTCGGCGTCCTGCCCTCGCTGGAGGCGGCCTCGGCGGCGGTGGGCACGATCGTCACGGCGATGCGGCCGAGCCTGCTGGAGCTGCTGGACCGCACCACGATGCGCGTCGTGGAGGAGTACCGGCCGCTCGGGCTCGACACCGGGGCCGCGGCGCTGCTCATCGGCCAGACCGACCAGCCCGGCGAGGCCGGGCGCGAGGAGGCCGTCCTGCTGGAGCGGGCCATGCGCGAGGCGGGCGCCACCGAGGTGGTGTCGTCCTCGGACCCGGCCGAGTCGGAGCTGCTGCTCGCCGCCCGCCGCCTGGCCTATCCGGCCTACGAACGCCTGGGCCGGCTGTTCCTGGAGGACGTGGCCGTGCCGCGCGGCCGGCTCGGCGAGCTGATCGCCCGGGTCGAGGCGCTCTCCGCCGACGGGCTGACCATCGGTACGTTCGGCCACGCCGGCGACGGGAACCTCCACCCCACGGTGGTGGCCCGGGCCGGGGACGAGGGCGCTCTCGCCGCGGCCTCCGCCGCCTTCGAGGCGATCATGGACGCCGCCCTGGAACTGGGCGGCACGGTGACGGGCGAACACGGGGTCGGCCTGCTGAAACGCGGCGGCCTCGCCCGGGAGCTCGACGCCGCCAACCGCCGGCTCCAGCGCGACATCAAGCGCGCCCTCGACCCGCGCGGCCTGTTCAACCCGGGAAAGGCGCTCGCCGCGGAGCCGCCCCGCCCCCGGGCGCCCCGCCCCTGACAGCACCCCGGTGACCGACACGGCCCGTTGCCGGCTTTGCCGGGACCCCGACGACGCGACCGCCTTCGAGCCGCGCCACGTGCCGCGATGTCCGGAAGCGTCGACGCGTTGCAGGACGCGGCCCCCTCCACCCGCAGCCGTGACCGCCCGGGGCGGCTCCGCTACGGCGAAGCGCACGTCCGCGCGAGGGCGCGCCGGACCTCGGCGGCGGGGAACGGGGTGCGCTTGCTCCGTGTGAGGAGGCGGTGGTGGAAGTCGTCCACGACGAGGGCGTGCCGGGCGTGCCGGTCGACGACCGCGCTGATGTCGGCGGGAACGCCGTCGGGTCTGCGCCCCTCCACCCACGCGCGCAGGAACGCTCCGTGCTCGCTGCCGCCCCGGACGCTGTCCGGCAGATGGTGGCGAAGCAGGTGGCCCAGAGCACGGCAGCGGTCGTACACCAGATGGTCGGCGAGGAACCCGGCCTCCTGTGTGGAGAGTTCGAACGCGCGGCTCGACGCGAGGCCGAAGTCCGCGAAGTAGACCCGCCGGCCGTCGGTGAGCAGGTTGGCGAAGTGCGCGTCGAAGTGGACCAGCCCGCGCGCGCTCATGAACTCCGTTCCCCTGAGCAGCTCGTCCTCGACCCACCGGTAGGACGGGGCTCCCGGTGGGTCCGGCCGGGCCGCGTCCCGCCTCCGCCCGAGCAGGTCGGCGAGCGTCTGGGGCACGTACTCCAGGAAGAGCACCAGGCTGAAGGCGGACCGGCCGATGGCCTCCAGCCGACGGCGCACGGCCGGCGACCCGTCCCAGTGGGCGACGGCGCCCTCGATGCCGCCGAACTCGTCGGCGAAGCCGCTGGGAGCACGGTCGGGCAGGATCCGCCAGTGCTACAGGAGGGGGAACCCCGCGTACTCGTCCTTCAGGACCCAGCCCGTGGTCATGAGGTGGGCCGCCAGCTCGCGCCAGGCGCCGAACCCCGCCGACCCCACTCCGTACTGGTAGAAGAGGGGGAGCTCGAAGACGTTCGCGGTCGACCGTCGGTGCTCCGGCCGCAACTCGGTGTCGGTCAGGGGGACCCGCTTGACGAAGACCCGCCGCCCCTCGACGTCCATCTCCGCCGCCCGCCCGCCGATACCGGAGCCGAGTCCCGGCGCGGCGGCCACGGCGTCCGCGAGGCGCCGATCGCTGAACAGGGACAGCCGTGCTCCCACGGTCGCGTACGCGAAGACGCGCGCGGCGTGATCCGACGAGGTCTCCTCCTTTGTCGGGGGCTCCAGCGGAGCATCAGGACTCACACCGCAGATCATGCCAGCCGGCCTCACCTCCGCCCCGGGACAATCCGCCGGCAACCGCGGGCGGGGTGGGGACCGGGGCTGGCGGGTGGGCTACGGCCGGTCGGTGGAGCGGAGTCGGTGGAGGCAGCCGAGGGGGTCGGGGCGGGCGTCGTCCTTGCCGTGGTCGCCCTCGGCCGACGCGCCCTCGGGGCAGTCGGGGTTGCGGCAGGTGCCGGGCTCCCACACGGGGACGACGATGCCCATCGTCTTGTACCGGGTGACCTCCTCCGCCACGGGCCGGCCGCAGACGGGGCACGCGGGCCCGGTGTCCGGGTCCGCCGCACGCTGGCTTCCGGCCGTACCCATATGTCCATGATACGTACCTTTCGCCCCTCCTCGCGGGCCCCGGCGGGCGCCTGGCGTCCGGCCCGCGACCGCCGCGCGCCCCGGCCGACCCACCGGCCCCGGCGCCCCGAGAAAGGCACCCGTGCACCGGAGCCGTGGCCACGCCCTGGTCATCGACGCCCGGGAGTCAACCGCCGCCGAGGCGGCGGACTTCCGGGCGGCGGCCCTGGGCGCCACCGCCCGCCCGTTCCCGCCGGCACCGCAGTTCACCACGCACCACCGGGCCCTGCCGGGTCTGGTCGCCGCCGTCCAGGCGGTCGACGACACCCCGCGGACGCACCTGGACGTCGAGACCGACGACGTGGTGGCGGAGACCGCGCGCCTGACCGCGCTGGGCGCCGAGGAGGTCTCGCGGTGGCAGGAGCGCCGCGTGCTGCGGGCACCCGGCGGTCACCTGCTCCGCGTCCTGCCCGTGGAGAGCGACGCCGGTGCCTTCCGGGCGCAGGGCAGGGTCTGGCCCTGACCGCGCACGGGGCGGCGTGAACCCGTCGCACGCGGCGCACCGCGCGCCCGTACGCCGCCGCCCGCCCTGCCGATCGTCCGGTCGCAGCCACCCGCCGCGCGGGACCGGCCCGCCCGACGGAACCGGCCCGCCCGACGGGCCATCAGGCCGGCAGGCCCCCGACGGCCGGGCGGAGTTGGAGGAAGTGGCGGTCGCCGTGGTGCCAGGCGCGGGTCGTCGTCCATCCCGCCCGGCCGGCGTGGCGGCGCAGCGCCGCGGGGCCGACGCGCGCCCACGGGAACGGGCTGCCGACGCCGCCGCGGCCGTCGTCGAGGCGCACCTCGCACCGCTCGTCCACGTCCACGGCCGCGGCTTCGGCGACCAGGCTGCCGCCGGGAGCGAGCAGGGCGGCGACGCGGTGCAGCAGCGCCGCGGGGTCGCCGCCGATGCCGATGTTGCCGTCGAGGAGGAGCACGGTGTTCCACCCGCCTTCCTCGGGCAGCGGGTGGAAGACGGAGCGGCACAGGGCGGCACCGCCGCGCAGGACGGTCCGGGCCACCGCGGCGGGGCTGACGTCGACGCCGAGGGCGCGGTGGCCGCGACCGGACAGGGCGGCCACCAGCCGGCCGGGCCCGCAGCCGATGTCCAGGACGGCGCCGCTGCACTGCGCGAGCACGCTCTCGTCGGTGGCGTCGGCGTCGGCGAGCCACCGGTCGAGGTCGAGCGGCAGCAGCCAGCCGTCGGGCCGGCGCAGGAAGAGCGGGCCGGCTCCCGCGCGCAGCGCACGGGCGTACGCGTCGTCGCCCCACGTCGGTCCGGTCGGGACGGTGCCGGCGGCCGCCGGACCACCGGGGCCGCCCGCCCGGTCGGAGGCGGGACGCGGCCCGCCCAGTCGCCCGGCCGGTCGCCCGGCCGACTGCCCGCCTCCTCGGGCGGCCGCGGCCGGGGCGCCGGCCACCGTGCCCGTCGTCGTGCCGCTCATCGCGCCCCCTCGGGCACGCCGGTGATGCTGCGGTACAGGGCGGCGAACCGGGTCGCCGGGGCGAGGGCGGCGACCTCGAGCGCGTCGGCGGCGGTGTCCACGTCACGCAGTTCCGGCAGCCGGCCCGTGCGCAGCCCCGCGGCACGCAGCCGCGCCTCCAGGAGCGCGCCCGTCCGCGGCTGCGACATCGGCACGCCGAGCAGCAGCGACGGGTCGGGAACGGCGAGTCCCAGCGCCCAGAAGCCGCCGTCCGCGGCCGGCCCGAACCAGGCGTCGTGGTCGGTGAAGTCCGCACCCGCGCACAGGAGTTCGGGGGTGACCTGCGGGGTGTCCATGCCGATCAGCAGCGCGGGTCCCGTGCAGTCGGCGAACGCCGCGGCGAGCCGCTGGTCCAGGCCGCCGCCGACCTGCGGAAGGACCGTGAACCCCGGCGGCAGCCAGGGCCCCGGTTCGCCCGCGAGGACCAGGACCCGCCGGGCGGCGGGTACGGCGGCCAGCGCGGCGAGCGAGTCGGCCAGCGCGGCCCGCGCCAGCTCCGCCGCCTCCTGTGGTGAGAAGGGCGGCGTCAGGCGGGTCTTGACCCGGCCGGGCACCGGCTCCTTCGCGATGATCATCAGGTCGGTCATCGCGCGCGCCCTCCCCCGGCGGTGTCCGCGCCCGAGCGAGCGGGCGCGACCGGACCGTGCGGCGCCCCGGGGTGGGGCGGTTCGCCGGGGTGGGACGGTTCGCCGCGGTCGAACAGCGCCGCCTCGCCGTGCGCCGCCGCGTCCCCGAGGCGCGCAGCTCCCGTGCCGGTGCCGCCCTCACAGGTGCGGCGCCGACCGTGGGACCCGTACTCGCCGCCCGGCCGGTCCGCCGTGGCCGGCGCGGGAGCGGGCACCGGCGCCGGAGGGGCGGAGGACGCCGGACGCGCCGGTCGGGCGTGCGCCAGGGGCGCCGTGGCGGGCTCCGCGAGCACCTTCCGCATGTCCCGGACCGCGTGCCAGGTGCCGCGCCAGGTCCCGGTCACCTTCGACGTGCCGGTACGCGGCAGGTACGGCACGTCCGTCTCGCGCACCCGCCAGCCGGCGTCGGCGGCGCGCACCACCATCTGGAGGGGGTAGCCGCTGCGCCGGTCGGTGAGGTCGAGGGCGAGCAGCGCCTCCCGGCGGGCGGCCCGCATCGGACCGAGGTCGCGCAGGCGCAGCCCCGTACGGCGGCGCAGCAGGTGGGAGAGTGCCGCGTTGCCGGCCCGCGCGTGCGCCGGCCAGGCACCGCGGCCGACCGGGCGGCGCCGGCCCAGCACCAGGTCGGTGCGGCCGGCGGCGATCTCCCGGACGAACCCGGTCAGCAGCCCGGGGTCGAGGGAGGCGTCGCAGTCGCAGAAGCACACGGTGGCGGCGGTGGCGGCGAGCAGGCCCGCGTGGCAGGCGGCGCCGAAGCCGCGCCGCGGCTCGTGCACCACCGTCGCCCCGAGCGCGCGGGCGACCTCGGCGGAGCCGTCGTCCGAGCCGTTGTCCACGACCACGGCCCGCCAGCCGGCGGGGATCCGTTCGAGGACCCAGGGCAGGGCGGCGGCCTCGTTGAGGCAGGGCAGGACGACATCGACGGAATCAGCAGTCACCTGCGCCACCGTAGTGATCGGATGCCGTCGTGACGGCCGGCAGACCCTTACGAAACGCGGACGGGCCGCGCCCTCCCCCGTCGCCGCCCGCGCCGGCCCGCGCCACGCGCCGAGCCCCCGGGCGGGCCGTCCGCACGCGCCGACCCGACCGGCGCGCGGCGCCCACCCGGCGTTCCGGCGCACCGGGCCTCCCTCCGCGTCGTCCTGACGGCCCGACAGCCCGCGCGCGCCGCCACCCGCGCCGCCACCCGCGCCGCGCGCCGGGCCGGAAGGCGGGCGGCCCCGACGCGCCGACGCGACCCTCCGGCGGCCCACACGTCCCGACCCGTCCGGCCCCGGGGCCGGTCCGGCGGATCGTGCCGGGCTCACGACGCCCGGCACCGCACCTCCCGGCGTGGTCGAACCATCCGTGGACCACCCGGTGCGAGGACAGGTCCGCGCCGTGCGGTGCACGGCACCGGACGCCGCGGGCCCGACCGGCACGATCCGCCGGACCGTCCCTGGCGCGGCGGCACGCCTCGGCCCGACAGGCCCGCCGGGCCGAGGAGTTGGCCCGGTGTCCGGCTCGGCGCGCACCGGCCTCGCTCCCGCCGGCGCCCTCACCGCGCCCCCGCACCGTCCGCCGCGCGCTGCGGGGCGCGGGCGAAGTCGGCCATGCCGTCGGTGAAACCGACGCGCGGCCGCCAACCGAGTTCGGCGCGCAGCCGGGCCGAGGAGGCGGTGATGTGGCGGACGTCGCCGAGGCGGAACTCGCCGGTGACGCGGGGCGCCGGTCCGCCGCTGGCGTCGGCGAGCGCGGCGGCCATCTCGCCGACGGTGTGCGGGGTGCCGCTGCCGGCGTTGTACGCGCGGTAGGAGCCGGGCGGGCGGGCGGCGACGGCCTCCAGCGCGGCCACGTTCGCGGCGGCGATGTCCGTGACGTGGACGAAGTCGCGCCGCTGCCCGCCGTCCTCGAAGACCCGGGGTGCCTGCCCGCGCGCGAGGGACGAGCGGAAGAAGGACGCCACGCCCGCGTAGGGGGTGTCGCGCGGCATCCCGGGGCCGTACACGTTGTGGTAGCGCAGTCCGGCGGCGCGGCCCCCGGTGGAGCGCGCCCAGGCGGACGCCAGGTGTTCCTGGGCGAGTTTGGTGGCGGCGTAGACGTTCCGCGGGTCGGCCGGGGTGTCCTCGTCGACCAGCCCGGGGAGCAGGGCGGCCCCGCAGCGGGGGCAGGGCGGTTCGAAGCGCCCCGCGGCGAGGTCCGCGGCCGATCGGGGGCCGGGCGCCACCCGGCCGTGCCGCGGGCAGTCGTACCGTCCCTCCCCGTAGACGACCATCGAGGCGGCCAGCACCAGGTGCCGTACGCCGGCCCGCGCCATCTCGGCCAACAGGACGGCGGTGCCGAGGTCGTTGCAGCCCGCGTACGCCGGGGCGTCGGCGAAGTCCTTGCCGAGGCCGACCATCGCCGCCTGGTGGCACACGGCGTCGATCCCCCGCAGCGCCCGTGCGACGGCCTCGGCGTCGCGGACGTCGTCCCGGAGGAACTCCGCGGTGCCCGGCGGAGGCCGGTCGGGCACCGTGGCGTGGGCGGCGGGCAGCAGGACGTCCAGGACCACGGCTTCGTGTCCTCGGGAGGCCAGGGCGGCGACGATGTGCGAGCCGATGAAGCCCGCGCCGCCGGTGACGAGTACGCGCATGCCACGACCCTAGGAGCCGCTGGTCCCGGCACCCGTGGCATCGGCGCGCACGCCAGCGTTTCGTAAGAACTCGGCGCCGCCCCCGGTAGGCGGACGCGCCGCCGGACCACCGACGGACCACCGCCGGACCACCGCCGGAGCCGGACCGCTGCCGGACCGGCGGGCGCGGGCGTGTGCCGGGCTACCAGTACGTGAGCAGCAGGTGGTTGAGCAGCAGCGCGAGGACGGCCTGCGCGGCGAGCCACGCGCGGCGGTCGCCTGCGGGCAGCAGGGCGGCGCCGGCCGGCAGCCACAGGGTGAAGGGCAGCCAGATGCGCTCGGTCTCGGCCTTGCTCATCCCCGACAGGTCGGCGGCGAGGACGGCCAGGACCATGGCGACGGTGAGCAGGACGACCGGGTCGAGGCGTTCGGCCAGCCGGAGCAGGCCGCGCGGACGCGCGCCCCCCGCGACGCCGCTTCCCGTACCGCCGGGACCGCGGGGACCGCCGGAACCGCCGGAAACACCGGGACCGCCGCCCCCCGGTCCGCCCGCGCGCACACCGCCCGGCAGGGCCGCGGCGGACCGGCGCAGACCCGCGAAGGACGCCAGACCGGCGGCGGCCACCACCGTGCCGATGTCGCCGAACAGCCAGTAGGCGTACGGTCGGACGCCTCCCGCGCCCTGGTAGTAGCGCACCTTCAGCAGCCGGTAGGCGTCCCACCAGTCGAACCCGGCGAGCGTGAAGCAGACCGGCACGACCAGGAACCCCAGCAGGGCGGCCGGGACGGGCCGCAGGGTGCGGCCCCGCCACAGGACCGCCGCCACGGGGACGGCCAGCAGGACCAGCCCGTAGGAGAGGTACACGGCGAGGCCGAACAGCGTCCCGGCGCCGAACGCGGCCGTCAGGCGCCGGAACCGGCCGGTCGCGGTGACGCAGAGGGCGAGGAGCGCGAGCGTCCAGGCGGCGACGGCGGCGAAGTACCCGTCCGCCGACGCGCCGACCCAGACCGCGCCCGGGGTGAGCACCAGGAAGGGCGCGGCGGCCCGCGCCCGGTCCTCCGCGCCGAGGGCGCGCAGCGCGACCAGGGCGGCCGCCGCGACCGACGCGCCGGTGGTGATGCAGAAGGCGCCGGCCCAGCCGCCACCGCCCAGTCCGATCCGGTCCAGGCCGACGAACGTCATGACGGCGGCGGCGGGGTGGCCGGCGACGTGGGCGTTCCAGTGGCCCGGTGAGTCGATGAGGATGTGGCCGGTGTAGCCGCGCAGGGCGGCGCCCGCGTCCCGGAAGCGGGGCACCTCGACGAGGTACTCGTTGCGGCTCGCGAGCCGGTGGGCGACCCCGCGCCACCAGCCGTCCACCAGCGCGAGCGACCACGTCCACGCCATGGCCGCGGCCCAGGCGGCCCACGGCAGCGCCCGCCACGGCAGCCGGGCCGCGACCTGTGGCCCGTAGGCGACGGCCAGGACGGCGACGGCGATCGCGGCGGGGGTCCCGGGGCCCACGTGCGGGTCCCACAGGGCGAGCAGCGGCGGCCAGGGCGCGCGCAGCGTTCCGCTGCGGTGCTCGATCACGCTGCCCACGACGGCGACGACCGCGAACAGCGCGGCGGCCGCGACCGCGGCGGCGACGTCCGCCCGGCGGCCGGCGACGGTGCGCCGTTCGCCGCGCGCGCGACGTCCGGGGCCACCGGAGTCCTCGTCGGAAGGCGCCGGAAGGCCGGTCCGGTCGCCGACCGGGCGGTCCTCGCAGGGGGCGCGGTCCTCGCAGGAGCCGTCCTTGGAAGGGCGGCCGTCCGAGGGCGGATCGGGGGCGGGCGGATCGGCGGCGGGCGGATCGGCGGCGGGTGAACGGGCCCCGGCGGCCTCGCCGGAAGGAGTCTGGCGCACCCGCGCCATCGTAGGGAGCGCGCGGCGCCGTACCCGGGGAGCGCCGGGTGACGTCATGGTTTCGTCATATCCTGCCGTCCGTTCGGCGGCCCTCGCGGACCGACCGGTGGTCCGCCGCGGGTTCACCGGGCCCGCCGCAGGGTGCGCCACCAGCGCAGGGCGAGGACCGCGGCCGAGGCGGCGAACAGCGCGGCGGTGAGCAGCAGCCAGCGGCCGGGGAACACGCCGGGGTCCAGGTCGGTCCCGGCCCGGTAGTGGGTCCGCGCTCCGCTGATCAGCGGCCAGTAGACGAGCAGCAGGAGCAGCGACAGCAGGGCCGGAACCCGGACGTGGTGCAGGACCGCCAGGCGCAGGGCGGCCGAACGCCCGGTCCGGCCGTGGTCGCTGCCGCCGGGCTCATTGCCGCCGGGCACGCTACCGCCGGTGTCGGTGCGGCCGGGCTCGCTGCGGCCGGGCCTGACCGGGAGGCGCAACGCCTTGTGCAGGGCCCAGTCCGCGCACGCGTACAGCGGCAGCAGCACCAGGTCGTGCACCAGGGCCGCGCCCACCACCCACTTCGCCACGTCGGCCCCGTCGCGCGCCAGCAGCCGGACCCCGGCGTACCCGCACACGGCGAAGGAGGCGAGCAGGACCAGCAGGTGCGCGGGCGGGGCGCCGTACAGCGTGCGGAACCGGTCGGCCCAGGTCCGCAGGCGGCGCGCGCGGGGGCGGTGGCGGTCGGCGCCCTGCCGGTGCGGGCGCGCGCCGGGCGCGGGGGCGCTCACGCGTCGTCCTGCGGGAAGGTCGTGGCGCCGAAGGTCAGCCGGTGCACCCACTTCGTGTTCATCACGCCGGGCGCGTCCGGCACGATCACCCGGGCGGGATAGCCGTGGTCCGGTGAGAGGTCGGCGCCGTTGACCCGCAGCGCGAGCAGGGCGCGGGGGTCGCGGACCTGGTTGTCGCGCAGGGCGACCGCCCGGAAGGACCCGGCCAGTTGGACCGACTCCACGAACACGCCGGGCGGGTCCGAGGGGTGGCCCACCAGGGCGGCGAGGTCGGCCAGCCGGACGCCCTCCCAGTGCTGGTCGTCGCTGGACCAGCCCTCGACACAGGCGATGGGCAGCGCGGAGGTGTGCTGGGCCAGCGCCCGCACCTCGTCGAGGGTCAGCTCCACGCGCCGGCCGCGGGTGGAGCTGTGCACCACCAGCCGCCAGCCCTCGCCGACGTCCTGCGCGCGGACGCGGGCCAGCGCGGCGGTCTTGTTGATCGGGAAGCCGTTCGGACCGGAGCCGGGGTTCCGCCCGTGCGGGGCCAGCAGCGCGGTCCGGCGCAGCGGTCCGCCGATGCTCTGGCCGGCGGTCACCAGGAACAGCACCAGCGAGCCCAGTCCCACCAGCCCGAGCGCGCCGCGCCGCGACATGGTCGGCGGCGCGGGATGTGCGGGGACCAGTCCGCTGTCGTCGGCCGGTTCGGGCACGGTACGGGCGGTGGGCGTGCGCAGCTCCGCGCGGAGGTCGCGGCCGCGCAGGGACCGTACGGTCCGGGGCAGCCGCAGCGCGACGTGGGCGGCGAGCGCGCCGGAGAACACCCAGGCGCCGTAGAAGTGCAGCGGGTAGAACGACCCCGGGAAGACGTAGTCGAGCTGCACGTTCAGGATGCCCGTCACGAACTCGAACAGGCCGCCGCCGACCAGCAGGAGCAGCGACAGCCGCTCCAGGGCG
Source organism: Streptomyces sp. SN-593 (assembly GCF_016756395.1). Taxonomy (NCBI): domain Bacteria; kingdom Bacillati; phylum Actinomycetota; class Actinomycetes; order Kitasatosporales; family Streptomycetaceae; genus Actinacidiphila; species Actinacidiphila reveromycinica. Next base: position 324,552 of record NZ_AP018365.1, read on the forward strand.
TGCGCGGCCGACCGGACCGGCGGCAGCGTGAACAGCTTCGGCACCACCGACCAGAGCTTGGCCAGGAGGACCGGCACCAGCACGATCCCGAGCGTGACGTGCACGCCCTGGGTGACCCGGTACAGCCAGTACGGGTGGGTCGGCCACGGGAACAGGAAGAAGCCCAGCAGGCCCTTGTCCGGGGTCTTGTCGTTGATCCGCGACAGGTCCGGGTTGTAGGCGGCGTACGACAGCAGGCCGGTGAGGAACAGCACCGGGAGGCCCACCAGCAGCACGGCCCCGAAGACCGACGTCAGCCACGGGCCGCGCAGCGGGCTGCGCCACGGACCGGGCGGGACGGCGGGAAGGCGGCGGGCCTGCCGGGCCACGCGCGCGCGGAACGACGTGCGCCGGTCGGCGTGTTCCGCCCCCTCGCGGGAGGCGGGCGGCTCGGGTGGGGGGCTCGGGGAGCTGTCCATACGCCCGGACTGTAGGTCCGGGAAGGTGCCGGTGAGCCGCAGCGACCCATGACGAAACCATGACGTCGTGCCGCCGGGCGCGGGACGGTTCGCGGGCACCGGCGCCCCGCACGCCTGGCGAGGAGCCCGGCGTCGGCCGGACAGGCCCCTAGAAGGCGTAGCGGACGCGCAGCCAGGGGGCGTGGGCGGCGATCAGCTCGCCGAGCCGGACCACCGCGGCGTGCTTCACCGGGGCGCGGTAGCGGAGGTTGGTGCCGCCGTTCTGCGAGTGCTTGGTCTCCTGGGCGGCGGGCTGCCACAGCACGTCCTCGGCGCGCGGGTGCCAGCCCAGGTTGACCTCGTGGAGCTCCTCGTTGTGGGTGAGCATGATCACCTCCGCGGCCGCCTGCGCCTTGACGGCCGCGGGCAGCACGTCGTCCATGTGCCGGAGCAGGTCCGCCCAGTCGGCCTGCCACCCGGGCCGCAGCACCACCGGGGAGAGGTTGAAGTGCACCTCGTAGCCGGCTTCGAGCAGGTCGCCGGCCGCCGCGATGCGGTCGGGCACGGGGCTGGTGCGGATGTCCAGCAGGCGGGAGTCGCGCGGCGGCATCACCGACAGCCGTACCCGGGTCCGGCCGCGCGGGTCGTAGGCGAGCAGGGCCGGGTTGACGAACTTGGTCGCGAACGACGCCTTCGCGGTGGGCCAGTGGCGGAAGGCCGCGACGAGGTCGAGGGTGTTGTCGCAGATCAGCGCGTCGGCGGAGCAGTCCCCGTTCTCGCCGATGTCGTACACCCAGGCCGCGGGGTCGCACTGGTTCGGCTCCCGTTTGCGGCCCTGGCGCGCGATGTGGCGGCCGAGGTGGCCGATGACGTCCCCGGGGTTGGTGAAGACGGTGACGGGGTTGGCGTAGCCCTTGCGCCTCGGCACGTAGCAGTAGGCGCACGCCATCGCGCAGCCGTTGGACAGGCCGGGGGCGATCCAGTCGGCGGAGCGCCCGTTGGGGCGGACCGTGAAGGTCTTGCGCACCCCCAGCACCAGTACCTCGGACTTCACCCGGACCCAGCGGGCCACGTTCCCCTCGTTGCCGTGCAGGTGCGGGATCCGCCAGTGCGAGGCGACCTCGACGACCCGTGCCCGCGGGAACCGGGCCAGGATCTCGAGGCCCCGCGGCGAGGCCGCCGCCTCCGGCTCCGCGTGGATCTCGCGGACGTCCAGCAGCCCGCGGGCGGCCGGGAGCGCGGGCTCGGCCGGTGGCGGCGTGCGGGGGCCGGCACCCGGGTCGAGGGCGTCCAGCTCGAAGAGCGCGTCGGGGCGCGGCGGCACGTCGGACCACCGCGGCTCCTCGGACCACCGCGGCTGGTCGGGGCGAGGCGTCACACGGCCCACCGGGACCGCCCGAGCCGTTCGCGGCGCGTGCTCCTGAGCCGTTCGCGGCGCGTGACCCGCGCGCGAGGGGTGGATGCCGTCACGTGATCACCCTACGGCGCCGACCGGCGCCGGCACGCGCGTACGCACCGGCGGTGCGGGGACCGCGGCGAGGAGTGGAGAAGGGTGGAGAGGGGATCTCCACCCGGGTTCCACCCGTGGGTCGAGGTCATGGAGCCCGCCGGAGCGGATGCTCGATGCCATGACCACCACCGACTGGATCATCGACATCGTCCTCGTGCTCATCGTCTTCCGCCAGATGCGCGAGGAGCGGCTGACCGCGCGGACCGTGCTGCTGCCGCTGGCCATCATCGGCTGGGCGGCGGTCAACTACCTGCACCCCGTCCCCACCGCCGGCAACGACCTGCTGCTGGCGGGCCTGTTCGCCGCCGCGGGCGTCGTCTTCGGCCTCTTCGGCGGCCTGCTCACCCGCGTCCGGCTCGCCGACGGCCAGGTACGGGTCCGCGCCTCCGTCGGCGCGGCCGCCCTGTGGGTGGCCAGCATGGGCTTCCGCCTCGGCTTCGCCGTGTGGTCCTCGCACGCCTCCGGCGCCGCCCACGTCGCCCACTTCTCCTCCGCCCACGACATCACCAGCGCCCAGGCATGGGTCGTGGCCCTCATCCTGATGGCCTTCGGCGAGGTCGTGGTCCGGCTGGGCACCATCGTCCTCCGCGGACAGCGCCTGCTCGCCCGCGCCCGCCGGGAGGAAACCGCCCCCGCACCGCAGGCCCGGCCCGGAGCGTACGTCTGAGCAGGACCGCGTCCGTCCCCCCCGCGGGCCGCGCCCCGGCGCCGGCTGCGGGGGGACGCGGGCGTGTGCGTAGGGTGCGCAGCGGTGGGCCGCGCGGTCGGCAGGGCGAGGGCGGCCCCCGTGGGGGCCGGTGGACGGAGAGCGGGAATGGCGAACACCTGGTTGGTGGCGGGGCCGGACCGCCGTCGTTTCACCGGCCGGGCCCTGGGGGCCGCGGCCGTCATGGTGCTGTGCATGGCGGTGTCGGTGGTCGCCGCGCCCGGGGCGGCGACCAAGGCGGCCGTCGGCGTGCTGGGGTTCCTCGCCGAGCTGGGCATGGTGCTCAGCCGCCGGATACTGCCGGCGGACCGGGCGGTGTGGGGCGTCCTGCTGACCATCGGCAGCGGCTTCGCCATCACGCTGCTGGCGCCCATCGGGCTGGGCGAGATCCCGGTCCTCGTCGGGGCGGCGGTGCTCCCGCTGTGCGTGCCGCCGGGGCCGGTGCGCAGCGCGGGTGTCGCGGTGGTCGCCGTCGGTTTCGGCGTCGCGATCATGGTGATCTCGGGCAGCGCGACCGGTCTGCTGGCGGCCGTCGGGGCGTGGTTCATCGCCGACCGGACGGCCGAGCACGCCGAGTTGCTGGCCGAGCGGGACCGGGTGGTGGCGCTGCTCGCCGAGGTCGAGGCCAACCGGCTGGCCCGGCAGGAGGCCGCCGCCGCCGAGGAGCGCGGCCGGATCGCCCGCGAGATGCACGACGTGCTGGCGCACAGCCTGGCCGGCCTGAACCTCCAGCTCCAGGCGGTACGGGCGGTGGCCGCGCGCGAGGGCGCGTCGCCGGCGCTGACCGGCCCGCTGGAACGGGCGGCGGAACTGGCCCGCGAGGGCGTTCAGGAGGCCCGCGCGGCGGTCGGCGCGCTGCGGGCCGGGCCGTCGCGCGGCGTGGACGACCTCGGGACACTGGTCCACGGTTTCCCCGGCGGCGCCCGGCTGCGGGTCACCGGCCGGCCCGGCCTGTTGTCCCCGGAGGCGGGGCACGCGGTGTACCGGGCCGTCCAGGAGGCGCTGACCAACGCGGCGCGGTACGCCACCGGCAGCGTCGTGGAGGTCAACGTGGCCTGGGACGCGGGCGAGGTCCGGGTGGCCGTGCGCGACCACGGCCTGCCCGCCGGACGCGACCCGTCCGGGGTGCAGGGCAGCGGCAGCGGGCTGCGGGGCATGGCCGAGCGGATCGGGCGGGCCGGCGGCACCGTGGCCGCGGGGCCGGTTCCCGGCGGCCCGGGCTGGCGGGTGACGCTGCGCGTGCCGGTGGCCCCGGCCGCCGCCACCGGGCCGGGGGCGGGACCCGCGGAAGGGCCGGGGGCGGGGCCGGTGGAGGGATCGGTGGAGGGATCGGCGGAGGGATCGGCGGACGGGCCGCCGACGTAGGGCGGGGGCCGTACGGCAAGCGGGGCCCTACGGCTGGCAGGGCCGGGCCGGACGAGGGGCCGGCCGGCGAGGCGGGGAGTCCCGCGGCCGGCCACCAGGTGGGTGGCGGCTCCGCCGGTGGCCGGGCGCGGGAGGATGGGGGCGTGACCGCCTCGGCCGCTCCAGCGGGCCGTGACGGCAGGAGGAAGACGAGGAAGAGGGACGCGTGACGATTCGGGTGCTGGTCGCGGACGACCAGGCGGTGGTGCGTGACGGCGTGGTGCTGCTGCTGACCCTGGCCGAGGACATCGAGGTGGTCGGGCAGGCGGGCGACGGCCGGGAGGCCCTGCGGCTGGCGACCGAGCAGACGCCCGACGTCGCCCTGGTGGACCTGCGGATGCCCGGCCTGGACGGGGCGCAGGTGACCGGGGCCATCCTGGGCGCGGGCCTCGGCACCCGGGTGCTGATCCTGACCACGTACGCCGACGACGACGCCGTCCTCCCCGCGCTGCGGGCCGGCGCCGCGGGCTACCTGACCAAGGACGCCACCGGCGAGGCGGTGCTCGCCGCGGTCCGTGACGTGGCCGCCGGGCGGACCGTCCTCGACCCCGCCGTCCAGCGCCGGCTGGTCCAGCTCGTCGTGGAGGAGCCGGCGGCGGGGGCGGCACGGGCGGCGACCGGGGCGGGGCCGTACCCCGGGGGCGGGGGCGGGGCCTGGGCCGCACCGGCCACCGCGACCGCCGGCGCCTCGGCCGTCGTCCCCGTTCCCGCGCCCGCCGCGTCCGCCGCGGCGCAGGCGGCCGGGACCGTTCTCCCGCCGGAGGCCGAGGGCCTGACCCGCCGTGAGGTGGACGTGGTCCGGCTGGTGGCCAGAGGGCTCAACAACCGTCAGGTCGCCCGTGAGATGGTCGTCAGCCAGGCCACCGTCAAGACCCACCTCAACCACGCTCTGTCCAAGCTGGCGTTGGACGACCGGGGCGCGCTCATCGCCTGGGCGTGGCGCAACCGGCTGGTGACCGCCGACCAGTAGCCGACCAGTAGCGGTGCCTGCGGGGTGGCGTGCCGCCCGCTCCTCTCAGCCCTTGCAGGTGGGGTCGGCCATCACCACGGGAGCCGCGTCGCGGGTGGTCACGAAGGCGCGGAACCCGGGGGCGCCGGCCACGCACTTGGTCGCGATGTTGGCGAACTGGTCGGGGAAGTTGGTCACGTTCGCGGGGCTGTCGTCACCGCGGTGGTTGGCCACGGGCGAGTCCCCGGTCCCCCGTTTGTCGCTGGAGCACCCGGCCACGGCGGGTATCGCGATGAGCGCCAGCAGCGCGGCCGCCACGAACCTCGTCACACGTCGTTGCTTCATCAGACCCTCGCTTCGCTCGCCCCCCGCAGTTGCAGTGAACGACATGCCCCCGGCCCGTCCGGTTCCCGCCGCCGGCCGTCCGCCGCGCACCCGACGTCCGGTGAGAGGTACAGACAGGGCCCGGCGACGGGTCCGCCGCTCGCTGAGCAGCGCCGACGACCGTCGCACCCATTGACGTTCCGGTTACAAGCAGGTTAGAAATGGCGACACCGAACGCAAGAATGCCTTCATCTCTTGAATTCAGTGCTCTCGCCATCCCCCCTCACTTCCCGTCAGCGGCGCACAACTCCGCTGGCAGCGAAGGTTGAGAGCCCTCCCCTGGTCACCCGTCAGCGCGCGCGGATCGTCTGGCTGCCGTTCAGAGTGCGAACGGAATGACTCGACGGCGAACCGGCGGACACGACGCCGGCACCCACCCTCTCCCCGAGTCGGCACCCGGAATCCGGCCGCCAGGAACACGACGGGATGGCACGCGGCACCTACAGAACGAGGATGAGACATGTCCAAGGCACCACGCAGAATCACGTTGCTGGTCGCACTGTCCCTGACCGCGGCGCTGGGCGTCGCCCTCCTGCCCGGGTCGGCGGACGCACGGGCCAAGGCACCCGAGGCGCTGGGGGCCACGGTCACCCACACCAAGAAGGGCCCGACGGGCTACGAGGTGACGTTCCGTATCAAGGACGCCTCGGCCACCTCGATGCGCATCAAGGGCGCGTGGTCCTTCGCGTCGACGGCCTCCTCCAGCACGGACCCGACGAACGCGGCGCCCATCCCCGCGGCGCAGTGGCAGCCCGGCGACTTCGCGCTCCAGTCGCCCGACATGCCCAGCGAGAACTGGCCCGTGGCCGACATGACCGAGGACGCCAGGACCGGGATCTGGTCGTACACGGTCCCGCTGCCCTCGGGCACCTTCGACTACCAGTTCTACCCGGACTGCACGGCGGCGGCCCCCGCGCTCAGCGGCTGCACCGCCGAGACCGATCCCACCGTTCCGGCGTGGAGCTCGGCCGCCGGGGCGTCGCCGGCGGTGTTCTCCCAGGTCTACGTGCCCTCGGACGCCAAGTTCGGCACCACCGACTCCTCCTTGCAGGCCGACGCCCCCAAGGGCGAGCAGGGCCGGATCACCGACGTCAGCTACCCGACCGCCAACACCAGCACCGGCACCCACCCGCTGGCGGTCTACACCCCCGCCGGCTACGACCCCAAGCGCTCCACCCCCTACCCGGTGTTCGTCCTGAGCCACGGCGGCGGCGAGAACGAGGCCGCCTGGCCCACCCGCGGCCGGCTCCAGCAGATCGTCGACAACCTCGTCGCGCAGGGCAGGATGCAGCCCGCGATCGTCGTCATGCCCGACGGCTCGGGGCTGACCAAGGGCACGGTCTACACCCAGGAGATCACCGACAACGTCCTGCCGTACGTCGAGAAGCACTACGACGTCAGCACCAGCGCCAGCGGCCGCGCCTTCGCCGGCACCTCCGCCTACGGCACCCAGGCCAACAACTTCCTGTTCCAGCAGACCACCGAGTTCGGGTACGTCGGCGCGTGGTCGCCGGCCTCCGGAGCGCCGGCCGTGACCGTCACCGGCAGCGGCAACACCCCGGTCGACCCCGCCTACACCAACCCCCAGCTCAAGCAGGTCCTCGGCATCCACCTCGCCATCGGCCAGGAGGACCTGGGCGGCAACGCCCCGATGATGACCGCCACCACCGAGCGCGAGGGCATGATCAACGCCGGCGTCCCCTTCACCTACTACTCCACCGGCGGCGGCCACACCTGGACCTTCTGGCAGTCCGCCCTGGCCGACTTCCTCACCCGCACCGGCTTCCGCACCACCTCCACCGCGGCCACCGCGGGCACGACGTCCCTCACCGCGACAGTGACCGCCTCCACCGCTGAGCCCGCCGCCCCGACCGGCACCGTGCAGTTCAAGGTCGACGGCGCCGACCTCGGCAAGCCCGTCGCCGTCAGGAACGGCAAGGCCACCCTCTCCGCCCGCACCGCCGCCGGAGCCACGGTCACGGCCGTGTACAGCGGCGACCGCTACTACAACGCCAGCACCTCGGCGGCGGCCTCGCGCCTCTAGCCTCCGCCCGGCCGCTGCGCCCGGCCGCTCCGCCCGGCCGTCCCTCGCACCGCTTCATCCGGCCGCTCCGCTCCCGTGCCAGGTGCCCGGGAGCGGAGCGGCCGCGTCGGTGTCCGCCCCCGGACGCCGGCCACGCGGGGCGGCCCGTACGCGTCATCGCGGGGTCGGCGGGTCGATCGTGTCGGTGACTGTGCCGAGCAGCCGGAGGAGTTGCGCGGCCTCGGCGGACGAGAGGCCCGCTGTCACCTCGGTGTTCACCTCCGTCATCGCCTGACGGCCCTTGGCGACGCCGGCCGCTCCCGTGGCGGTGAGTTCGTGGAGCACGACGCGGCCGTGGACGGGGTGGGGTCTGCGGCGCACCCATTCCACCTTCTCCAGGCGGCTCAGCGCCGTCCCCACGCTCTGCGGCGCGATGTGGAAGTTCCTGGACAGGTCCGCGGCCGACAGCGGTCCCAACTCGTCCAGGTGTACCGCCAGGCCGAGTTGGGTCGCCGTGACGCCGAACTCGTCCAGGGCCTCCTGCACCCGCCGGTGCACCGCGTTCTGGGCGCGCCACAGCACATGGGTCAACGCGCCGTCCCACGGCGTCAGGGCGTCGTTCACGACCGGTCTCCTTCTCGCGGCTTGTTAACAGACACCTTCTATGTTGTCATACGTCTGTCATCTAGTGGCCCGTGTCCACGCGAGCCAGGACGAGAGGATCAGCCATGCCCACTCCCAGCCTCCAGGACGGCATCGACAAGGCGGGCTCCGCCGTGCGCCTCCGCTGGACCGACGCACCGCAGGCGTGGACCCCTCCGGTCGTCCGGCCGGAGTACTCCGGCTGGCAGAAGGAACAGGCGGCCTGGAAGGACGGCGTCGCGCTCATGGACCTCTCGTACCACATGTGGGACACCTTTGTGACGGGGCCGGACGCCACCCGCATGCTCCGCGAGCTGAGCGCCAACGACTACGAGCGCTTCGCGGTCAACCAGGCCAAGCAGCTCGTCGTGGTCAACGAGAACGGCTACCTCGTCGGCGACGCCATCCTCCTGCGCCGCGGCGAGCAGGACTACGTGATCACCGGCCGCCCCACCGTCCAGAACTGGCTCACCTACCAGGCCCAGCAGCGCGGCTACGACGTCTCCCTGACCAGCGACCCCGACTGCTCCCGCGACCCCGCCCACATCCCGCCCTTCTTCCGCTACCAGGTCCAGGGGCCCTACGCCCAGCAGTTGATCGAGTCCGCCTTCGGGGGCCCGCTGCCGGAGACCCGGTTCTTCCACGCCTCCGACGTCACCCTGGCCGGGAAGACATTCCGCGCGCTGCGCCACGGCATGGCCGGCCAGCCCGGCTACGAGTTCATCGGGGACCACGCCGACCACACGCCGGTCAAGGAGGCCCTGATGCGGGCCGGGGAAGAGTTCGGGCTCGAACGCGTGGGCTCGCTCGCCTACCCGACCGCCCAGGCCGAAGGCGGCTGGATCCCGGCCCCGATCCCGGCGATCTACGACGACAGCGCCTCCCAGCGGGCCTACCGCTCCTGGCTGCCGCTCCACACCCCGGACGGCATGCAGCCCCTGAACGGCAGCTTCTACTCGCCGGAGATCTCCGACTACTACGTCACCCCGTACGAACTCGGCTACGGCCGGTCGATCTCCTTCCAGCACGACTTCCTCGGCCGCGACGCGCTGCGCGCCCTGAAGGACGCCGGCCGCCGCCACAAGGTGACGCTGGTGATGGACGCCGGCGACGTGGCCGCCGCCCTCGGCGCGGACCACGGCGCCGTCAACACCCTGGCGAAGCAGCGGGTCGAGAGCGACGGCACGCTGGTCGGGACCACCGAGTACACGGCGTTCAGCGACCCCTACGGCACCATGCTCTCCCTGGCCCTGGTCTCCCAGGACCAGGCCGCACCGGGCACCGAGGTGACGGTGGTGTGGGGCAACCACCCCGGCGGGGACACCGCTCCCGACGCGGACCTCGGACTGCCCCGCATCCGCGCGACCGTACAGCCCTGCCCCTACAACGAGTTCGCCCGCACCGGCTACCGCCAGGACTGAGCAGCGCGGCCCGAGGCCGCCTACGACGCGGGCCGGACCGTGCCGACCCGGAGGTACTTCGCGAACTCGATGTCGGTGAGGAGCGCGGAGGTGCCGGTCGGGTCGCCCGGCGGCTTCGATCCGTAGGCGGACATGAAGGCGAACTCGTCGGCGTTCTTCACGTCGTAGGCGCCGTACTCCTGCAGCGCTTTCGCCACCATCCGCTCGTACGGCTTGAGGGTGGTGTCGGCGTCGATGTCGTACGCCGGGTCGAGCCAGACGAACTGGCCCTCGCGCCAGCGGCCTTGGTCCCGGCCGTCGCTTCCCACCGCCGGGAAGACGTACCGGGCGTTGTTGTCGGGGGCGCCGAAGCTCAACGCGTGATCGATCCGGCCCGCCTTCCAGTCCGCTCCGGTGATCATCCCGGCGAGGCGGGACAGTCCGCTCCCGGTGGCCTGTCCCGCCTCGACGGCCGACGCGCCCCGGGTGTCGGTCACCGCTCCCCACTCACAACTCGGCCGGCCGGACTGCACCTCGATCCTCCAGCATTCCACCGCCCGCCCGTCCGGTGTGATCACCACCGTCCATTCACGTTTCGGCACCTTCCACGACGCGTCCCAGGGGAAGCCGACGCCCGTGAACGGGTCGGCGCCCCAGTCGCCGACGTGCTCGCGCGCGGTGACGTGGTAGGTCGGGGTGCTCGCCGCGGCCCGGTACACCGGCAGGCCGGCCGTGCCGGCGGACACCTGCGCCCGGCCCGCGGCGAGCAGGTCGCCCACCAGCTCCGCGGAGTCGGACGACAACTCGGCCCGCGGGCGCCGCCGGTTGAAGACGTCGTCCGCGGCGAAGTAGCGGGACGACGCGGCGGGGCCCGGGGACGGTCGCCGGTGCGACGGCCGGTCGGCGAGCAGGACCCCGGCGGCCACCAGCACGAGCGCTGTCGCTCCCGTCACCACGACGACCGGCCACCGGCGGCCCGTTGCCGGCGGTGGGTTCGGTGGAGTCGGTGCCGGCGGTGGCGGCGGTGGCGGCGGTGGCGGCGTCGAGGACGGCGTGGCCGTCTCCGCGGACGGCCGCGCCGACGGCGTGTCGAGTGCGTCCCTCGCCGCGCGCCAGCGCCGTTCCCATTCTCCCCGGTCCCCGCCGCAGGCTTCGGCGTATGCCAACGCGACGTCCAGGGACGGCAGTTCCGCGCCCTGCGCGGCCGCGGACAGGTCGCCGGACGACCGCCCCGTGCGCGCGGACATCTGACGGTGCGTCGGACTGCCGGCCGAGGTGCGCAGCGCCCGTAACTCGGAGGCGAACCGCCGCGCCGGATCATCCGCCGGGTCCTCCGACGGGTAAGGTGAGGTTGCGGACACCTGCTCGCCCTCCAAGCCCCATGGCCCCTGATCGCCCTCGGTCATGTGCGGGACGATTCCTCCGATTCTAGGGGTGATGTCCGACAGTCGGCGTTTCCGCGTCGTTCCCCGCCGGCCCTCCGGCCGCGCGCGTCCCCGCGACCCCTTTTCGCCGGGCCTGCCCCTCTGGACCGCCTGATCCGGGAAACCACCTCCCGCGAGCGGCGCCCGGCACGAGGATGGACCCATGGACCAGGGGTGGGCGGCCCTCGCGGGGGCCGGAGTCGGCGTCCTCGGCTCGCTGTGCACCGCGTGGCTGACGTCCGGTCAGGCCCGACGGCAGGCGCGCGACCAGGGGACGGCCGATCACGGCCGGGAGCTGAGGAGCGAGCGCCGCGAGGTGTACCTCGCCTTCATGGAGGCCGCGGAGCCGGTCGACGCCGTGCTGCACCGCGTCGCCCACCAGGACGGCGTACCGGAGGCGGTCCGGTCCGCTCCGCCTCCGGCCGGCGCGCTGCGCGAGGCCGTCGACGAACTGGGTACGGCCGTGCACACCCTCTACAAGGCACAGGCCCGCCTCGACCTCATGGGGCCGGAGGCCGTGGCCGTGGACGCGGTGAACGTGTGGTCGGACGTGCGGTCCCTGCGGACGTACCTCGAACGGGTGCTCCAGGGCGAGCTGCCGGCCGACGGCTACCGCGCCGGCCTGGAACGCGTGGTGGACGCGGTGGAGGGGAGCCGGGAGAGGTTCGCCCGGCGCGCCCGCGAGGTGATGGAGACCGCACCGTGAGATCGCCCCGCGAGGCCGTCCGGGGGCGGGACCGCATCCGGCCGGCGACCTCCCGCCGGTGGCTCCCGAACCCCCTCCCCGCTCCGGGTGCGCGGGGGGAACGGCCGAAGGCCGGGCGCCGTGAGCCCGGCAGGATCCGCCGGACAGGCTCTAGAATCACGGGATGGTCACGCTCACGACGTCCAGACTGGTCCTGCGCCGCTGGCGCGAGGAGGACGTCGCGCCCATGGCCGCCGTCCACGCCGACCCCGAGGTCATGCGGTGGATCCGGGACGGCGGCGTCCGCGACGAGCGGCAGACCCGCGACGGGATCCGGGCGTGGGAGAGCGAGTGGGAGTCGCGGGGCTTCGGCCTGTTCGCCGTGGAAATCCGGGCCACCGGCGAGTTGGCCGGGTTCACCGGCCTCTCGGTGCCCTCCTTCCTGCCGGAGGTGATGCCGGCGGTGGAGGTCGGCTGGCGGCTGGGGCGCTCCCACTGGGGACAGGGCCTGGCCACCGAGGCGGCCAGGGCCGCCGTGCGGTTCGGGTTCGAGGAGCGGGGGTTGCGGCGGATCGTCAGCATCACCCAGGTGGGCAACGTCGCCTCCGAGCGCGTCATCGTGAAGCTGGGGATGCTCCCGGTCCGCGAGACCGTCGCCCCCGCCGGCGGCCGTCGCGTCAGGGTGTACGCCTTGACGTCGGACCGGTACGCCGCCGACCGGGCACCGCGCCGGTCCGGCCCGCCCCCTGCCCCCGATCGCTGACACCGACGGGGCAGGGCGGAGCGGCGGCGCCGAGGCCGTCAGGCCAGCGCGCCACCGTTCAGCAGGAGCAGTGCCACGGAGGTCGCCGCCATCGCCAGGGTGGTGAGGAACGGCAGCCGGCTGCGCGCGTCCCCGCCCGCCGAGCGGACCGTGGCGAGCGCGAGCATCCCCGTCACGGCGAGCGCCGCCCAGCCGGTGCGGCCGACCGGTCCGGGCGGGCCGAGGACGAGGGCCACGGCCGCGGCCAGCAGCGGCACCGGCGCCAGCAGCCGGCTGCGGCGGCATCCGAGTCGCTGGGGCAGGCCGCGCACGCCCGCGGCCAGGTCCGCGTCGATGTCCGGCAGCACGTTCGTGACGTGCGCGCCCACGCCCAGGAGCGCGGCCGCCGCCACCGCCCACCCCGGCGGGCCCGGATGCCCGGGCAGCCCGAGCGTCACGAACGCGGGCAGCAGCCCGAACCCGACCGCGTACGGCAGCCAGGACCACGCGGTGCGCTTCACCCCCAGGTTGTACGCCCATGCCGCGGCCACGCCCGCCAGGTGGGCGGCGCCCGCGGCGGGTCCGCAGGCCAGCGAGGCCGCGACGCACACCGCGAGCGCCACGCGGGCCGCGACCGCCGCGTCACGCGGCCGCGGCGCCCCGGCCACCAGGGGCTTGTCGGTACGCCCGGCCGCCCGGTCGCGCGCCACGTCCACGACGTCGTTGCACCAGCCGACCGACGCCTGCCCGCTCAGCACCGCCGCCACGACCAGGGCGCACCCGCCGACGCCGCGCCCCGAGGCTGCCGCGAGCGCCGTCACCAGCACGGTCACCGCGACGGTGGGCTCCGGGTGGCACGCCCTGACCAGGCCCCGCAGGCTCCCGCGACCGGCCCCGGTTCCCGCCCCCGACCCGCCGCCGGCCCCGCTTCGCGCATCCACCGCCACGCCGGCAACGCTAGGCACCCCTCCCCCGCCGCTCGCGGCGGCTCGCCGGGCCGCCGCGAGCGTCACCCTCGGGGAGCCCGTTCGTCGTACAACCGAAGCTTTCCTCCGATACGGCCGCGTCCGGCCCGACATGACACCTTTCTTCCTATGCTGGGCGGATGAGTCGCATCGTGGGCGTCCACGGCGTGCTGCCGCCGTACCGGTACACGCAGCACGAGATCAGGGACGCCCTCGCGGAGATGGGCGGGCGGGGCACGGAGGGCCGCGGGGTGCTGGACCGCGTCCACGCCGCGTCCGGCGTGCGCAGCAGGCACCTGGCGCTGCCGTTGGAGCGGTACCGCACGCTCGGCGGGTTCGGGGAGGCCAACGCCGCGTACGTGAGCGCGGCGACGGAGTTGGCGGAGGAAGCCGTCCGGGGCGCACTGCGCCGCGCGGACATCCCGCCCTCCGCCGTGGAGTTGGTGGTGTCGACGTCGGTGACGGGCCTGGCCGTGCCGTCGATCGAGGCGCGCCTGGCCGGCCGCTGGGGCCTGCCGGCGCACGTGAAGCGCGTCCCGGTCTTCGGGCTGGGCTGCGTCGCGGGGGCCGCGGGTCTCGCCCGGGTGCACGACTACCTCGAAGGGCACCCCGAGGGCGTCGCGGTGCTGCTCTGCGTGGAGTTGTGCTCGCTGACGGTGCAGCGCGGCGACGCGTCCGCGGCGAACGTGGTGGCGGGCTCCCTCTTCGGCGACGGCGCCGCCGCGCTCGTGGCGGTCGGCCGGGCGCATCCGGCGGCGCGGGCGCGGCGCTCCGAGCGGGGCCCGGAGACCGTGGCGACCCGCAGCCGCCTCTACCCCGACACCGAGCACCTCCTCGGCTGGGACGTCACCGACAGCGGCTTCCGGATCGTCCTGGGCAGCGACCTGCCGGACACGGTGCTGCGCCGTCTCGGGCCGGAGGTACGGCGGTTCCTGGCCGACCACGACCTGAAGCCGGCGGACGTCACCGGCTGGATCTGCCACCCGGGCGGCCCGAAGGTCCTGGAGGCGGTGCGGGCGGGGCTCGATCTGCCCGCACGCGCGCTGGAGTCGGCACGGCGGTCGCTCGCGGAGGTCGGCAACCTCTCCTCCGCGTCCGTGCTGCACGTCCTGCGCGACACCCTCGACCGGTGCCCGCCGCTGGCCGGGACGCCCGGCCTCATGCTCGCGATGGGCCCGGGCTTCAGTTCCGAACTCGTCCTCCTGCGCTGGTAGGCCGCCGATGCCGTCGTCCTCGCCGTACACCCTGCTGGTGCTCCTGGTCGCCGCCGAGCGGCTGGCCGAGCTGGTCACCGCGCGGCGCAACGCGGCGTGGAGCCGCGCCCGCGGCGGCACCGAGCACGGCCGCGGCCACTACCCGGTGATGGTGCTGCTGCACACCGGGCTGCTGGCCGGGTGCCTGCTGGAGACGGGGTGGGGCGGGCGGCCGTTCGTGCCGGCGCTCGGCTGGCCGATGCTGCTGACGGTGCTGGCCGCGCAGGCGTTGCGCTGGTGGTGCGTGCGCACCCTCGGGCCGCGCTGGAACACCCGGGTGATCGTGGTGCCGGGGCTGCCGCTGGTCGGCGGCGGACCGTACCGGCTGATGAGCCATCCCAACTACCTCGCCGTCGTGGTGGAGGGGGCCGCACTGCCGCTGGTGCACGGCGCCTGGATCACCGCGATCGGCTTCACCCTCCTCGACGCCCCGCTGCTCGCGGTCCGGCTGCGCTGCGAGAACGCGGCGCTGGCGGCCGCGCCCGGTACGGTGCCCGCGCCCGCGGGGGCGGCTGCGTGATCGACCTGCTCGTCGTCGGCGGCGGACCGGCCGGACTGGCCACCGCGATCCACGCGGCGCGGGCCGGGCTCGACGTGGCGGTGGCCGAGCCCCGGCCGGGACCGGTCGACAAGGCGTGCGGGGAGGGGCTGATGCCCGGGGCCGTCCGCGCCCTCGCCGAACTCGGGGTGCCCCTCGGCGGGCGCCCGCTGCGCGGTATCCGCTACGTCGACGCCCGGCACGAAGCCGAGGCGCACTTCCGCGCCGAGCCCGGACGGGGGGTGCGGCGCACCGAGCTGCACGCCGCGCTCGCCGCACGGGCGGCCCGACTCGGCGTCCCCGTGGTGCCGTTGCGCGTGGACGGGGTGCGGCAGGGACCGGACGGCGTGCACGCGGGCGGGCTGGCGGCGCGGTATCTCGCCGCGGCGGACGGCCTGCACTCCCCCATCCGGCGCTCCCTGGGCCTGTCCGGGCCGCCCGCACCGGCGCCGGGCCGCTACGGCCTGCGCCGGCACTTCGCGGTGCCGCCGTGGACCGACTGCGTCGAGGTGCACTGGTCCGCCCGCGCGGAGGCGTACGTCACGCCCGTCGGGCCCGACCTGGTCGGCGTCGCGCTCCTCACCCGCGACCGCGCGCCCTTCGACCGCCAGCTCGCGGCGTTCCCCGCGCTCGCCGCCCGCCTGCCCGCGGTCGCGGCCACCCCCACCCGCGGCGCCGGACCGCTGCGACAGCCGGTCCGGGCCCGCGTCCTCGGCCGGGTCCTGCTCGTCGGCGACGCCGCGGGGTACGTCGACGCCCTCACCGGTGAGGGCGTCCTTCTCGCCGTACGGGGCGCCGCGGAGCTCGTACGGTGCGTGCGGGCGGGCCGGCCGGAGGCGTACGAGCGCGCGTGGCGCACCATGTCCCGCCGGCACCGCGCGCTGACGGCCCTGCTGCTGCGGGCCCGCGGCACCCCGGGGCTCGGCCCCCGCATCGTGCCGGCCGCGGCGCGCTTCCCGGCGCTGTTCACCGCGGTCGTCAACCAGCTCGCGTGACCTGAGCCGGGCCCGGCCCCGACGCCGCCGCGCGCAGCGCGCCGCTGCGTGCCGAAGGGGCGCGGGCCCGATCCGGGGGGGCGGGCCCGATCCGGGCGCCGGCCTGATATCGCAGGGCTTCTCCCGCGGCGCGGTCCAGCCTTCCCGCGGCGCGGTTCAGCCGCCGTCGTCGCGGGCACGCCGGCCGGCGGCGCGGCGCACGCAGCCGAGCACGGCCCGGACCGCGGGGCCGCGCAGGGCGGCGCGGGCGGCGTTGGCCCCGGGCGCGCCGTGGACGCCGCCGCCCGGGTGCGCGGCGGAGGACGCGAGGTACAGGCCCTCGACGGGGGTCTCTGGGCGGCCGCTCCCGGGGGTGGGGCGGAAAAGGAGCTGCTGGTGCAGGGCGGTGGTGCCGCCGTTGATCGCGCCGCCCCGCAGGTTGGCGTCCATCGCCTGGAGCGTCGGCGGCGCGAGGATGCGGCGGCCGCGGACGCGGTCCTGGAAGCCGGGGGCGTACCGCGCGACGCGGGCTTCGAGCCGGTCGGCCATCGCCTCCTGCTCGCGCCGGTCCCACGCGCCGGTCAGACCGTCGTCCCCCGCGTCGCCCCGGACGTCCTGGGGGACGTGCGTGTAGGCCCACGCGGCCTCGGTGCCCTCCGGGGAACGGGTGCGGTCGGCGGTGGTCATCTGCCCGAACAGGGCGAAGGGCCGGTCGGGCACGTGCCGGGTGGCGATCTGCGCCGCGAACCGGGTCAGGTCGTCCACGCCGTCCGCGAGGTGGACGGTGCCGGCCGACGCGGCGCCCTCGGCGGCCCACGGCACCGGCCCGTCCAGGGCCCAGTCGACCTTGAAGGTGGAGAAGTCCCACTGGAATCCCCGCCGCAGGTCCGCCAGCAGGCGCGGCGGCAGGTGCTCGGCGGCCACCAGGTGCGTGAACAGGGCGGGCGCGGACACGTCGGCGAGCACCGCGCGCCGGGCCCGTACGGCGTCGCCGGCCGCGGTCCGCACCCCGACCGCCCGGCCGTCGCGCACCACGACCTCGGTGACGCGCCGGCCGCAGCGTACGGCGCCGCCGCGGTGCTCCAGCCGGCGCACGAGCGCGCCGGTCAGCGCGGACGCGCCGCCGACCGGGACCGGGAAGCCGACCTGCTGGGCGAGCATCGACATCAACCAGCCGAAGCCGCCCCCGAGCGCGGACTCCGGCGACAGGTCGGCGTGCAGGGCGTTGCCGGCCACCAGCAGCCGGCCGCCTTCCCCGGCGAAGTGCTCCTCGCCGAACCGCCGGGCCGGCAGCAGGACCTGCCGCGCCAACCGCACGCCCCCGGCCGCGCGCGCCCTCGTGAGCAGCCGCATCCCGGCGCGCACCGGGGGGAAGGGCGTGAACAGGCAGTCCAGCAGGTCGGCTCCCACGCGGTTCCAGATGGCGCACAACTCCCGCCAGGCGTCCCCGTCGCCGGGTGCGAAGGCGTCGAGGCCCGCCGCGGTGGCGTCCGGGTCGCGGTCGAGCACGGCGCACCGGCCGTCGGGCAGGGGGTGGGCGAGCACGCGCGGCGCGTGGCTCCAGCGCAGCCCCTCGTCCTCCGGACGGAGGGCGCGCAGTACGGGGGAGGCGGCGGCCAGCGGGTAGAACGCGCTGAACACGTCGGTGACGAAGGCGGGATCGACCTCCCGGTCGCTGCGCACCGCGCCGCCCGGCTCCGGCTGCTCCTCCAGGACCTCCACGCTCCAGCCGGCGTCCGCCAGCAGGTTCGCGGCGACCAGGCCGTTGGGTCCCGCCCCGATGACCACGGCGTCCACCATGACGTGCTCCTGTTCCTCCGGAGGTCCCCCGGAAGCGGACGGCGGGTCCGCCGGGGGACGCGCGGCGGCCTCCCCGGGAGCGGACAGCGGGTTGCCCGGGAGCGGACGGGGGTCAGTGCGGGGACTGCCCGGCCTCCAGCGGCGGCCCGGACCGCTCGACGGTATACGCCAGCCGCTTGAGCATGCGGCGGTGCCGGAGCTGGAGGAACACGTCGAAGGCGGCGTTGTGCAGCGTGCCGGCGGTGCCCCGCAGGGGGTGTTCGTCGAGCGTCACGAGGCTGTCCCGCTCCCCCCACGGGCGGACGTCCACCGCGATCCTGGCGGTGCCCAGCGGTCCGCTGTGCGCCTCCAGTTCCAGCACATGGGGCTCCTCGCAGCGCCGGACCACGGTGCGCCCTCCGCCCTTCCAGGGGCCGAGCGCCACTTCGTAGCTCAGGTCCGCGCCGACCCTCGGCCAGTCGCCGCGACCGGGCGCGGAGCCTGTCACTCCGACGACCCAGTCGTCGTAGCGGGCCGGGTCGGCCAGCACGGCCCATACCTGCCCCGGTGGCCGCTCGATGAGCTGGTGCCGCCTCGCCATGGGTCCTCCCGGAGCGGCGATCGCCTGACGATCCGACGATGCCGCGGACGTCCGTGGAACGTGCAACGTGGTGCCCGAGCCCTCGGGCCTGTCCGGCGGAGCCCGCCGGGCGGCCCCTGGGCCGGCTCCCCGCGGCGGCCGCGCGCTCCCCCGTGGCCGCGTCCTTCCAGCGTAGGGCCGCTCCCACAGGATCGCGCGGCGAGTCCCGTCGGGGGGCGGGGCGGCCCCGGGCGGGGGCGGACGACCCCGCCGACAGGCACCCGGGGGATCACTCCGGGCAGCCCGGCAGACCGCCCGGGCGTCCGGCTCCACGCGGGTCGCGCGGAGCGCGGGCCCGCCCGGCGGGCGGACCCGCGGCCCTCACCGGTCGGGGTCGGCGGGGGGCGGCGCGGTGGAGGCCGTGAGGGCCTCGTCGAGACGCGCGGCGAGGCGGGGATGGGGGCCCGCCAGGTGGGCGCGGGCAGCGTGCAGGGGGGCGAGGAGCGCGGCGGGGTCGTCCTGGGCCAGCGCCTCGTCGAGCCGGCCGACGGGAGGCCCGGCCGCGGGCGGGAGGTCGGCGAGGGCGGTGATCTGCCCGGCGATGCGGCGCAGCTCCGCCGCATTGCGGCGGGCCCAGCCGGCGCTGGCGCGGTCGGCCGCGCGGCGGTCGCGGGTGGCCTGGACCCGCTGCTCGCCGGTGGCTCCGGCCGGCCCGGGCCGGTTGCGCAGATAACGGCGCTCGGCCGCCTGCCTACTGGCCACGCCGAGGGGGTGGGCGAGCTCGGCCCAACTGGCCCCGGCGCCGCGAGCCGTCTCGATCAGGCCGGTCTCCCACCCGGCGAGCTGCTCCCGGACCTGGCGCAGCAGGAGGAGGGAGGCCAGTGCCTGTTCCGGGGCGGTCGCGGCCACGGCGGCACCGGATGCCTCCCCCCGGGCGGTGCGCAGCGCGTCGTCGATGGCCTCCAGCGCCGCCGCGGCCGCCAGGAACGAGGCCGGCCCCTGGGCGTCCGAGAGGGACGGGGGCGGTTGGTCGGGCTCAGGCATGTCCACTTCTCCCTGCGTCATCGTCTCGACGACATCGCGTTTGTCATCCATTGGATGACATGGTACAACGGAATCGTTGAAGCGCATTGGCAGTTACTGCCCGAACCTTCTGGAGGTGTTTCGCGATGTTGATGCGCACCGACCCGTTCCGCGAACTCGACCGGCTGGCCCAGCAGCTCACCGGACCCGGAACCTGGTCACGTCCCTCCGCGATGCCGATGGACGCCTACCGCGAGGGCGACACGTACGTGGTGTCCTTCGACCTCCCGGGCGTCAGCACCGAGGCGATCGACATCGACGTCGAGCGGAACATGCTGACCGTCAAGGCCGAGCGCCGGCCGACCTCGAAGCGGGACGACGTGCAGATGGACCTGTCGGAGCGGCCCCTCGGCGTCTTCTCCCGCCAGTTGGTGCTGGCCGACACCCTCGACACCGAGCACATCGAGGCGGACTACGAAGCCGGGGTGCTGACGCTGCGCATCCCGATCGCCGAGCGCGCCAAGCCCCGCAAGGTCGCCGTCGGCGACGGCTCGCGCAGGCAGATCCCCGGCTGAGCCCGGCCCTCCGCACCCCGCAGGAGGGCGGGCCCGCGCGCTCCGGCCCGCCCTCCGCACCCCCGACGTCCCCGGTGCCCGTTCCCCCGAGGAACGGGCACCGCACCACGACCACGACCGCCCCCCCGGGTCGGACCGCCCCGCGCGGGCCGCGGCCGGGCACGGCGGCAGAAAGGCACCCCCGCAGAGATGTCCGCCCGGCACGCACCGCTCCCGCAGTCGTCCGTCACGACGTACGACCAGATGCTGGAGAGGGTCCGTTACGCAGGCGCCTACCCGACCCGGGCACGCGCCGAGGAAGCCGTCCACCTCGTCCTGTCGGGGCTCGGCCGGCAGCTCACCGGAGTCGAGCGCTCCGAACTGGCCGCCCGGCTGCCCGAGGAGGCCGCCCGCGTCCTCACCGCACAGGCTCCCGACTCCCGTCCCCTGACCGGCTGGGGATTCGTCAAGAGCCTGGCCACCCGCGCCGGCGCGGGGCTCGCCACGACCCGCTGGGACACCGGCTCCGTCCTCACCACCGTCGCGGACGCCGCCGGCCCCGACCTCCTCACGCGCATCCTGCGCCGGCTCCCCGGCGGCTACGCCCTCCTGTTCGGCCGCGCGGAACTCACCCAGGCCGCCTGACCGGTGGCCGCGGGCCGTGCCGCACGCCGCCGCGGGCCCGCGCACCCGCTTCGGAGCCTGCCGCCCCACGCGCCCCTACGCTTCCGGGGCGGGCGATGCCGACCGCCGCGCGGGCCCTCGGGGCCCTGTGTGCCGTGCCGGGTCCGGGCACGCCCGCGTGGGCGCCTCGGACACCGCGCGGTTCCGGGTGGTGACGATCCGGGTCCGGGCACGCCCGTGTGGGCGGCCCCACCGCGGGTAGGCGCGGGGAGTACGCCCGCCGGGCAGCCGGGTCCGGCCGGGCGTTCCGACCCGAGGAGGCCGGCCATGCTCAAGGCCATCGGCGATGTACTCGCGAAGATCGGGGGAGCCGTCGCCACCGTGGTGACGCTGCCCTTCCGTGCCCTCGCCCGCCTGTTCGGCGGAGCGTCGGACACCGCGCACGGCCATCACTGACCGTGGGCACCGGGCCGCGCCGCGAGAGCGCCGGCCACGCCCCGCCACGGCGACGCGCGCTCCGCGCCGCCGGGCCCCGACGCCGCAGGAGAGAGGTGATGCCGATGGACCGGTGCGAGGACGAGCCCCGACTCCCCGCCCCGCACGACCTGCCGATCGCCGGCTACGACCGTCTCCCCCGGGTCGCCATCGAGGCGCGCGTGGCGCGCCTCGACCGCGGCCAGGTGGAAGCGCTGCTCCGCTACGAGGGCGAGCACGCCGACCGCACCCCCGTGCTGCGGCTGCTGACCCGCAGGCTGCGGGAGTTGCGGGACGACAGCCATGACGCGGACGCGCCCGGCGGGTACGGCCCACCGCCGCGCCGCACCGTCCCGGGCAGCAGGACCCCATGAGCCCCGCTCTCCGCGACGCGCCCCCTGACGCCGCGACCTCCACCCACCGCACGCGCGCCGCCGCCTGAGCGGCTGAGGGCGAACCCCCGCACCGGCCGCCAACTGCCAGGAGCCACCCGCGCGTCCGCCGCGGCCCACCCGACGCGCCCGCCCGCGCCGCCCCGCCTCCCCACCTGCGCGGCCCGCCCCGCCCGCGCCCGCGCGGCCTCGTCCACCCGTCCGGCCCGAGAACGCGCCACCCCCGGCCTCCGGCCGCACACGTTCACCCCGTGAAGGCGCCACTCCACCGCCCCCGCGGGCGGCCCTCACTCCGCCGTGCTCGCGGCGGCGGCCTCCTCGGCCCGGCGGCGGAGGCGTTCGCGCTGCGGGAGCACCGTGTACTTGGGGTCGTCGGCCGACGCCACGCCCGCGTGGAAGACACCGAAGCGCGTGCAGGCCGAGGCCGCCAGCAGCAGCGCGCCGCTCAGCGCCGCCGCCGAGCGGCTGCGGCGGGCGCGCAGGACCGCGCCCGCCGCCCCCGCCGCGGACAGCGCGGTCGCCGCACGCATCAACCGTCCGCCGCGTCCGTGCCGGTAGGGCTCGGCGATCATGCCGAGCCTGCGTTCCATGGTGACGACGGCGGCGGTCTCCACCGCGGTGCCGAGCAGCGCGCCCGCGACGGCGGGGGCGTTCTCGCCGACGGGCGAGGCCAGCAGCGCCATCCCCGAGGCGGCCAGCGTGGCGGAACCGGTGAACACGAAGGGCAGTTCGCGGTACCCGTCGTGCCAGGCCGGGACGGCGGTGTCGGCGGCGAGCACCGCCGTGTACGCGGCGACGGCGGACCCGAGCAGCGCCGCGGACCCGGTGGCGGCGCGCCCCAGGCGCGGCAACCGTCCGGTCAGGTCCAGCACGGCGGCGGCGCCCGCGGCGGGCCCGTAGGCGGACAGCAGCCAGGAGCCGACGCTCATGGGCGAGGTGGGGCGCAGCACCCGCAGCATGTGGGCGAACCGGGCCGGGCGGCCGAGGTCGTGGACGAGCGCGGCGGCCGAGCCGGTGACGGCGGCCAGGGAGGACACCTTGAGCGCGCGGGCCATGACGGGGCGGCCGGTGGCCCCGGCGCCGGCCGCGACGACGGAGCCGGCGCCGGCGAGGCCGCCGAGGAAGAAGTAGCCGGCGATGTCCCGAGCCCGCCAGGTCGGCCGTTTGATGATCGGCCTGCCGTAGTAGGAGGTGAACTCGGCGCCGGGCACCATGAGTTCCTCTCCCCCGCGGCCGCGGCGGCGGCCGCGCGCCAGGGGGGCCGTGGTCGCGGTGCCCTGGCCGCCGGGTGCCTGCCGGCCGGGGCGTTCGCCGTGGACGCCGTCCCGGCGGACGGAGGATCTGCTCATCGAGGTCCCTTCCGGTGGGTGCCGCAGGCGGCGAAGACGGCGGCCAGGCCGCCGAGCAGCGACGCGGCGGCGTACCCGGCCTGCCGCCACATGGCCGGCAGGTCCCGGGTGGTGACGACCGGGTCGGGCGGCAGGCCGTAGACCTCGGGCGCGTCCAGCAGCAGGAAGAAGGCGCCGTCGCCGCCGACGCCGTCGCCGGGGTCCGCGCCGTAGAGGGCGGCTTCCGGCACGCCCGCCGCGTGCAGTTGGTCGACGCGGGCGGCGGCGCGCCGCCTCAGCTCGTCGAGCGGCCCGAACTGGATGGACTCGGTGGGGCACGCCTTGGCACAGGCGGGTTCCATGCCGGCGCCGAGCCGGTCGTAGCACAGGGTGCACTTGAAGACGCGGCCGTCCTGTTCGCGCTGGCCGATGACGCCGTAGGGGCAGGCGGGCACGCAGTAGCCGCAGCCGTTGCAGATGTCCTGCTGCACCACCACCGTGCCGAACTCGGTGCGGAACAGGGCACCGGTGGGGCACACGTCGAGGCAGGCTGCGTGCGTGCAGTGCTTGCACACGTCGGAGGACATCAGCCAGCGCAGTTCGGTGCGGCCGTCGGGCGACGGCGGCGCCGGTGCGGCGCCGGCCGCGGAATCCGCCGCCCGCGCCGGGAGGTCGGGCGCGCCGGCCGCGGCGGGCTGCCCGGCGGCCAGGGCGAACACGTCGACGCCGCTGTGGTCGGGCGCGGCCGCCGGGTCCACCGGCCGGTCGGCCGCGTCCGCGGGGGCGGGCGGTCCGAGCGGGCGGCTCTGCTCGACGAACGCCACGTGCCGCCACGAGTCGGCGCTCAGCCCCTGGGTGTTGTCGTAGGACATGCCGGTCAGGGCGAGGCCGTCCTCGGGAACGGCGTTCCACTCCTTGCAGGCCACCTCGCACGCCTTGCAGCCGATGCACACGGAGGTGTCGGTGAAGAAGCCGACCCTCGGCGGGTGGTCGGGGCCGTGGCCCGCGTCCCCGGCCGGGTCGGGCTCGGCTCCGGCGAGCAGGTTGCGACCGATGATCGAACTCATCCCGTCACCTCCGTTCCGGTGCCCCCGGTCGTCCCGGCGCGCCGCCGGTAGGAGGCGATCAGGTCGAGCAGTTCCGGACCGCGGGGGCGGCGCCCCGGGCGGATGTCGGCGGTCAGCGCCTTGACCTCCTGGATGTGCACGTTGGGGTCGAGCGCGATCGCGGTCAGCTCGTTGGCCGCGTCGCCGGTGCTGTAGCCGTTCGGCCCCCAGTGGTAGGGCAGTCCGATCTGGTGGATCGTCCGGCCGCCGACGCGCAGCGGGGTCATCCGCTCGGTGACCAGCACCCGTGCCTCGATGGCGCCGCGGGCGGTCACCAGCGTGGCCCAGCCGGAGTGCTCCAGGCGGCGTTCGGCGGCGAGTTCCGGGGAGACCTCGCAGAACATCTCCGGCTGGAGCTCGGCCAGGTACGGGGACCAGCGGGTCATGCCGCCGGCGGTGAAGTGCTCGGTGAGGCGGTAGGTCGTCACCACGTACGGGAAGACGTCCGCGCCCGGGTCCCGCCCGCTGGGGTGGAAGCGGTTCTGCTCGCGGGAGGGGACCCGGCGCACGGGGTTGCGCTGCTGGTCCGGGTGGACGGGGTTGCGCACCGGCGAGTCCTGCGGCTCGTAGTGCGCGGGCAGCGGCCCGTCGACCAGCCCGGCGGCGGCGAACAGCCAGCCCTTGCCGTCGGCCTGCATGATGAACGGGTCGGCGCCGCCGAGCGCGTCGGGTCCGGTGGCGCCCTCCGGCGGGCGGTGGGAGGGCGGCCGGTCGGCGATGAAGTCGGGCACGTCGTGGCCGGTCCACCTGCCCTGCTCGCCGTCCCACCACACGTACGCCTTGCGCTCGCTCCAGGGCCGCCCCTCGGGGTCGGCGGAGGCCCGGTTGTACAGGATGCGGCGGTTCGCCGGCCAGGCCCACGCCCATTCGGCCGCCACCCAGTCCTGTTCGGTGTGCGGCTTGCGGCGGGCGGCCTGGTTGACGCCGTCGGCGTAGACGCCGCAGTAGATCCAGCAGCCGCACGCGGTCGAACCGTCGTCCTTCAGCTCGGTGGAGGCCGACAGGTGCCCGCCGTCCGGGCCGCGGCCGTTGATCTCGGCGAGGACGGCCTCGGCGCTGGGCTCGGCCAGCTCCCCTTGCGTGGGGTAGTCCCAGGCCAGGTCCATGAACTGGCGGTCGGCCGGGTCGGTGGACCAGGCCAGGCGGTCCCTGACCAGGCGGCCCAGGTGGTAGACGAACCACAGGTCGCTGCGGGCGTCGCCGTCGGGCTCCTTGGCGGGGTGGTGCCACTGGAGCATCCGGTTGGTGTTGGTGAAGGACCCGGCCTTCTCGACGTGGGCGGCCGCCGGGAAGAAGAACACCTCGGTGCCGATGTCCTGCGTGCGCAGCTCGCCGGTCTCGATCTCCGGGCCGTCCTTCCACCACGTCGCGGACTCGATCAGGGAGAAGTCCCGGACCACCAGCCAGTCCAGCCGCGCCATGCCCAGCCGCTGCATCCGGGCGTTGGCGGAGCCGACCGCGGGGTTCTCGCCCAGGACGAAGTAGCCCTTGCACACGCCTTCGAGCTGGGCCAGGACCGTGTCGTAGGTGCTGTGCGAGCCGGTCAGCCGCGGCAGGTGGCCGAAGCAGAAGTCGTTCCGGGCCGTGGCCGCGTCGCCGTAGTACGCCTTCAGCAGGCTCACCATGTACGCGCGCATGTCGCCCCAGAAGCCCTTGTCGGTCCGCACCGCCTCCACGAAGGTGTCCAGGTCCTGGTGGGCGTGCGCGTGCGGCATCGGGAGGTAGCCCGGCAGCAGGTTGAACAGGGTGGGGATGTCGCTGCTGCCCTGGATGCTGGCGTGGCCGCGCAGGGCCTGGATACCGCCCCCGGGGCGGCCGATGTTGCCCAGCAGCAACTGGAGGACGCAGGCGGCCCGGATGTACTGGGCGCCGACGGTGTGCTGGGTCCAGCCGACGGCGTAGACGAACTCGGTGGTGCGCTCGCGGCCGGAGTTCTCCACCAGGGCGCGGCAGACCTCCGCGAAGGTCTCCCGCGGGATGCCGCAGACCTCCTCGACCATCTGCGGGGTGTAGCGGGCGTAGTGGCGCTTGAGGATCTGGTAGACGCAGCGCGGGTGGCTCAGCGTCGGGTCGCGGTGCGGCTCGGGCGCGACCCGGGGCCCGCCCGAGCCGTGCGACTCCGAGCCCCCCGCGGCGGCCCGCGCCCTGTCCTGCCCGGTGCGCCGAGCGTCCTGGGGGTCGCGTTCGCCCGAGGCGGCCTGGACGTCACCGCCTTCGTACTGCCAGGTCTCCGTGTCGTAGTGGCCGGTCTCCTCGTCGAGCCCGGAGAAGACGCCGCCGAGGTCCTCGGTGTCCTGGAAGTCCTCCCGGATGATCGTGGAGGCGTTGGTGTAGGCGAGGACGTACTCGCGGAAGTCCGAGCCGGTCTGGAGGACGTGGTTGATGAGGGCGCCGAGGAAGGCGATGTCGCTGCCGGCCCGGATCGGCACGTGCAGGTCGGCCAGCGCGCTGGTGCGGGTGAACCGCGGATCGACGTGGATCACCTTCGCGCCGCGCGCCTTGGCCTCCATCACCCACTGGAAGCCGACCGGGTGCGCCTCGGCGAAGTTGGAGCCCTCGATGACGATGCAGTCGGCGTTCTGAAGGTCCTGGAGGAACGTGGTGGCGCCGCCGCGCCCGAAGGAGGTGCCGAGGCCGGCGACGGTCGCGCTGTGGCAGACCCGCGCCTGGTTCTCCACCTGGATCACACCGAGCCCGGTGAAGAGCTTCTTGATCAGGTAGTTCTCCTCGTTGTCCAGCGTCGCGCCGCCGAGGCTGGCGATGCCCAGGGTGCGGTTGACGCGCACCCCGTCCACCTCGTCCTGCCAGTTCTCCCGGCGGGTGCGCACGACCCGGTCGGCGACCATCTCCATGGCCGTCTCCAGGTCCAGCCGTTCCCAGTCGGTGGCGTGCGGCCGGCGGTAGAGCACCTCGTACCGCCGCGCGTCGCCGGTGGTGAGCTGGAGGGTCGCGGAGCCCTTGGGGCACAGCCGGCCGCGGCTGACCGGCGAGTCCGGGTCACCCTCGATCTGCACGATCCGGTCGTCCTTGACGTAGACGTTCTGCGCGCAGCCCACCGCGCAGTACGGGCAGACGGACTTCACCACCCGGTCGGCGTCCTCGGTCCTGGCGGTGAGCGCGCGGGTGCGCGGCGACGCGGCGGCGGCCCCCCGCCCGAGCGGGTCGTCGCCGGTGAGCTGCCGGTACACCGGCCAGTCCTGGAGCCAGGTGCGTACGCCCATGAGGTCCTGCTTCCCTCCGTGCGCGGAAGTGGCGCCCCCCGCGCCGGGACGGCGACGGAGCGGTGCGGCGCCCCCGGGTGCCTTCGGCCGGCGCCCCGCGCGTGACGGCCGCCGGGCCGGTCGGTGCGGGGGTTCCCCCTCCCTGGTACCACGGGGGATGCCCCGGCCGCCCGGTGGGCGCCGCCGCCCGGCGGAGGCGCGGGGGCCGTTCAGGCGGTCGGCCCGACGGATGCGGCGACGCGCCAGGAGGGGCGGCGCAGCAGGAAGGGGCGGCGCAGCCGGGAGGGGCGGGACCGCAGGCGGGCGGGGCGCGTCGCGCGGGCCGGCCCGCGGCCGCGCGAGGGCCCCGCGGGCGGCCGTTCAGGCCAGGCCGCGGGGGCGGTGCCCCTGGGCGAGCAGGGCGTGCAGGTGGTGGCCGAGGTCGTCCGGGTCCGACAGCGGGCGGAGGAACCGCAGGCGGACGTCCTGCCGGCGGCGGCCGTAGTCCAGCCGCAGGACGATCCCGTACCGGTCGAGCGCCAGCGGGGTGACGCGCGTGACGCCCAGGAGCTGGCGGGTGTTCAGCAGGCGGGCCAGCGCCTCCACATGGTCCTGGTGGTCCTCGGCCAGGTGCAGCAGCAGCCGGGCCTCGGCGGTGGCGAGCGGGTCCGGCAGCGCGGTGGCCAGGGCCCGGGGCGCGACCAGGGCCGTCGCCCGGCCCTCGGTGGTGAGCCCGACCTGGCGGAGGTCGGCGCGCAACCGCACGGTTCCCGCGGGGCCGGGTTCCGGCGCGTACAGGCGGGCCAGGACGCGCACCTGCGCGCGGACCCGGACCGCCACCGGGACCGGCGCGACGTCGGTCCACTCCAGCACCGCCGGCATGCCGCCCGGCCCCGCGGCCCGGGCCTCGCCGGCCAGGTGGCAGTCGGCGGGCAGGCGCAGCCGGGTCCCGGCGCCGAACTCCACGGCCGCGCCGACCATCACCTCCTCGCACGCCCACACGGTCGTCGCGCTGAGCGAGTCGGCGGCCGCGAGGACGGTCCGCACCCTCTCGGCAGGCGTCGGTTCGCACACGGTGGCCGTCTTGAAGACGCTCACACATCCCTCCCAGGAAGTTAGGCAAGCCTTACCTTACTTATGCGGTGGGCATCCTGCCAGTACCGGAGGCCGCGCAATGGCCCGCCCCATTTCCCCGACCCGATTCCCCGCGCCGATTCCTCGCGCCGCTCCCCGCGGGGATCCCCGCGCGGATTCCCGCGACAGGACGGCGCCCGGACTCCCCGGCCGCCCGCGGCAGTTCGCCGAACAGCCGCGTGACGGCCCGGGGCAGCCGATAGCGTGGGACCGGCACCAGGTGTCGGGTCGGCTCGGCGGCGAGGGAGGGGACCGTGCCTGCGGATCGGACCACTGCGGGCGGGCAGTTGCCGCGGCTGCGACTCGACGAGCTGCTGGAGGAGCTCCAGGTCAGGATCGACGCCGTGCGGGGCACCCGGGACCGCGTCCACACCCTGCTCGAAGCGGTGCTGTCCGTCGGACGGGACCTGGACCTCCGCCAGGTGCTGCGGCGCATCGTGGAGACGGCCGCGGCGCTGGTGGACGCGGAGTACGGCGCGCTGGGCGTGATCGGCGAGGACGACCGGCTCGCGGAGTTCCTGACCGTGGGCGTCTCCCCGCAGCAGGCCGAGGCGATCGGCCCGCTGCCGTCGGGCCACGGCATCCTCGGCGAACTCATCCGCCACCCCGCGCCCTTGCGGCTGCGGGAGCTGTCCGAGCACCCGGCGTCCCACGGCTTCCCTGCGCACCACCCGCCGATGCACTCCTTCCTCGGCGTGCCCGTCCGGGTGCGGGAGGAGGTCTTCGGCAACCTCTACCTGACCGGGAAGCGCGGCGGGCGGGAGTTCGACGGCGAGGACGAGACGCTGCTGTCGACGCTCGCGGTCGCCGCAGGCGTGGCGATCGAGAACGCCCGGCTCTACAAGGCGGCCCGCGACGGCCAGCAGTGGATGTCGGCCAACGCCGAGGTGGTCGGCGCGCTGCTGTCGGGGGCGGACGAGAGGGAGGTCCTGCGGCTGATCGCGGAGCACGGGCGCCGCAACCTCGACGCGGACCTCGCCGTCGTGGCACTGCCGGTGAGCGGGACCGGCGACCTCCAGGAGGTGATCGCCGTCGGCGTGGACGCGGACGCGCACCGGGGCCTGGTGCTGCCGCGTGAGGGCAGCTTCATGGGGGCCGCGATGCAGGCGCGGCAGCCCCTGACCACCCGCCGGATCGCGACGGACCCGCGGGCGAGCGCGGGCCCGCCCCGCTGGGCCGGTCTCGGCCCCGTGGTCGCGGTGCCGATGGTCACCGACGACGGGGTGCGCGGCGCGCTGCTGCTGGGCCGCGCGGCCGGCTCGGCGGCCTTCACCGAGGCCGAGACGTCGCCGCTGCTCGGCTTCGCCGGCCAGGCCGCGCTCGCGCTGGAACTGGCCGAACGCCGCCGCGCCGCCGAGCAGGTGGCGCTCCTGGAGGACCGCGACCGGATCGCCCGGGACCTGCACGACCTGGCCATCCAGCGGCTGTTCGCCACCGGCATGACGCTCCAGAGCGCCCTGCGCTTCGTCGAGCACCCGGAGGCGGAGGAGCGCCTGGTGCGCGCGGTGGACGACCTCGACGAGACGATCAAGATCATCCGCTCGACGATCTTCGGCCTGCGGGCACGGGACGCCGGGCCCGGCGGGCACGGCCTGCGGGCCCGGGTCTCCGCCGCTGTCGAACAGGCCGCCCGGCCGCTCGGGTTCACGCCCGCCCTGCGGATGGAGGGGCTGATCGACACCGACGTGCCCGCGCCGGCGGCCGACGAGGCCCTCGCCGTGGTCACCGAGGCCCTGTCCAATGTCGCCCGCCACGCGCACGCCCGCTCCGGGGAGGTCTCGCTCGTCGCCGGCTCCGGTGTGCTGACCGTCAGCGTGACCGACGACGGCGTCGGAACCCCGGAGGGCGGGCGCCGCAGCGGCCTGCGCAACCTCGCCGAACGGGCCGAACACCTCGGCGGGGAGATGACACTCGGCGCCGGGGCGGGCGGGGGCACCCGCCTGGTGTGGCGCGTGCCGACCGCCGGGCCCGCGGCAACCCCTCCCCCGACCACCCCTTCCCCGACCGCCCGGGCCGCGGCAACCCCTCCCCCGACCGCCCGGGCCGACGGCCCCTGACCGTGGCCCGGGCGCGGTCAGGGAAGGACCACGACGCCGTCCTCGTCGACGTACACGGTGGCGCCGGGCCGGAAGGTGACGCCGCCGAAGGAGACCTCGCCGTCGCGCCGGCCGGTGCCCTGCTTGCCGCTCCGCAGGGGGTTGGAGCCCAGTGCGGCGACGCCGAGCGGCAGCCGGCGCAGCAGGGCGGTGTCGCGGACCGCGCCGTTGACCACGACCCCGGCCCAGCCGTTGGCCAGCGCCACCTCGGCCATCTGGTCGCCCATCAGGGCGCAGCGCAGCGAGCCGCCGCCGTCCACGACGAGCACCCGGCCCGCGCCGGGTTCGGACATCGCCTGGCGGGCCAGGACGTTGTCGTCCTCGCACCGCACGGTCGCGACGGTCCCGCGGAAGGCGCGGTGCCCGCCGTACAGCGTGAACTGGCCGGTGCAGGCGCCGATCGTTCCCTCGTGCGCGTCGCAGAGGTCGGCGGTGGACCAGGACGTCGGGTCAGCGGGCACGGGTGTCTCCTCCGGTGGCGGGCGTGCGGCGGCCGATGCCGGCCGGGACGGGGATCTGCCGCCAGCGCAGGTGCCGGCTCCGGACGGCGCGGGCGGTGCGGATCTCGACGACGGCGGTACGGGCGGCGAGCGCGTCCCGTGCGGCGTCGGGCAGTTCGGCGAGGTCGGTGACGAGCCGGCCCACGGCGCCCATGGCGGTGGCGATCCCGGCGATCCCGGGGGTCGGCACGACCGCGAGGTCGCCCCGGCCCGGGCCGGGGCCGAGCCGGTGGTACTCGGTGCCCAGCGCCTCGTCGTTGAGGACGAAGGTGGTGAGGTGCGCCCCGGCGCGGGCGGCGGTGTCGAGGTCCTGGGCGTGCATCATGAACCCGGCGTCGCCCTCGACGAGGACGACGTGGCGCTCCGGGGCGCCGAGGGCGACGCCCACGGCGGTGGTCAGGCCCTGGCCGATCGAGCCGAAGCCCTGGGCCAGGTGGAAGGAGCGCGGGGCGGCCGCCCGCAGCAGGGCCGACGCGAAGCCGGAGCAGTGGCCGTTGCTCACCACGATCACGGCGTCGTCGGGCAGCAGCGGGTCGAGGGCGAGGACCGCGTGGCGGGGATCGACCGTGCCGGGCGCGGGCTCGGGCGCGTAGCCGGCCAGTTCGTCGCTCCAGCACTCCGGCAGCGCACGCGCGGGCCGGAACCACGGCCGCGCCGGGGCCTCGTCCCGCAGCGCGTCGAGGAGCAGGGTGAGGGTGGCGCGGACCTCGCCGCGTACCGGCGCGTCGTCGGGGGCGGTCTCCGCGCCCGGGGCGGGCAGGACGTCGAGCCTGACCAGCCGGGCGTCGGGGAAGAGCGTGCCGGAGCGGGTGGTGCTGGCGCCGGCGCTCGACCCGAGGGCGAGGACGAGGTCGGCGTCGCGGAAGACCGGCTCGGCGTCCGGGTGGGACAGCCCGCCGGCGATGCCGAGGTCGAGCGGGTGGCCGTCGAACAGGCCCTTCGCCGGCAGCGTCGTCGCCAGTGCCGCGCCGGTCAGCTCGGCGAGTTCGGTGACGAGCGCGGCGGCGTCGCCGGCCGTCACACCGCGCCCGGCGAGCAGCACGGGGCGTGCGGCGTGCCGCAGTTCCTCGCGCAGCCGGGCCGCGGCGGCCCGGTTGGCGGCGTCGTCGACCAGGGCGGCGGGAGCGGGGTCGGGGACGCCGGCGGGGACGCCGTCGGGAGCGGGTACGGCGGGCGCCTTCACGTCCGCCTCGATCAGGTCCGCGGGGATGCCGACGACGACCGGGCGGCGGTCGCGGGCGGCCTCGGCGATCGCCGCCGCCACGACGGCGCCGGCGTCCTCCCGCGCGGTCACCGCCCGGTAGCCGGCCTCGCACGCCTCGACCAGGCGGCGCTGGTCGAACCGCTGGGCGCCCCGGTAGCCGGTGGGGGTCTCGCCGGCGAGCAGCACCAGCGGCGAGCGGTTGCGGGCGGCGACCAGCAGCGACGTGGCGGTGTGGCTGAGGCCGGGGCCGTGGGTGACCGAGCAGATGCCCACCCGGCCCGAGGACCAGCCGTAGCCCTCGGCCATCGCGACCGCGGCGCTCTCGTGGCGCACCTCGACGATCTCGACGCCCGCGTCCGCCAGCGCGAGCACGAGGTGCATGTTGCCGTCACCCATCAGGGTGAACACATGCGTGGTGCCGTGGTCGGCGATCACGCGGGAGACGGATTGGGCATGGGTCTGCACGGTGGTGCACCTTCTTCGTGTCGTCGGGCCCGGACGGCGGGCTCCGGTGCGGTTCAGAGCTGGTACCGGCGCAGACCGCCGTCGCAGGCGATCACCGTGCCGGTGACGTAGGAGGCGAGCGGCGAGCACAGGAAGACCGCCAGC
This sequence comes from Streptomyces sp. SN-593, assembly GCF_016756395.1. Lineage (NCBI taxonomy): Bacteria > Bacillati > Actinomycetota > Actinomycetes > Kitasatosporales > Streptomycetaceae > Actinacidiphila > Actinacidiphila reveromycinica. The sequence goes on from NZ_AP018365.1 coordinate 357,191, forward strand.
GCCGCCAGTTCCTCGGGGCGGCCGTAGCGCCCGAGCGGGATCTCCCGCGCGTGTTCGGTGCGCTGCCGCTCGGTGTAGTTGCGGGACATCTGCTCGGTGAGGATGCGGCCGGGCGCGATGCAGTTCACGGTGACGCCGTGCGGGCCGACGTCGCGGGACAGCCCCTTGGACCAGGCGTGCACCGCGGCCTTCGCGGAGAACTCCGGGCTCATGCGGGGCGGTTCGGACTTGCCGGTGATGTTGACGACACGGCCCCAGCCGCGGGCGGCCATGTCCGGCACCAGTTGCGCGGCGAGTCGGCGCTGCTGGGTGAAGTTGAGCCGCATCGCGAGGTCCCAGTGCTCTTCCGTGGCGCCCTCGCGGGGCGACCGGTGCCCGCCCGCGCTGTTCACCAGGATGTCGACGTCGCCCAGGCCCAGGCGGGCCTGCTGCGCGACGCGCTCGGCGGCGTCCTGTGCCGTAACGTCCTGCGCGATGGTCACCGGGCGGGCGGCGCCGCGCCCGGCGAGTTCGTCGGCGAGCAGGTCGAGGGACTCCTGGCGGCGGGCGACGAGTGCCAGCCGCACCCCCTCGGCGGCCAGGAGCGTGGCGATGGCGCGCCCGATGCCGGCGCTCGCCCCGGTGACGACCGCGGTCTTGTCCTTGAGCTGGTGGTCCATGGCTTCCTTTCGTGCGGCGCGGGATCGAGGCGGGCGGGTCAGCCGACCGGCTGCCAGTGCGGGGCGCCGGCGCCGCGGTCCTCGCGCAGCGCGACGTTCACCATGTCGCCGCGTTCGACGCCGGTCAGCCGGCCGTCGAGGTCGATCCGGACCTCGCTGCCGCCCGCCGTGCAGGTCACCTCGGTGCGGTTGCCGAGGAACTCCACGACGCTGACGGTCGCGGGGAACTCGTCGGTGCCGGGCAGTCCGGCCGGCGCCAGGCGCAGCGCCTCCGGGCGGACGAGGACGTCGATCTCCTGCCCGGGTGCCGCGTCGTGGGTGCCGACCGCGATCGGCACCCGGGGGGCGCCCTCGACACCGGTGAGTTGGGCCGTCGGCGATCCGCCGGTCTCGGTGACCACCGCGCGCAGCACGTTGACCGGGCCGAGCGCCTCGGCGACGAAGCGGTTGACGGGCTCGTCGTAGAGGGTGCCGGGCGGTCCGACCTGCTGCACCACGCCGTCCCGCAGCACGATGACCCGGTCGGACAGGGCGAGCGCCTCGGCGCGGTCGTGCGTGACGTACAGGGTGGTCAGGCCGAGGGTGCGCTGGAGGGTGTGGATCTCGGTGCGCATCCGGGCCCGCAGTTCGGAGTCCAGGTTGCTCAGCGGCTCGTCGAGCAGGAGCAGCCGCGGGCGGGTGGCGAGTCCGCGGGCGAGCACCACGCGCTGCTGCTGCCCGCCGCTGAGCTGGCTGGCCGACCGGCTGCCGTAGCCGCCGAGGCCGACGAGCTCCAGCACCTCCTCGACGCGGTGGACGATCTCCGGCTTGGGGACCTTCTGGGCGCGCAGGCCGTAGGCGATGTTCTGGAACACCGTCATGTGCGGCCACAGCGCGTAGGACTGGAAGACCATGTTGAGGGAGCGGTGCTCCGGGCGGACGTGGGTGCGCCCGTCGGCGACCAGTCGGCCGTCGATCGAAATCGATCCGCCGGCCGCCCGGTGCAGGCCCGCCACGCAGCGCAGCGTCGTGGTCTTCCCGCAGCCGCTGGGACCGAGCAGGGTGACGAACTCCCCTTCCTGGATGCGGAAGGACACCCCGTTGACGACGCGGTTGGTGCCGTGCTCGGCGATGAGGCCGTCGACGTCGAGGATCGCCGGGCCCGCCGGCGCCGCCGCGGTCGCCGGTTGAAGGTGCTGAGGCTTCATGACGCTTTCTTCCTGTCGGGGTTGAGGACGAGCCGGAGGATGCCCATCCCGACGAACATGACGACGACCTGGAGCACGCCGACGGCCGCGGCCTTGGTCAGCGCGCTCTCGGAGTAGTTCCAGGCGACGACCGACAGCACGTTGGAGTCGGGCGAGTAGAGGACCACCGCGACGTTCAGTTCGCGCAGCGCCAGCACGAAGATCAGGGTGAACGCCGAGAAGACCGACGGCCGGATCAGCGGCAGCAGCACCGACCACACCGTCCGCAGCCGGGAGGCACCGCACACCAGCGACGCCTCCTCCAGGGTCGGGTCGATCTGGTGGAAGCCGTTGGAGATCAGCCGCACCGCGTGGGTCAGCGAGATCGACACGAGCCCGATGGCGATGATCGGCAGGGTCAGGTAGAGCGGGGTGCGGATGAACAGCAGCAGCACGCCCATGCCCATGACCAGGCCGGGCAGCGCGAGCGGCGCCGTGGCGATGTAGACCATCGCGCCGCTGGTCGGCATGCGCAGCCGGTCGGACAGGTAGACGACGGCCAGGCCGATGGCGATGCAGACCACCGGCACCACCACGGCGAGGATCACCGAGTGGAGCGTCGCGGTGCGGATCTCGCCGGTGTCGATGGTGTTCCACAGGTTGGCGAAGGACAGGTGCATGTCGCCGATGGACGGGGCGAGGTACTTCGACAGCGACATGAGCACCAGGGCGGCGAACGGGATCACGAACGCCACCAGTCCGTAGCCGGCCGTCAGCACCCACACCACGGCCGCGGTGCCGCGCCGGACCCGGATCCGGCCGTCGCGGTGCCCGCGGCCGCCGACCGAGACGTACCGGCCGCTGCTGCGGACGGTGCGCTGGTAGAGGTAGAGGCCGACCAGGCAGGTGATCAGCAGTTCCGCGCTGATCGAGGCGCCCAGCGGGATGTCCTGCACGTCGCCGTAGAGCGCCTTGTAGACCTCCACCGACAGCGGCTGGAAGGCGCCGCCCTGCCCGAGGATGCTCGGCACCGTGAACTCGCCCATCGACAGGATCGCGACGAACAGCGCCGAGGACAGGATCGCCGGGCGGATCATCGGCAGCGAGATGCGCAGCGTGGTGGACAGCAGGTTGCGCCCGTTGACGAGGGACGCCTCCTCCAGCGTGGGGTCCATCCCGCGCATCGCCGCGGAGACGAAGAAGTACGAGTAGGGCACGAAGTGCGTGACGAGCACGAAGACCATGCCGCCGACGGAGAGGACGTCCGGCTGGAGCCAGCCGGGGACGTGGGCGTCGTGCAGGTAGCGGTTGAGCACGCCGGTCTGCGGGGTGGCCAGCCAGATCCAGGCCACCGCGGTCACGAACGGCGCGACGAACAGCGACCCGATGCACAGCACCTCGCGCACCCGGCTGCCGCGCATCTGCAGCCGCGTGGTGCTCCACGCGAGCGCGGTGCCGATCACCGTGGTCAGGGCCGCGACGACGAGCGCGAAGACGATCGTCTCGCCGAGCAGCCTGAGCATGTGGGCGGTGGTGAAGACCTCCCGGGCGGCCGAGAAGTCGAACCCCGAGCCGAGGTCGGTGGGCTGGCTGAGCACCGAGGCCACCACGACGTAGAGCACCGGCCCCAGCACGAGCACCGCCAGCGCCGCCCAGGTCAGCGGGAGCAGGGCGAGGCCGGAGCGCGAGGCGGCCGGGGCGGCCGGCGGGGCGCCGGAATCGCGCGGCGCGGCGGGGGCGGGTGCCGGGGCGCCGGTGAGGTCGCCGACGGCGCTCATGACTGCACCCCGAAGACGGAGTTCCACTTTTTCAGGAAGGTCTGGAGCTTGTCGTCCTGGAGCCGCGGGTCGGTGCGCCACTCCAGCCACGGCTGCGCCACCGGCCGGTACCAGGGCTCGTCGGCGTAACTGGTGTTGTCCGTCCAGCCCTTGGCCGACGACTCGCCGCCGGTGGACTTCGTCATCGCCTGCTGGCCGGCGAGCGTGGCGGTCCACTCGCTCCACAGCCGGGCCGCGGCCGGGTGCGGGGCGGAGCTGGGGATGGCCTGCATGAACTGGGTGGCGTTCATCCGCGACAGCGAGGAGAAGCGCACCGGCGCGCCCTCGGCCGCCAGCGGTCCGAAGATCGACTCCTCACCGAAGTCCGTGGCGTAGTAGGTGCCGGCCGAGACCTGCTGGGAGATGGAGGCGATGCTGTCGGTGATGGCCGGCTTCTGCTTGGCGAGCTTCTCCAGGTACGACCAGCCGTACTGCGAGCCGAGGTTGTAGACGAGGTTGGCGTAGTACGCCATGCCGGAGCCGCCGTTGGACGGCGAGATCAGCATGATCTTCCCCTTGAGCGCCGGGTCGAGCAGCGCGTTCCACGGGTCGGCGGCGAGTTCGCGCTGGACCGCGGCCGGCGTGGTCTTGGTGTTCCACGCGACGCCGCCGTTGGACTGGTAGAGCGGGTAGAGGTAGCCGGGCACCACCCGGTCGCCCGGATACAGGTCCGCGGCCTGCGGGGTGTAGTGGGCGATCCACTTCTGCCGGCGGAAGCCCTCCAACTGGGAGAGGTTGCTGGTCTCCAGCACGTCCGCCTTGTTGCGGCCGGCCTGCTGCTGGGTCTGGAACGTGGTGCCCAGCGTCGCGCTCGACAGCCGGAGGATCTTCACCTTGACGCCGTACTTCTTCGTGAACGCGGCCGTCCAGCCCTTCATCTGGTCGGCCTGGATGGCGGTGTAGACGGTCAGCGTCCCCTCCGAGCGCGCCGTCTTCACCAGCGCCGCCAGGTCGGACGTGGACGTGAGCTTGGCGGCCTTCTTGGACGCCGGGGACAGGTTCGGTCCGCCGCACGCGGCGAGGACGGCCGAGCAGACCCCCACCGCGACCGCCGCGAGGGCACGTCGTCTCCAGAGTGTTGTCACCTGCGCTACTTCCCATCTGATCGATACGGGGACGCCCGTCCTCCGGGGCCGAGCGGGCGGGCCGGCTCGGCGCGGGACGCGCGGGCCGGCCGCCGGCGTGGCCGGGACGGGCAGCGGGCACCGGGTCGCGGAGGTGCGGGGTCGCCGCGGTCGCGTCGCCGGCCCTCGGCCCTCGGCCGTCGGCGCGGGGCCCGGACCGGCCGGGTGGCGGCCCGTCCTGCGTCGGGCGGGGTTTCGGCAACGTTCTCCCCGTGTTTCGCCGAGGTGTTGCGACGAACGAAACCGTCGGATTCGACGAGCGGTCAACCTAGAGACGCTGAGGTGGTGAGAAGCGCGGCTAATCACCCCGACCCGACGCGTGACGCAGGTCACTGCGCGGCAGGGGCCGTGACCACGGCGGATGCGCACCGGGCCGCCCGGCGCCGTGGCCAGGGGTGATCAGCGCGGCCTTTTCACCCCATCACCGAACGCTGCTTGACGCCTCCCCCCGGGGCGGCGGTTGATGGGTGAGGCCGCCGGCCCGCGCACCGCTCCAGCGGATGTCGCCGCCGTTGCCGGCCCTTGCAGCCGAACCGCCTACAGGTCACGAGGTCCCAGATGTCACGCAGCAAGAAGTGGTCCGTCGCGCTCGCCGGAGAGTGCATGGTGACCCGCCCGTTCGCCATGCACGACGAGCCCGAGTTCCTCTCCGTCCTGGAGAAGCTCCGGTCCAGCGACGTCACCTACGCCCACGTCGAGACCAACTTCGGCCACTTCGGTGAAGTGGACGCCCCCTCGCGCGGCGACCAGATCGGCAGCTACTTCCTCACCGACCCGCAGGTCGCCCACGACCTGCGCTGGGCGGGCGTGGACATCGCGTCGCTGGCCAACAACCACAGCTTCGACTTCGGGGCCAAGGGCCTGCTGTCCACGATCCGCCACTGCGACGCGGCGCAGATCGCGCACGCCGGCACCGGCCAGGACCTGGAGGAGGCGCGCGAGCCGGGCTACCTGGAGACCCGCAACGGCCGCGTCGCGCTGGTGTCGACCAGCTCGGGCAACAAGTCGCACGAGTGGGCGAGCCTGCCCAAGGCCACCCTCCCGGGCCGCCCCGGGGTGAACTCGCTGCGGCCGATCACCCGCTTCGTGGTGGACGAGGACGCCGCGGCCAAGCTGCGCGACATCGGCGGCAAACTCGGCATCCTGCGCGAGACCGGCATGAACGTCGAGGGGAGCAGCGGCCTGCTCATGAAGGCCGGCGAGGGCGAGTTCAGCCTCGCCATGCCGAGCGACCAGTCCACCACGGGCTCCAACATCTTCAAGGTCGCCGACCGCTTCGACGTCACCACCAGCAGCGACCGGCGGGACCTCGCCGGCAACCTCCGGGCGGTCGAGGAGGCCCGGATCATGGCCGACCTGGTGCTGGTGGCGCACCACTGCAGCATCTCCGAGGGCGGGCGCGGCGACCGGCCGCCGACCTTCATGCGGGACTTCGCCCACGCGGCCATCGACGCCGGGGCGGACATCTTCGTCGGCCACGGGTGGCACAAGACGCTGGGCATAGAGATCTACCGGGGCAAGCCGATCTTCTACGGCGTCGGCAACTTCTTCGCGCAGTCCGAGTTCGTCCGCCGCGTGCCCTTCGACGCGTACGAGTCGTGGAACCACGACACGGACCGGCTGCCCACGCTCACCCCGGCCGCGCACCCGCTGCACCCGGGCCTCACCGCGGGGAACCGGACCTGGTGGAGCTCGGCGGTGATCAACCTCGTCCTGGAGGACGGGCAGGTGCGCGAGATCGAGCTGCACCCCGTGGAGCTCGGCCGGGAGGTCAGCAAGGAGGCGCCGCTGCGCCGCTCCGTGGGCGGCGGCGACCGCCCGCTGACCGACGGGCGCCCGCTCACCGCCACCGGCGAGGACGCCGAGCAGATCCTCCAGCGGTACCAGCGGCTGTCCGCGGACTTCGGCACCACCGTCGTGATCGAGGACGGTATCGGGCGGATCAAGATCTGACGGAGCACTGCCCGGGGTCTGGTCCGCGCGGTGCCCCGCCCATATGGTGCACTCAGTGCGTACCAGACTCCCGCGGGGACCCGTGGGAGGCGATGTGCGGACACCACCCCGGACCGGACCGGCGGCGAAAGGAGCAGGTCATGGCCGAGCGGCAGAACCCGCACCGCCAGCAGATGCTCCGCGGCCTCAGCTTCGACCAGTTGTTCGCCGTCCGGACGATCGCGAGCGCCGGGTCCTTCCGCGAGGCCAGCAAGATCCTCTGCCTGACCCAGCCGGCGATCTCCCAGCGCGTCCAGCACATCGAGCACATCCTGGGGTCGCCGATCTTCGACCGGCACTCCGGGGTCGGGGTGAGCCTCACCGACGTCGGCCGCACCTTCCTCGACTTCTGCGACCGCTCGCTGCTGGACCTGGACCGGCTCTGCTCCGACATGGCGCAGAACGAGGAGCCGGAGAGCGAGTCCACGCTGAGCATCACCGCCCCGTCCGACAGCATCCAGTACTTCATCATCCGGCTGCTGCCGGTGCTGCGCGCCCGCTTCCCCCACCGGCAGGTGCGGGTCACCCAGTCGGGGTCGCGCGGCGAGAGCATGCAGATGATGCGCAGCGGGGCGGCCGACGTGGCCTTCTACCGGGTGCCGCTGGACCCGGCGCTGTCGGTCGTCGCGATCATGGACGAGAAGCTGCACCTGGTGGCCGCCCCCGGCCACGAGATCCTGCGCGTCCCCGCCGAACAGCGGGCCGCGGCGCTGGGCGCCTACTCGTTCGCCACCTACATCCCGTCCATGCGCTCGCGTCACCTCGTGGAGCGGTGGTCGCTCAAGATCGGCGCCAGGCTGCGGGTGGACATCGAGTCCCAGGGTCTGGACGTGATGAAGCAGGCGGCCGTGAGCGGTTCCGCGCTCACGGTGCTGCCGAGCACGTCCATCGGCGAGGAGCTGAAGGACGGCCGCCTGGTGGTGGTCGACGTCGACGGCATGCCGCTGGTGCGGGCCACCGCCATCGCGGTCCGCCCCGGTGACGAACGGCGCGCGGCCATCCAGGAGTTCATCGACCTGCTGGTCCGCATCAGCCGGGCCTCGACCGACCCGTCCATGCCCGGCTTCCGCTGGGCGAGCGACGCGAAGGTCGGCGGGGGTGCCGCGCCGCCGGCGGCCGCGGCGGTGTGACCGCGCCGCGCGGGCACACGGTTCCCTCCCCTCGGGCGTCCGACCGAGACTGCCCTGACGGGGTGCGCGTCCAGTCGTGACGCGCCGCCGGCCCGGACGAACCGGGTCGGGCCGGACGAACCGGGTCGGACGAACCGGGTCGGACGAACCGGGCCGGACGAACCGGGCCGGCGACAACGCCGGAACAGCACACGGAAAGCGATGACGCCGGTCCGCCCTGCCTTGCCGCGGGCGCGGCCGGTCGCACGTGCGGGACACCCATCGAGTCCACCGTGGAAATCGAGGCAGTCAATGGAGTTCATCACGCGTCGCCGGTTCCTCTCCACCGCGGGCGCCGTGGCCGCGGGCGCGGCCGGTGCGGCCGCACTCGCCGGCTGCGGGTCCGACGCGAAGCCGAAGGCGGCCGCGACGGCCAGGACGGCCACCACGGCCGCCACCAAGGACCCCGAACCGACGCTGACGGTCGCCGCGAAATCGCCCTGGATGGCCAACCAGGTGGCGCTGACCAGCACGAACACCCTCTTCCTCGGCCTTCCGCGCTTCCCCGGCCACGAGACGACCCCCTCGGTCGCACGGCGGGAGCCGGACGGGACCGTGGCGGCCTTCCCGGGCAACTCCTGGAACGCGTGGAAGGCCGGGGACGACGGGCGGAACAGCTTCGTCTACGTCAACTCCGTGCACGTCTTCGCCGACGACACGGTGTGGTGCGTCGACCAGGGCGGGCTGCGCGCGGACTCGGCGCCGAAGGAGCTGTCCACCCCGAAGCCCGGGGCGCAGAAGATCGTCCAGTTCGACCCGCGGAGCGGAAAGGCGCTGCGGGTGCTGCGGTTCGGCGACGACATCCTTCCGACCGGAGCGCAGCTCAACGACCTGCGCATCCACGGCACCACCCTGTACGCGACGGACTCCGGGCTCGGCGCCCTCATCGTGCACGACCTGGCGACCGGAAGGACCGCGCGCCGCCTCTCCGGGTACCCGCAGATGCTGGGCGTGGCGGCGCCGGCCGCGACCACCGCGCCGGGGAAGACGCAGAGCAGGCACAAGACGCCCAAGAGCGACATGATCGAGCTCACCGGAGACGGCGCGTGGCTGTACTGGGCGGCGCCCACCGGGCCGTTCTACCGCGTCGCGACCGATCTCCTGCGCGACGCGACCGTCTCCGACGCGCACCTGGCCGCGCACGTCCAGCACGTGGCGGACATACCGCTGTCCGGCGGCTGCGCGATCGACACGCTCGGCAACCTCTACCTGTCGGACATCGACAACAAGCGGATCGTGCTCCTGACGCCGTCGGGCCGCAGGACCGTCCTGGCCGCGAACCCCGGGCTGGTGAGCCCCGACGGGTCGTTCATCGGGGCCGACCGCCGGCTGTACGTCCCCGCGCCGCAGACCGAGCGGACCGAGCTGTTCGGCAACCCGAAGGACCTGACGGTGAAGCCGTTCCTCGTCTACTCCCTGCCGCTGCCGGCGGAGTTCGACGGGGTGAAGCTGGGGGACGCCGTGACCGGTCAGGGGTGACGGACCGCCGGGCGGCCCGGCTCGGGAGTGCGGCCCGGGGCTGGGCCCGCCCGAGGCAGGTCTCCTCCCCCCTCCCGACCGGGTCAGACGCGGTCGTCGTGCGCCACGGAGCGCGCCACCTCGCGATGGGACTCGTGCTCGGCCAGGCGCGCGGTCAGCGCCGCGCGGACGTCGTCGAAGGTGTCGGGGCCGAGCGGCAGCCGCAGCGGCGCCGCGCCCGAGTCCACGAGGTCGACCATCGCCGCGGCGATCTTGCGCGGGTCGTTGGGCAGGCCGAAGGAGCCGTCGGCGATCGCGCGGCGCACGTCGCCGGCCGGGGTGCCGTCGTACTCCGGCATGGTCGGCGCGGTGTCGAGCGAGCCGCCGAAGCCGGTCGGTGTCGCCCCGGGCTCCACGATGGTCAGGCCGATGCCGAACGGGGCGATCTCGCGGGCGACGGTCTCGCAGAAGCCCTCGATGCCCCACTTCGAGGCGTGGTAGTAGCCGAAGTTGGGGTAGGTGGCCTGGCCGCCGGCGGTCGAGACCTGGAGGATCCGGCCGTGCCCCTGCGCGCGCAGGTACGGCAGCGCCGCGCGGATGACGTGGATCGAGCCGAGCAGGTTGGTGTCGATCACCCGCCGGATCTGCTCGTCGGCGGCTTCCTCGACGGAGGCGAAGACGCCGTAGCCGGCGTTGTTCACGATCACGTCGATCGTGCCGAGCGCCGTGAAGGCGTCGGCCACGACCCGGTGCACCCGCGCGGTGTCGGTGACGTCCAGCCGCGTGACCCACAGACGGTCGCCGTGCTCGGCGCGCAGGTCGTCCAGCGCCTCGGGCCAGCGCAGCGTCGCGGCGACCCGGTCGCCGCGGGCCAGCAGGAGTTCGGTGAGCAGGCGCCCGAAGCCGGAGGAGGTGCCGGTGATGAACCAGGTGGTGGGTGTGGGCATGATGCCCCTTCCTTTGGTCGCCATCAGGTATGGGCGGCATATCCGGTGAAAGCTCCGCCGAGCAGCGGTTTCGCCGGGGTCCGCCGGTATCGTCCGAGACCCTAGGAGTTCCAGTCGACTCGAAGTCAAGCTCGTAGACTGGCGGCATGACCACCGCGGAGAGCACGTTCACCATCGGCGAGGTCAGCGAGCTGACCGGCCTGACCACGTACACCCTGCGCTTCTACGAGCAGGAGGGGCTGTTCTTCGCGCCCGTGCGGCGCAACGCGGCCGGGCGCCGGACCTTCACCCAGGACGAGGTGGAGTGGCTGAAGGTGTGCACGAAGCTGCGCTCGTCCGGCATGCCCCTGCCCGACATCCAGCGGTACGCCCAGCTCGCCCGCGAGGGGGCGGGGAACGAGGCCGAGCGGTTCGAGATCCTGCGCCGCCACGAGGCGCGGGTGCAGCAGCAGGTCGCCGACCTTCAGGCGGCCCTCGGCGTGATCCACCACAAGGTCGAGCTGTACGCACGCCACCTCGCCGCCGGCACCGCCGACACGCTGTGGCGCGACGGCCCGGAGTGCGAACCGGTCCCCGACCCCGGGTAGCGGCCGTCCGGCCGATCGTGCGGTCCGCCGTCCGCCTCCCCCTCCTGCCGGGAGGCGGTTCCGCACCCGCTCCGGGGCGTACGCGCCGCTCCCCGCGGCGCGTACGGAAGTCGCCGCGCGGTGTTTCCCCGCCGCTCCCGCTGCGTTCGCCCGGCCTGGTTAGCGTCCTCACGCCCGGTCAGGCACAGGAGAGGCGCGTCCATGAGCACCCCGGTCCACCGCACGTCCGCACCGCAGGCCGGAGGTGCGCCGAGGCCGGGACGGCCGCGCCAGGACCGCGGCCGCTCCACCGGCCTGCCCGGCACCACGTCGCAGCGCGCCCTCCTCGCGGTCCAGGCCGGCGCCGGCAACCGGGCCGCGGTCGCGCTGGTGCAGCGGGCTCGGGGCGAGGGCGGCGGGAGGGCGCCGGGGGGAGGCGAGGCCGCCGGCGCCTCGCGGAGCTACCGCGACCGGATCGCCGCGGTCCTCGACCGGCTCAAGAAGAACTTCGAGTTCCTCGACACCTTCGTCAAGGGCGTCCAGGTCCCCGCGAACGCGGGCTTCTCCCAGCACGCCTCCGCCACCGCCGACGAGGGCCTGAAGCACACCGCCGGCGCCTCGGGCGGCGCCGCCGGCGCGGAAAGCCTCGTCGCGGAGAGCGTCGGCGCCCTGCTGGGCGGCGTGGAGGCGGCCAAGGCCCGGCAGGACGCGAGGAAGCACCGGCACGGGGCGGCGTTCCACGGCGCCGCCAAGAAGTTCAGGTCCAAGGCCGCCGAGGCGGCGATCAGCGCGGCGAGCGCGGGCAACAACGCGCTGAGCGCCGCCAAGGAGCTGACCAAGGCGGAGCAGGCGCTGCACGCCGCGAGCGCGGCGGAGGCCGGCGGTGTCGGATCCAGCGTGGTCGGGGCGGTGAAGGGAGCGCGGGCGGCGCGCCGCGTCGGGCTGACCGCCCGCAAGTACCGTGCCCTCAAAGGCATCGAGAAGCCCGCGCGGACCGAGGAGGAGGCGCTCGCCCGGCTGAGCCGGGCGAAGCAGAACGCCGAGTGGGCCGCGGCCGAGGCGTTCGTCGCGATGGACGCCCACTGGGACCACGACGGCGACGACCGGCTGGACCGCATCTCCGACGCCATCGACACGGCCCTCGCGGCCATGGGCGACGCCCGCGACGCCGCCCGGGACTTCCGGCAGGCCGAGGACGTGAACTCCCTGGACACGGTGCTCACGTACGCGCTCGGCAAGCAGCGCCACAAGATCGGCAAGCAGGCGCTCACCGCCGTGGGCGAGTCGACCAAGGCCGCGGGCGGCATCGTGACGGCGGTGGCCGCCACGGCGGGCGGGGCCGGGCTCGCGAGCAACCCCGTCGGCTGGGGTCTGGCCGCGGGCGCGGCCGGCCTCATCCTCGGTGTCACCGCCTACAAGGCGGGGCGCGCGGGGGTCAAGCGGTACGACGGGGCCCGCCACCCCGAGCGCTGGGCCGAGGACGGCGCGGCCCCGGCGGCCGGGCCCGCCTCCCGCGAGAACGCGCTCAAGGAGGCCCTGAAGTTCTGGAAGAAGGTGCAGAACGGCGAGCGCCAGGCCATGGCCCGCAGGATCTACGCGCTGGCCGCGGGCCCGGACATCCGGGGCAGCGGCGACACGGCGGCCGGGATGCGGGAGTCGGCCAGGTCCCTCCTGGTCGCCCTCAAGGCGGGCCCGGACCACCAGCGCCTGACCCCGGAGGCGTGGGCGGCCTCCCTCAACGACCCGTCGAAGAGCTCCGCGTGGGTCAAGGAGATCGCCGAGCAGTTGTCCTCGGCGTGAGCCCGGGCCCCGCCCGGCGGGCCCGCCGCGGCACGGGGCCTCCTCCCCCGAGGAGCACGGCACCCGCCGCGCGGACCGGGTGTCAGGGTTCCCGGCCCGCGCGGCGGGTGCGGTTCCGCCGCGCCGCGCGCGCGGCGGGTCTCAGCGGGTCATCGCGTCGCGCACCTTGTCCGTCATGGCCGCGAAGGGGCCGGTCAGGGCCAGGGCGACGGGCTTGCCCGCGGCGGCCGGGTGGGGGTGGGTGGGCGCCATCCGCTCGGCCCTCGCCAGCCGCTCCCCCATGGTGTGCCGCTGCTCGGCGGTGCACTCGCGCAGGATCGAGGGGAACTCGTCGCTCTCCTCGTGGTCGGCGTGCTCGCCGACGGCCCTCTCGAACTCCTCGACGACCGCATCGAACTCGGCGCTGTCCACGTCCATGTGTTCCAGCCGCTTGAGCATCCGGGTGGCCTCGGCCTCCTCGGAGTTGCGCGCCTCGGTCTCCCCTTCGCCCGCCGTCCGCTTCGCGACCGGCCGGACGATCAGTTCCTCGGCGACCTCGTGGACCGCCAGCAGGGCGCGCAGCTCGTCGAACGCCTGACGTCGCACGTCGCCGCGGGTGGCGCGGACGGACGCGAACAGGTCGCGGATGCGCGCGTGCTGGGTCAGCAGGACCGCGACCACGTCGCCGTCGGGAAGGCGGGCCGCCGCTGTCCGTTCGATGGTGGCGGAACTCATGATCTGCTCCCTCGAAAGATGACGTTGACCTTCGTACGGCCTGCGCCTCACCACTGTCGCCCAGGGCAAACACCACGCCCGCGACGAATTCCAACTCCGCGACGGCGTACGGCCCGACGGCATACGGCGCGACGACGTACGGCGCGACGACGTACGGCGCGACGACGTACGGCGCGACGACGTACGGCGCGACGGCATACGGCAGGAGACCGCGCCCGAGGGCGACCGGGGAGAGCGTCCGGGAGAAGCCGCCGCCCTGCGGACCCCTGGGCACCGGCCGGCCGCCCGGCGCCGGGCCGGGACGAGCCGGACGGTAGGGCTGTCGCGCTCGAACAGCCGCGCGCCCGCGCGCAGTTGCGCCCACGGGTGCTTGGCCGCGCCGCCCGGCCGGGCGAAGCTGGTGGCGGGCGGTCCGCCGGGCCGCCCGCCACCGGAACGGAAGAGGGACGTCATGCGTGTCACCGGATTCGACCACCTGGTCCTCAACGTCGCGGACGTGGAGCGGTCCCTGCGGTTCTACTGCGGAACCCTCGGCCTGGCGCCGGTCCGCGTCGAGGAGTGGCGGGAGGGCCGGGCGCCGTTCCCGTCCGTCCGGGTCAGCGCCGAGACGATCATCGACCTGGTCGCGCACGAGCGGGCGGGCAGCAACGTCGACCACTTCTGCCTGGTGGTCGAGCCGCTCGACTGGGCGGAGGCGGCCGCGTCGGGGGGCCTGGACGTGGTCGAGGGCCCGGGGCCGCGGTTCGGCGCGCGCGGCACCGCCACCTCGGTGTACGTCCGCGACCCGGACGGCAACGTCATCGAGCTGCGGTACTACTGACGGCGCCTGCCGCCGCGCGGTACCGCGCGGCGGCGGGCCGGTCGGGTGCGGCGGCGGGCGGCCGGGTCAGGCGTGGCGGCGGCGCTCGTTGAAGGCGTCGGCGGCCCGGTCGTTCAGGGCGCTGCCCCATGCCCGCAGCCTGCGCAGCACGGGATGCGCGACGGCGGGTTCGACGTCCCGCCCCTGCGCCGGTTCCGGGTGCGGGGTGTCCGGCCCGCCGGAGGGCAGCACGCGGGCGGCGAGCGCCGTCGCCCGGACGGTCAGCGCCGGGGCGACGCCGTGTGCGAGGTCCGCGGCCCTGGCCGCGGGCGTGAGCACCAGCCGGGTGCGGCGGCGCGCGACGGCGCGCACGATCCGGCGCGCCGCCCGCTCGGCGTCCATCGACAGCACCGGGGTGCCGGCGAGCGCCGAGAACCACGCGAACTCCGCGCCCCGGTCGCCGCCGAACTCGGCGGCCAGATGGGACCCGGTGCGCATCAGCCCCGGATGGACGGCGGTCACGCTCACCTGCTCCTCCTCCGCCCGCAGCCCCTCCGCGAGCGCGGCCACCGCGGACTTCGCGCAGGCGTAGGGCACCAGGTGCGGCGGGGTGACGAGACCGCCGACCGAGCCGATCAGGGCGAGCCGGCCACCGCCGGCGCTGCGGCGCAGGTAGGGCAGCGACTCCAGGGCGGTGTGCACCGAGCCCATGAACATCGTGTCGACCGCCGCGCGGAACTCGTCCGCGCCGATCGCCTCGACGGGGGCGACCTGGATGATGCCGGCGTTCGCGATCACGACGTCGAGTCCGCCGTGCGCCTCGGCCGCCGACCGTACGAGGTCCCGTACGGCCTCCCGGTCGGTCACGTCGCACACCTGGGTCCGTACCCGCGCCGTCGGGTGCCGGCCGCTCAGCCGGCCGCCGGCCTCGGCCAGCTCCTCCCGGTCGCGGGCCGCGACGGTCACGTCGCAGCCGAGGTCGACCAGCCGCTCGGCCAGCAGCAGGCCGAGGCCGCGGGAGCCGCCGGTGACCACCGCCGACCGCCCGGCGAGCGCGGACTCCGCACGGTCGCGGTCCTGACGGTTCCGGGGGTTCCGGGCCTGGCTCATGGTGTGACCTCTCACGACAGCGGATGCCGGGTACACGGCGGGGAACCTCCGGGTACCCGCATCCGCGCCGGACTACCACGGGACACGGCGCCGGGCCGGTGGGGCCGCCGGTCACCTCGTGTCGGCGCGCGCCTCCGCGTCGGCGTCCACGTCGTCGGTGTCGGCTTCCGCGTCGTGGGTGCCGGCGTCGTGGGTACCCGCGTCGTCGGTGCCCGGGTCGGCAGCGGCGTCGTCCGTGTCGGACTCCAGGGCCAGCACGGCGAGCAGGTCGGCGACCGTCGGGCCGGAGTCGGCCGGGTGCCGGAGCGGCGTGCCCGGCGCGATCTCGTAGCGGTTCGAGCGCCCGCTGCGGGTGTGGGAGAGGTACCCGGCCCCTTCCAGGTCCGCGATGATCTTCTGCACGGCGCGCTCGGTCAGCAGACAGCGGGCGGCGATGTCCCGCACCCGCACTCCGGGATCACGGGCGATGGTCGCCAGCACCCTGGCGTGGTTGGTCAGGAAGGTCCAGGTAGGGCGTGAGTCGGCTGGTTCGGACACCACCTCACCATACGACGTCGAATTCACGTCACTCAAGACACGAACTGTGTTTCGTGTATTTATTGACGTACTCGCGGTGGGCGGGCAAGCTCTTGGGTACAGCGTGCGGTGCAAGAGGAGGTATGTCGTTGACCGTCACCCAGCCCTGGCCGGCCGCGAGCGGTAGGACGCGTGCGCACGGCGGCGGGACCCCGCCGAGGACCGCCACCTTCCAGGACTACGACTCCGGCCTCGCGGTCCGCACCCTGGAGAGCGCGGGCCGCACCCGGGCCGCCGTCTCCGGTGAGATCGACCTGGCCACCGCGCCGTTGGCGGGCGACATCCTCACGAGCTGCCTCGCGCTCTCCCCCGCGGGCCTGGACCTCGACCTCGGCGGTGTCGGGTTCTTCGACTGCGCGGGGCTGAACATGCTGCTGCGGCTGCGGGCCCGGGCGATCGACCTCGGCGTCGAGGTGACGGTCTCCGCGATGGCGCCCTGTGTCCTCCGCATACTCCGGTTGTCCGGGACCGGCGAGCTGTTCGCCGGGCCGGCCGAGACCGCGGGCCACGACCCGCGCGTCGTCCGCCCGGCCCGCCCCGCGCACCCCGCATGATCTCCGCCCGTACGGGCACCCGACCGCCACGGGAGGCCCCGTAGGGGCGCGGCCTCCCCGGTCCCGGGCCGTACGGCGAAGGAGAGCCAGCAGCGATGAACGCCTCCGACCGGCAGCCGCCCCAGGACGCCGGGCGGCACGAGAGCGCGGAGGAGCGCGCCGACCGCAGGTGGGGTGACCTCCTCCAGGAGCTGCGCGTCGCCCAGACCGGCGTGCAGATCCTCTTCGGCTTCCTGCTCACCGTGGTCTTCCAGCCGCGCTTCACCTCGCTGTCCGACACCGACCGGCACATCTACGTGGCCACGGTCGTGCTGGGCGCCGCCACCACCGGCGCCCTCGTCGGACCGGTCGCCATGCACCGCCTCCTCACCGGGCGGCGGCTGAAACCGGAGACGGTCACGCTCGCCTCGCGGCTGACCCTGCTGGGCCTGTGCCTCCTGCTGTGCACCATGACGTCGTCGCTCCTGCTGGTGCTGCGCGTCGCGATCCACGACCCGGGCGCCGCGTGGCTGGTCGGCGTGCTCGTCGCCTGGTTCGTCCTGTGCTGGATCGTGCTGCCGCTGTGGGCCCGGCACCGCAGCGAGGACCCGAAGCACTGACACCACCGGCCCGGCCGGGACGCGCCTCACGTCCCCGGCCGGGCCGCCCACCCGCCTGCCCCCCGCCTGCCGCCCGCTCACCTGCCGCTCACCCGCCGGAGGGTCCTGCCCCCTCGGCGGAGGACGCGGCCTCCTCGTCGGACGGCGCCGCCTCCTCCGCCGGGGACGCGGCCGCGAGCCTCACCCACACCCGGTCGTCCCGCACGCGCGTCTCGAAGCAGGGCTGCGGGGCCGTGGCCGGGCCCGTGACGTTCCAGCCGTCCGACAGCCGGAAGGTGCTGCCGTGCCACGGGCAGCGGACGCAGCCGTCGGTGATCTCCCCCTCGGACAGCGGTCCGCCCAGGTGGCTGCACCGGTCGGCCAGGGCGGACAGGGTGCCGTCGGCGTCGCGCACCACCAGGACCGCGGTCTCGCCGACGAGCCGGCGCACCGGGCGCCCCGCCGGGAAGCCCGCGAGCGGGCCGACGTCCTGCCAGCCGGGCGGGGTGATCCGGGCCGTGGCCTCGCTGTGGTTGGCTCCGGCCGCCTGGTGGTAGGCCAGGTGGCCGCCCAGCGCGCCGCTCACCGCCAGGGCGACCAGCCCGGCCGCGGCCTGCTTCCGTCCGCGGTGGCCGGTCAGCCGGGAGGCCAGCGAGACGGTGTAGCAGGAGGTGGCGACCACGTTCAGCAGCGCGTGCGCCAGCCCGACGCGGGCCTGCTCGTCCTCCAGCTCGGCCCAGTCCACCAGGCCGGCGGCGGCCGCGGGTGCCGCCCCGGCCACCCCGAGGGCCACCAGCACCCCGGCGCTCCGCCGCCCGCCCGGGGTCCAGTCCAGCACCGCGGACGACATCCACGCGCCCATCGGCACCTGCACGAGCAGCGGGTGCACCGGGTGGCCGAGCCAGCGGCCGTGCAGGAGGTCGCGGAGACCGCCCAGCGGGACCGCGCGCACCCCCTTCCTCAGCACGCCGATCGCGCCGTCCAGCGCCGTGGTGCGCTCCAGCCGGCTGACGGCGTCGGCGACGCGGCCGGGCCGGGCCCGGTCCGGCGCCCAACGCAGAAGCGGCTGTGCCAGGGTCGTCGTCGCGCTCAACCGTGTCATGCCCCCGAGTGTGCGGTCGGCGCCGCGCTCCCGCCCCTCGTCGGCGGCGCGGCGGGGCGCTCCGGGACGGGACCTGCCACCCCGCCGGCCGGCGGGAACCGCGCGCGGGCCCCGGTGTGGCCGCGCGTTGCCGGGGTACGCGGCCCCGCAACGAGGGCCGGGCGGTATCCCGCACGCCGGGCCGCTGCTGTTCGGGTGATGTCCGGCGCGGCGGAGGAGCGCGCGGGAGACCGGCCCCGGCGCGCTTCGAGAATGCACACAGCGGGCGTCGACGGCGGGAGGCCGCGGGCATGGTGCGTACGGCGGTGGTCGAGGTGGCCGCCTGGTGGGCGCTGCTCGTCGCGCTCGACGTGGTGCTGATCAGCTCGGTCGGACCGGTCGAACTGCTGGTGGCCGCGGTGGCCGCGGCCGGCGGCGCCCTGGCCGCCCGCCGGGTCCGGCGGGCGGTCCGGCTCGGCCGCCCGCACGGCCGGGGCGCCCCGCGCGCGGTGGCCGCGCTGCCCTGGTCGCTCCTGCGCGGGACGGCGGTGCTGGCCCGCGCGGTGCTCCGCGGCGGGCGGCGGCCCGGCGGCGTGCGGCGCGTCGTGCTGCGCCCCGGCACCGGCGCCGGGTGGGCGGGCCTGCTGCTGGCGGCCTCCGCGGACACGTGCGTGCTCACCGTCGACGAGGACCGCCGGGCGGGAGCCGGTGCGGGCGCGGACACCGGTACGGACGGCGCGTCCGGCGCCGAATCCGGGACAGGGTCCGGGTCCGATGCGGGGTCCGACGTCGGGGCCGGGACAAGGTCCGGGTCCGACGCGGGGTCCGGCGCCGAGTCCGGGACAAGGTCCGGGTCCGACGCCGCGTCCGATGCCGGGTCCGGGTCCGACGCCGTCAGCGGCCGCCCTGGCACGACGGTGCGGGTGCACACCCTGAGCCGCGGCCCCGGCGCGGTGGAGCGCGCGCTCGGCGGGCCGGGCGGTCGCCGGTGAACGCCTGGACGCTCGCGGCGCTGGTGCTGCTCGCCGGTGCGGGTCCCGCCTGCCTGTGGGGCGCCGCGGCCGGTTCGGCGGTGCGGCGGCTGCTCGCCCTGTCGCTGCTGTCCACCGTGGTGGGCGCGGTGTTCCTCGTGCTTCCCCAGGGGTACGGCCGGTCGTCGTACCAGGACCTGGCGCTGGTGCTGGCGGTGCTGTCGCCGGCCGGGACGCTCGTCTTCACCCGGTTCGTCGTGGCGGAGAGGAGCGGGGCCGTTGAGCAGGAGAGGAAGCGGCGTTCCGACGGCTGACCCGCGGGCACCGGACGGGGCCCGCCCCCGGTGTGCGGGGCCCGCCGGGGAGAGCGGATGACGGCCGGTCACGTGGTGGCGCTGACCCTGCTGTGGGCGGGCGTGGCCTGCGTACTGCTGTCGGCGGCGGCCCTGGTGCGGCTGGACGGGACGGCGGCGCGCCTGCACGCGCTGGCCGCCTCCTCGGGCCTGGGCGTCCCGCTGATCGCCGTCGCGGTCGCCGTCGACCAGGGGCCCGGGCGCGCGGCGGTCAGGACGCTGTTCATCGGGCTGGTCTTCGCCGCGGGCGGCACCGCCGCCACGATCGCGGTCGGGAAGGCCGCCTGGGAGTCCGGCGAGGAGAGCGAAGAGGACGAGGAGGAGCAGCGGTGGACACGGCCCTGATCGGCGTCGCGCTCGGTTTCGTGGTGGTGGCCGCCACGCTGGCGGTGCTGTGCCGCGAGCCGGTGCGGCAGGCGGTACTGCTCGGAGTCCTCGGGCTGGCCCTGGCCGTGCTGTTCGCGGTCCTCCAGGCGCCCGACGTGGCGCTGTCGCAGGTCGCGGTGGGCACCGTACTGACGCCGCTGCTCGTCCTGCTGACGGTCCGCAAGGTCAGACGGCGGTCGGTCCCCCGCGCCGCGGTCCCCGCGGCCACAGGCGGGTCCGGGAACGGCGGCCCCGGCCCGTCCGGCGGCGGCCCGTCCGGCGGCGGCCTCCCCGATGACGGGCCGTCCGGCGCCGGGCCTTCGGGCGGCGGGTCCTCCCGCGGCGGGCCGCACGGCGGGAGCGGGTCGTGAGCGCGCGGACGCGGCTGCTGCTGTTCGCGGTCTCCGCGCTGGCCCTCGGGATCTGCTTCGCCCTGTCCTGCCGCGAACTGCCCCGCTTCGGCGGCGCGTCGCACCCCTACGGCGACCGCGCCGTGGCCGCGGCCCTGAGCCGCCGCACCGCGAACGTGATCTCGTCGGTCAACTTCGACCTGCGCGGCTTCGACACGCTCGGCGAGGAGTCGATCCTGTTCGCCACCGTCATGGGCGCGACGCTGCTGCTGCGCCTGGCCCGCGACGAGCGCCAGCACGCCGCCGCGTCCGAGGACGTCCTGCCCACCACACGGCTGCTGGGGACGGTACTGCTCCCGATCACCGTGCTGGTCGGTGTCTACGTCGTCGCGCACGGCCAGCTCAGCCCCGGGGGCGGCTTCCAGGGCGGGGTCGTCCTGGCCACCGCGCTCCACCTGGGCTACGTGGCGGCCGACTACCGGGTGCTGCGGCGGCTGCGGCCGCTGGCCGTGCTGGACGTGGCCGACTCGCTCGCGGCCGCGTCCTTCACGGCGATGGGCGTCGCCGGCCTCGCGGCGGGCGGCGCGTTCCTGAAGAACGTCCTCCCGCTGGGCACCTTCGACCAGATCACCTCGGGCGGCATGGTGCCGCTGTTCAACGCCGCCGTCGGCGTCGAGGTGGCGTCCGGGCTCATCGTGCTGGTCGCCCACTTCCTCGACCAGGCCGTCGAGGTCACCGGCACCGGAACACAGGAGGATGTCTGATGGGTGTGTGGGCCTACCTGGCCGCGGGCTGGATCCTGCTGGTCGCGCTGTACGGGCTGGTGACCAGCAGGAACCTGATCCACGCGATCGGCTGCCTGGCCGTGGCGCAGTCCTCGACGTACGTGCTGCTGCTCACCGTCGGCTACCGCGACCACGGCACCGCGCCGGTGTTCTCCGACCTCCGGCCCGGCTCGCGCCCGGTGGTGGACCCGGTGGTGCAGGCGCTCGCGCTCACCGACATCGTCGTCGGCGCGACCGTCACCGCGCTGCTGCTGGCGCTGACGATCCAGTTGCGCAAGCGGCACGGCACGGTCGATCCGCAGGCCCTGACCGCGTTGCGGGGCTGACCCGGTGACGGACGCGGCCCTGCTGCCGCTGGCCGTCGCGATCCCGCTGCTCGGCGCGCCGCTGCTGGCCGTCGCGGGCCGGGTGCTGCCGCGCGCCGGGTGCGACGCCCTGGCCACCGGGGCGGCCGCGGCCGACGTGGTGTGCCTGGCGCTGCTGTGGTCGCACCTGCACGGCGTGGCCGTCGCGCGCGTCGGCGGGTGGCCGGCCCGGATCGGGGTCGTGCTCGCCGCGGACCGGACCGGCGCGGGCCTGGCCCTGCTCGCCGCGTGCCTGGTGCTCGCGGTGCTCGGCTACTCCTGGCGGTACTTCGACGAGCCGAGCGGCGAACGCGCGGGCCTGTTCCCCGCGATGGTGCTGACGTTCCAGGCCGGCATGGTCGGCTTCGCGCTGACCGGCGACCTGTTCAACGCGTTCGTGTGGTTCGAGCTGATGGGCGCCGCGGGCTACGCGCTGACCGGCTACCGCATCGAGGACCCGCGCCCGTTGCAGGGCGCCCTGACCTTCGGGATCGTCAACTCCCTCGCGGCGTACTGCTCGCTGCTGGGCATCGGCCTGCTGTACGCCCGGACCGGCCAGCTCGACCTCGCCGCCATGGGGCGGTCGCTGGCGGGCCACCCCACCGACCTGCTGACGGTGACCGGGTTCGTGCTGGTGGTCACCGCCATGCTGGTCAAGGCGGCGGTGGTGCCCTTCCACTTCTGGCTGCCCGACGCGCACGCCGTCGCCCCCACCCCGGTGTGCATGCTGCTGTCCGGCGCGATGGTCGAGCTGGGCGTCTACGGCGTCGGCCGGGTGTACTGGACCGTCTTCGCCGGCGCCGGCGGCGTCCCGCACGACGCGTTCCGCCACACCTTCACCGCGCTCGGCGTGCTCACCGCGCTCGTCGGCTCCGTGATGTGCTGGCAGCAGCGGCACATCAAGCGCATGCTCGCGTACTCCACGGTCGGCCACGTCGGGCTGTTCGTGGTGGGGATCGCCCTGCTCACGCCGGACGGCGCGGCCGGCACGGCGGTCTACGTCGCCGCGCACGCCTGCGCGAAGGCCGCGCTGTTCGGCCTCACCGGGGTGCTGCTCGACCGCTACGGCTCCGTCGACGAGCACGGGCTGCACGGACGCGGCCGCGAACTGCGGCTGGTGGGCGTGCTGTTCGTGCTCGGCGCGCTCGCCCTGGCCGGGCTGCCGCCGTTCGGCACCGGGCTGGGCAAGGCGCTCGGCGAGACGGCCGCGGGCCACGCGCAGCCCTGGCTGCCGGCGGTGTACGTGCTCACCTCCGCGCTCACCGGCGGGGCGGTGCTGCGGGTCGCGCTGCGGGTCTTCTGGGGAGCCGGTGCGGCCCCGGCGCAGCGCCCCGGCGAGGCCGAGATCAGCGGTGAGGGCGAGGAGCCCGAGATCCGGATGCCGGGACGGGCCCTGCCGCCGATGATGCTCGCCGTGCCGGCGGTGCTGCTCGGGCTCTGCGCGGTCGTGGGCTGCCTGCCCGCGGTGGGGCGCGCGATCGCCGCGGGGGCGGGCGTGTACACCGACCCGGCGGCCTACCGGGCGGCCGTCCTCGGCACGGCCGCGTCCCCGGCGCCGCACGTCGCGTCGGCGTGGACCGCGGACGGCCTGCTGCTGGGCGCGGTGTCCGCCGCGGCGGCGGCCGCGGCGGCCTGCCTGGCGGTCCTGCGGCCGTTCCGGCTGCCCTGCCACCGGGCGGTGCGCCGCGCGCTGACCGGGCTGCGCAGGCTGCACTCCGGCCACCTGGGCGACTACGTCGCCTGGCTCACCTTCGGCGTGGCGGTGCTGTGCGCGGTGATGGCCGCGCAGACCTGAGGCGGCACGCCGGGCGGAGGACCGGGCGGGACCGGGCCGCGCTCACAGCGGGCGGCGCAGCGCCGACCGGTCCGCGCGCCAGGCCGCCAGCAGGTGCGCGGCGAGGCGGTCCGCCAGGAAGACGGTGGTGTCGGCGCCGAACGCGACGTCGGCCGCCAGCCCCGGCTCGTCGGCGAGCAGACCGCCGACCACCTCGTGGCGTACGACCTGTTCGTGGACCGCGTCGGCCTCAACGTGCTCGGTGTAGAAGCGCACCGCGGCGGGGCCGGCGTCGGTGCGGCGCATGGCGGCGGCGAGCCGGCGGGAGGCGGGCGAGGAGGTGACCTCGACGCAGCCGAAGTGGCCGACGAGCGCGCCCCGCAGGTCCCGGCGCAGGCCGAACAGGGTCATCAGGTTGACGTCGGCGAGCATCGGCGCGGGCGCGTGCTCGACGTAACGGCCGTAGACGGTGTCGAGGCCGAGGTCGGCCATCAGGTCGGCGAAGAGCCGGGCGTGCACGTTCTCCGCGCGTCCGGCGCCGAACTCGTCGTACTCGATGGCGACCATGCCGGCCTTCGCCCGACCGCGCAGCCGGGGGATGACCCAGGCGTGCGGGTCCGCCTCCTTGAGGTGGTAGAGCGAGCGCAGCGCCGCGTACTCGCGCACCTGGCGCGCGTCGCCGTCGTGTTCGAGGTGGTACGGCACGCTGGAGCCGTGGTCGGCGCTCTCCACGAGCAGGTCGGCGAACGCCTCGTCGGGGGTGCGGCCGGGCACGTCGGTGTGCAGGGCGCGCAGGAAGCGCTGCTCCATCGCCGCCCGCAGCGGGGCGAGCAGCGGGGACCACTCCATGTCGTCGGCGACGGCGGCGAAGCCCCGGTAGTGCAGCTCG
The DNA here is from genome assembly GCF_016756395.1 of Streptomyces sp. SN-593. Classification (NCBI taxonomy): domain Bacteria; kingdom Bacillati; phylum Actinomycetota; class Actinomycetes; order Kitasatosporales; family Streptomycetaceae; genus Actinacidiphila; species Actinacidiphila reveromycinica. Next base: position 381,133 of record NZ_AP018365.1, read on the forward strand.
TACAGGACGTACAGCGCCAGTTGCAGGTCCTCGCCGTAGGGGTCGTCGGTCGTGTGGGCCAGCAGCAGGTCCCGCGGGCCGGGGGGCCGGTCGGCGGTCAGTGCCTCCAGCACCGCCTGGGACAACCGGCCGCGGGGAGCGGGCAGTTCGGGGGCGGTGAGGGTGCCGGCGGGTTCACGTGTCCGCACGGGGCGGGCCTCCTTCGGGCGGGTCGGCGGGGCGGTGGGGCCCCGCTGCGGGTTCGGTGTGCTCCTCCGGGACCGGGGCGCCCGCGGAGGGCGCGGGGCGGGCGCGGTCCGGCGCGGGCGGGCGCCGGCGGCGCCGGTGGCTGGTGTCGCACCACGGCGCGGTGCGGGTACGGCGGCAGGTGCAGATCGCGACCATGAAGCGGTCGCTGGACGCCACCGTGCCGTCCTCGCGGACCACCTCGACCGGGCCCTCCACGAGGATCGGCCCGTCCCGCTCGACGGTCACCCGCCGGGGCCGGGGGCGCTCGGACCCGTCGGACGGGGCGCCGGCCGGTGCCTCGTTGCCGCGGGGCTGCTCGCCGCCGGCGCGGTCGGTACCGGCCCGGTCGGTCGGGGGGCGATCGGCGCGGGGGCGGTCGGTACCGGCCCGGGGGCCGTCGCCGGCCCCCGCCTCCGGAGGCGGGCCCGCGGGGTCAACGGACGCGCCGGGCGCGAAGAAGCGGGAATCGGGCGCATCCGCCCCGCCACGTCCGGGCGCGTCGGGCCCGTCCGGCCCACCCGGCGCGGACGCGCGCGCCGCCCGTCCGCCCGGGTCGGGCCCACCCGGTACGGGGCCTCGGGCGTCAGGTTCGCTCGGCACGGATGACCACCAACTCCTCGTACTCGTCGGCCGGTCCGACCAGGCCCCGGGCGCGCAGCCACGGCAGGCGGCGGTGCAGCACCGGCCCGAACGGCACGTGGTCGCGGGCCACGACCTCGGCGGCGAGCCCGCCGGCCCGCAGCCGGCGCAGGCTCGCCTCGACGCCGCACAGCCCGGAGTGGACCATCAACAACACGCCCGTCGGCCGCAGCAGGGCGGGGGCGTCGGCGCACAGCCGGTCCACCACGTGCCGGCCGTCGTGTCCGGCGTCCCACGCCCGTGCGGCGCCGCCGGACGGCGGCGCGTGGGGCGCGGGCACGTACGGCGGGTTGGTGACGACGACGTCGAAGGTGCGGCCGCCGCGCTCCCCCGCCAGGTCGCCGCGGCGCACCCGGACGCGCTGCCGCTGGCGGGCGGCGTTGGCCCGCGCGGTGAGCACCGCCCGCCAGGAGACGTCGGTGGCCGCGACCCGGGCGCCCATGCGGGCGGCGAGCACCGCCAGCGCCCCGCTGCCGGTCCCGATGTCGAGCACGTCCGCGCCGTCCAGCGGTCTTTCGGCCCGCAGCGCGCGCCCCAGCAGACGGGTGTCGGCCTGCGGGGCGTAGACACCCGGCAGGGTCCACAGCGCGCGGGGGCGGCGGTGGGGAAGGGAGACGGTCTCGGTAGCCACAGGGGACCTCCCGATGGGGGGTGGGGGCGCGGCCGGCGGGTGCGCACGCGCCTGCGGTCAGGGGGCGTCGGACAGTTCGGGCAGCACCTCGGTGCGGTAGAAGTCGAAGAACTGCCGCTGGTCGGGGCCGATCTGGTTGACGTAGACCTCGTCGAACCCGGCGTCGGCGTAGGCGCGGACGGTCCGCGCGTGGGCGTCGGCGTCGTCGCCGCAGGTGACCGCGTCGGCGACCATCTCCTCGGTGACGAGGGTGCTCGCCTGCTGGAAGTGTTCGGGGGTCGGCAGGATCTGGGGCAGCTCGCCGGGCAGTTGCTCGTTCGGCCACAGCCGGTGGACGGTCCGCACGGCGCGCTCGCGGTCGGTGTCCCAGCAGACCTTCACTCCCCCGACCACCGGCTTGGTACCGCCGCCGGCCCGGCGGAACTGCTCAACCAGGTCGGTGTCGGGCGCCATCGTCACGAAGCCGTCCCCGATCCGGCCGGCCAGCGCGGCGGCCTGCGGGCCGAACCCGGAGACGTACAGCGGGGCCGGCTGCTCGGGCACGGTGTACAGCCGGGCGTTCTGCACCGTGTAGTGGGCGCCGTGGTGGGTGACCCGGTCCCCGGTGAAGAGCTTCCTGATGACCTGGACGGCCTCTTCGAGCATCTCCAGGCGCTCGGGGGCCTCCGGCCAGGTGTCGCCGAGGACGTGCTCGTTGAGCGCCTCGCCGCTGCCGACGCCGAAGCGGAAGCGTCCGCCGGTCAGCACCCCGGCGGTGGCGGCCGCCTGCGCGTTGATCGCCGGGTGCAGCCGCACCGTCGGGCACGTCACCAGGGTGGTGATCGGCAGGGACGTGACCTGCGACAGCGCGCCGATCACGGACCAGACGAACGAGCCCTCGCCCTGCTCGTCGTTCCAGGGGTGGAAGTGGTCGGAGATCGCGAGTGCCCCGAACCCGGCCTGCTCGGCCATGCGGGCCTGTTCCAGCAGCTCGCCGGGGGCGAACTCCTCCGACGACAGGAAGTAGCCGTAGGTCGTCATCGGTGCTCCTCCTTCGTGTCCGCCGAGCGCCGGCCGGCGGGGGCGGGAACGGGGGCGGGGACGGCGGCCAGGGGGCTGTCGTCGAGCGCGGACAGCAGGTCCGCCGGGCCGTCGTAGACGCGCTCCGCGCCCGCGTCGACCAGTTCGGCGCGGGAGAAGGCGCCGCCGCTGAGCACGCCGAGGCAGCGCACGCCGGCCTTGCCCGCGGACTGCGCGTCCCAGACCGCGTCCCCGACGAAGACCGCGCGGTCCGCGGCCACACCGGCCTTGTCCAGCGCCTGCCGGACCAGGTCGGGCGCCGGTTTGCTGGCGTCCACGTCGTCGGCCGTGGTGGTGGCGAAGAGCACGTCGGCCACACCGAGCGCGTCGGTCATCACCTCCGCCTCGCCGCTCTTGGCCGACGAGGCGAGCACCACCCGCCAGCCGCGGTCGACGCAGGCGCGGACCAGGTCCGCGGCGCCGTCCAGCGGCGCGAGCCGTGACCAGTACTGCGCGTACAGCGCGTCGTGGGCGGCGCTGAGCCCCTCGTCGCCGCCGTGGTCGCGGTCCTCGCCCAGCAGCGCGTCCAGCAGGTGGTCGCTCCCCATGCCGACGCACCGGTGGACGCGGGTCATCGCCACCGCGTGGCCGCCCTGCCGCAGCGCCTCCCACCAGCAGACGGTGTGCAGGTGCACGGTGTCCATCAGGGTGCCGTCCACGTCGAAGAGCACGGCGGCGGCCTCCCCGGGCCGATCGGTGCTCTCGGTGCCGCTCATGGTGTGGCCTCCGGTTCCTCGTCGCTTGCCGGTGACGGAGCGGGCGCTCACGTCCGGCGCGCCTCCGGCGCGGGTGATGGGGGTGCGGGTCCGGGCCGGCGGAGCGGCGGGACCGCGGATCGCGGGCCTCGGACCGCGGGCAATGGGCCACGGGCCGGACCGCGGGCCTCGGACCGCGGCCTCAGGCCGACGGGTAGGGCCGGTCGCGCAGCGCGCGGGCCAGGTGCGCGGTGTTGGCCGCCAGGGTCCTCGTGGTGGAGGCGACCGCCTCGGGCACCTTCTCCAGGTCCTGGTAGTCCGTGCCCTGCATGGCCTCGCCGACCCAGTACGTCTCGGCACCGGCGGCGAGGGAGAAGCCGACGTCGTTCAAACCCTGGAAGAGGTCCGCGCCGACCTTGTGGGCGCCGTCCTCGTTGCCGACCACGCACACCGCGGCGGCCTTGCCGTAGGTGAGCTGCCGGCCCTCGTCGTCGGTCTCGGACAGCTCGCCGTCCAGCCGCTCCAGCACGCGCTGGGCGACGCTGCACGGGTGGCCGAGCCAGATCGGCGTGGAGAGCACCAGGATGTCGGCGGCGAGCATCTTCTCCCTGATCGAGGGCCACGCGTCGCCCTCTCCCATGTCGACCGCGACGCCGGACCGCACGTCGTGGTCCGCGATCCGGACCGCCTCTCCGGTGACGCCGTGTGCGTGCAGGGCCTCCAGCGTCTGCTCGGCCAGCACCTGGGAGCTGGACCGGGCCGGGGAGGGGTTGAGGGTGCAAACCAGCGCCAAAGCCTTCAAATCCGTGTTCGCCATGTCCGGTCGGCTACCCCGCTGACGGAAATGACACGTGGCGGGCGCGATCGATCGGCTCGGACGGCGCGATCAGGGCACGGACGGTGCGGACACGGTCACCGGCGGCGACCCCCGCAGGACAGCCGCGGGCAGCGCTCCCCCGCTCCCCGGCTCCCCCGAAACGCCCGGCGCCTCACCACGCGAGGTCCGCCGCCCGCACCAGCCGCGCGCCCATGTTGCGTTCCATCATCCGCAGCGCCGGCTCCGCCAGGTCGCGCTGGATGGGGGCCACCGCGTCGCGCACCACCGTGACGTCGAAGTGGCGGATGTGCGCGTCGAGGGCGGAGTAGAGCACGCACTGCTCGGTCACCTGTCCGCACAGCACCACGTGCCCGACGCCGGTCTGCTGGAGCAGGTACTCCAGAGGGGTCTGGTAGAAGATCGAGTGCCGGGCCTTCACCACGAACAGCGAGTCGGCGTCGGGCAGGACGGGCTCGACCAGCTCCGGGTGCGCGCCGCCGAGCGCGGTCTCCACCAGCTCGTCGTGGTGCGAGCGCCAGCGGCCGAAGTTGTCGTTGACGTAGACGACGTCCACGCCCGCCTCCCGTGCCGAGGCCAGCGCGCGGCGCACCCCCGGCAGGGCCTCCCGCACCGCGTTGACCAACAGCTCGGCGTCGGGGTGGTCGTAGGTGTTGATCATGTCGATGACCACGAGTGCGGACTGCCGGTCGGTACCCATAGTCCGCATGGTCGCTCCCCCCGCCCGGTGCCGCGACCGCGCCGGGGCCCCGGTACGTCTCCGGGACCTGGTCGCCGGGGCCGGACCGGTCTCCGCGGGGATGACCCGGTAGGTCAGGCGGGGCGGTCCTCGGAGATCAGGGCGAGCACGGCCGCCATGCCGCCCTCCCGCTCGGCGGCCCGCTGCCGGTCGGCGCCGGTGCCCTTGTCGAGGAAGCGCCGTACCCCGGCGGCGACCTGCTCGGCGTCGCCGGACTCCTTGAGCGCGGCCGAGGTGTGGTCGAGCAGGGCGCGCACCACGTCCGCCGCGTCGGCCTGGGTGCCGTGCCGGGGGTCCACCAGGGTTCCGGACAGCCCGTGCCGCGCGGCGTGCCACTCGGCGGCGTGCATGACGCTCGCCGGCGGGTCGAGCGCCCGTTCGGCGTGCTGCGCCTCCCGGATCGCGGTGCTGACCAGCGCCCGGGCCAGACCGGCGATGGTCACCGCGTCCTCGACGTCCAACTGCACGTCGGGGGCCCGCACCTCGAGGGTCGGGTAGCGCTCGGAGAGGCGCGCGAGCCAGTAGAGCTGCTTGCGGTCGGGGATCACACCGGTGGCCGTCAGCGCCTCGACCCGCTCGTCGTAGTCGGCGGCGTCGGCGACGAACGGCGGGGAGCCGCTGACCGGCCACCGTCCGAACACGACGGTGCGCCAACTGCTGAACCCGGTGTCCTGGCCCTGCCAGAACGGGGAGTTGCCGCCGAGGGCGAGCAGGACGGGCAGCCAGGGCCGGACCCGGCCCAGCGCGGACGCCCCCACCGAACGGCTCGGCACGGCCACGTGGATGTGCATGCCGCAGATGAGCTGTTCGTCGACCAGGCGGCGCGCCTCGGCGTGCATCTTCTGGTAGCGCCGCTCGCGGGTCACCGGCACGTCCCGCCACGCGGGCGTCGGCAGGCCGCCCACGGCGGCAAGGTGGCAGCCCGCGCGGTCGGCGGCGCCCGTGACCGCCTCCCGCAGCCGCGTCAGGTGGTCGCGGACCTCGTCCAGGCTGCCGCACACCGGCGTGGCGATCTCCATCTGGGCCTGGAGGAGTTCCCTGTCGACCTCCTCGTGTCCCAGTCCGGACTCGATCCTGGCGTCGTCGTGCACCCGCTGGGCGCACGGCGCCGGCAGACCCGTCTCCTGCTCCAGGAGCAGGTACTCCTCCTCGACGCCCAGCGTCACCTCGTCCTCTCCCATGGCCCTCGTCTACCCGCCGTTCCCGCGGGCATGGGTCTGGGGACGGCCCCGTCAGCCCGACCGGTACCGCTCGGCGCGGTCGGCCCGCAGGGCCATGCCGTGTCCCGGCTCGCCCCCGGCGCCGGGCCGCACGGCGCCGCCCGAGGGGTCCAGTCCGCCGGAGAAGAGCAGGTTCTCGATCCGCACGTGGTCGTGGAACCACTCCAGGTGGCGGAGGTTGGGCACGGCCGCCGCGGCGTGGGCGTGCAGGTGGGGGGCGCAGTGCCCGGAGACCTGCGTGCCGTGCGCCTCGGCGAGGGCGGCGACCCGCAGCCACACGGTGATCCCGCCGCAGCGGGTGACGTCGGCCTGGAGGCAGTCGACGGCGCCCGCGGCGAGCAGGTGGCGGAAGTACGGGAGCGTGTAGCCGTACTCGCCGGCGGTGACGTCGGGCAGCACGGCGGCGCGGACCTGCGCGAGGCCGGCCGGGTGGTCGGAGGAGACGGGCTCCTCGAACCAGGTGACGCCCTCCGCGTCGAGGTGCCGCGCGAGGCGGACGGCCTGCTTGGCGGTGTAGGCGCCGTTGGCGTCCACGTAGAGTTCGGCGCCCTCACCGATGGTGCGCCTGGCTCGGCTGACGCGCTCCAGGTCGCGGGCCGGCTCACTCCCCCAGGACTCGCCGATCTTGATCTTCACCCGGGGGATGCCCGACCCGGCGGTCCAGTCGCGCAGTTGGCGCTCCTGGTCCCGGTCGCCGTACGTCGTGAACCCGCCGCTGCCGTAGACGGGGACCTCGCTGCGGGCCGTGCCGAGCAGGTGGACCAGCGGCAGGCCCAGCAGGCGGGCCTTGAGGTCCCACAGGGCGATGTCCACCGCGGAGATCGCGTGCGCGGCGATGCCGGGCCGGGCGGCGTTGCGCACCGCCCGGCTCATGGCCTCGTTGGCGGCGGGCACGTCCCAGGCGGAGCGGCCGGTGACGACGCCGGCGAGGTGGTCGCGGATCACCCCTGCCGCGGCGGGCGAGCCGTAGGTCCAGCCGAGCCCCTGAGCGCCGCCGGCCCGGACGTGCGCGACCACGACGGTGGTGGCGTCCCAGGCCAGTGTCCCGTCCGCCTCGGGCATCTCGGTGGGGACGGTGAGGACGGCCGTCTCCACCGCCTGCACGACCGGCGGGTCACCGGGCGCGGGCGCCGCGCCGGCGGCCCCGGCGCCCGGCCGGCCCGCCGCGGCGCCGGCGCTCACTCCTCGTCCCCGGCCCCCGGCCGGTCGTCGCGGTGGCGGCGGCCGGGGAGCATCTCCTGGACCTTCGCCTTGAACCCCTGCTTCACCATGTCGGCGCGGTCGGGGTCGCCGTGCAGGACGGAGGAGGCCGCGGCCTCGATCTGGTCGAGCGAGGCGTGCGGGGGGATCGGCGGCACGGCCGGGTCGGTCCGGAAGTCGATGACGTAGGGCCGGTCGGCGGCCAGCGCGCGCTGCCAGGCGCCGCGCACCTCGCCGGGCTCCTCGACGCGCTCACCGCCGAGGCCGATCGACCGGGCGAAGTCGGCGTAGCGCACGTCGGGCAGGGACTGGGACGCCTCAAACTGCGGCGCCCCCTCCATGGCGCGCATCTCCCAGGTGACCTGGTTGAGGTCCTGGTTGTTCAGCACCGCGACGACCAGGCGCGGGTCGCGCCACTGCGGGTGGTACTTGGCCGCGGTGATCAGCTCGGCCATGCCGTTCATCTGCATGGCGCCGTCGCCGACGATGGCCAGCGCGGGCCGGTCCGGATGGGCGAACTTCGCGCCGATCACGTACGGCACGCCCGGGCCCATGGTGGCCAGGGTGCCGGACAGCGATCCGCGCATGGCGCCGCGCATCCGCAGGTGCCGGGCGTACCAGTTGGCCGAGGAACCGGAGTCCGCGGCCAGCATGACGTCCTCGGGCAGCAGTTCGTCCAGGGCGTGCACGACGTACTCGGGGTTGATCGGGTCGGCGTCCACCGCGGCCCGGCGCTGCATGACCTCCCACCACCGGGCGGTGTCCTTCTCGATCTTCCTCCGCCACGCGCCGTGCTTCTTCTCCTTCAGCAGCGGGATGAGCGCCTTGAGCGTCTGCGCCGCGTCGCCGACGAGGTTGACCTCGAACGGGTAGCGCAGCCCCACCATGAACGGGTCGATGTCGATCTGCACCGCCCGGGCCTGGTCCAGGTCCGGCAGGAACTGGGTGTAGGGGAAGCTGGAGCCGATGACCAGGAGCGTGTCGCAGCCCTGCATCAGCTCGTAGGAGGGGCGGGTGCCCAGCAGTCCGATGGAGCCGGTGACGTAGGGCAGTTCGTCGGACAGGGCGTCCTTGCCGAGCAGTGCCTTGGCGACGCCGGCGCCGAGCAGGTCGGCGACCTGCTCCACCTCGGCGCGCGCGCCGCGCGCCCCCTGGCCGACGAGGACGGCCACCTTCTCGCCGGCGTTGAGCACCTCGGCCGCGTGGCCGAGGTCGGCGGCCGAGGGGGTGGGGGCGTAGGAGGAGACGCCGAGGCTGGAGGGCACCATCTTGAAGGCGTGCGTCGGCGCGGAGTAGTCGAGTTCCTGCACGTCGGCGGGGATGATGACGGCGGTGACGGTGCGCCGGGCGTACGCGGTGCGCATCGCACGGTCGATGACGTTGGGCAGTTGCTCGGGGACGGTGACCATCTCGCAGAACTCGGAGGCCACGTCCTTGTAGAGGCTGAGCAGGTCCACCTCCTGCTGGTAGGAGCCGCCCATGGCGCTGCGGTTGGTCTGGCCGACGATCGCGACGACCGGCACGTGGTCGAGCTTCGCGTCGTACAGGCCGTTGAGCAGGTGGATCGCGCCGGGGCCGGACGTGGCCGCGCAGACTCCCACCTTGCCGGAGAACTTGGCGTAGCCGACGGCCTCGAAGGCGGCCATCTCCTCGTGGCGGGCCTGGACGAACTCCGGTTTGTCATCGGCCCGCCCCCAGGCGGCGAGCAGGCCGTTGATGCCGTCGCCGGCGTAGGCGAAGATCTGCTCCACGTCCCACTCACGCAGACGCTGCAGGACGTAGTCGGACACCTTGATCGACACGGGGTTCGTCCTTTCTGTCTTTCTGTGCACGGGGGTTCGGAGGGCTTGCCGGGGCTTCGGGGACCGGCCCGGAAGGGACAGGACCCGGATCAGCCACGGCCGCGCCGCGCGGTCCTCGGCCCGTTCCCCGGTGACGGCGACCGCGGCCGGTGGGCGCCGCCGCCCCGACGGGTGGAAGGTTCCGGACGGGCGGGAGGTCTTCGAGGGGCGCCTGACACCGTGACCAGGAAGGCGCCCTGGTGACGGCGAGGGCTACGGCTTCGAGCGGGCGGCCGAGGCCTGGCGGGTGTCGGCTCCGGAGCTGACGTGTCGCTCGATCACCTGGGGGCCGTGCCAGTCCAGGCACATCACCGTGGCGTCGTCTTCGAGCCGGCCGCCGGCGGCGTCCAGGACCGCGGACGTCAGCATCAGCGCGGTCTCCCGCGGGTGCAGGTCCCGTGTGCGTTCCAGCAGGGCGGGCAGGTCGACCGTCTCCGCGTGCCGTTCGAGCATGCCGTCGGTGAACATGAGCAGGCGGTCGCCGGGGCGCAGGTCGATGTCCTGGACACGGTAGGGGGGGTGGGGCGCGGGGACGGACAGCCCGAAGGGATGGTCTATCTCGCAGGTGATCGCTTCCGCGACCCCTTCGCGCATGCGCAGCGGCCAGGGATGGCCGGCGTTGACGAGCCGGGCCCGCCCGGTGTGGAGGTCGATGCGCAGCAGCTGACCGGTGGCGTGACCGGCTCCGTGGTCGGACAGGGCCTGGTCGGCCCGCCGGGCCTGCTCGGCCAGGTCGACTCCTGCGCGGCGGGCGCCGCGCAGGGCGCCCACCAGGACCGTGGCGGCCAGGGCGGCGTCGATGTCGTGGCCCATCGGGTCGGTCACGGACACGTGCAGCGTGCCGCGGTCCAAGGCGTAGTCGAAGGTGTCGCCGCTCAGGTCCTCCGAGGGCTCCAGGCTCCCGCACAGCGTGAACTGCGCGGCCTCGCAGGACAGCGACGTCGGCAGCAGCTGGTACTGGATCTCCGCGGCCAGGGTGGGCGGCCTGGAGCGTTTGCCCCAGGTGTACAGATCGGTGAACCGCCCGTTGGCGATCACGATGTAGGCCAGGATGTGGGCTGCTTCCCCGATCTCGGCGAGGACGTCCTCGCCGAGGTCGCTCGGCAGGAGCAGTTCGAGCAGCCCGATGGCATCCCCCCGGTTGGTGACCGGAACGATCACCCGCTGTTCCCGGCCGAACGCCTCCTGATGGAGCCGCTGGGTGCGGATCACCTGTTCGTAGACGCTGCCCGGGAGGGGGATACGCTCCGCTTCCCGCCCGTCCCGCCCGGCGTCGGTGGTGGACAGCCGTGCCACCGCCTTCCCCGTCAGGTCCACGATGAGGAAGGAGACCTTCGTCGCCTCGAACCGCCGCCGCAGGTCGTCCGCGACGACGTCGACGGCATCCACCGGGGCCGCGGTCTCCGCCGCCGTCAGCAGCCGGGGAAGTCCGCTGTGGCCATCTCTCACGACCGGCTCCCTTCCCCCCTCCTCCTACCAGCTTCGGAAACTTCGCGGTGGGCGTCAATCCGTGACCGGCCGCCCCGGTCTCCGGTCCCACTTCCCGGTGTCGGGGTCCGGTGGGCGGTTCCTGGCGACGTGGGTCCGACGGGGGCCCTTGTGGGTCCCGGAGGTGTGCTCAGCGGCCCAGGGCCCTGCTCAGCTCGGCCTTGGTCATGTGCGAGCGGCCCTTGACGTTGCGCTGCCTCGCCTCGTTGTAGAGCTGGTCCCTGGTCGGGCCCTGGGCGCCGGAGTGGGAGCGCCGGCCGCCCCGCCGGGAGGACGACATGTCCCGGGTGGAGGTGCGGCTGGCGGTCTTCGACTCGCCCGCGCGCGCCCGCTCCTTGTTCACCGTCCGCGCGGCGATCTCCTTCGCCCGGCCGGGCGACTCTCCGCGCTCGCGCGCGCTGTCCTTGATGTGCTCGTACTGGCGTTCGCGCTTGGCGTTCGCACCTCGGGGCATGACTGCCACCTTTCCCACTCTCGGTTCGGCACGGGCGCACCGCCCCGCCCCAGGGCCCGCGACACGGTTCGGGTGCCCACGAAGGCGGGGCGCATTCCTCCCCGAGCGGCGTGATCCGCCGAGTCGCCGTGCCGGGTCCACGGCGCCCCCAGCGGTGGGGCGCGTGGGGCCGAACGCCACTGCCGGACCGGTCCCTCGCCCGCACCCGGTACGACTGCCGGGGGCGGACGGCCGCGGCGCGCGGGGACGCGGACATCCGCGCCCCGGCGTCCGCGCGGGGGGCGCGGACGCCGGGGCGCCGATACCGTGGAGGGAGAGGGTGCGGGTCGACCAGCTCACCACGAGAAGAGGCGCCGGATCATGAGCACCGATGCGCGGACGCGGGTGCTGGGCGAGCTGATCACGGCCAGCCACCTGATGACGCTGGAGCAGGTCCCCCGCACGGTCAGCGCGTACGCGGCGCGGGCCGGGTGGCCGGGCGTGCTGATCTACGTGAGCGACCTCCAGCAGGACCAGTTGTACCTCCTGACCGGCCCCGGCGGTGCCTCGGACGACTCGGACGACTCGGGCGACTCGGGCGGGGAGGCCGAGGGCGCGCCCGCTGAGCTGGCGGTCGAGGGCACCGTGGCGGGCCGCGCCTTCCAGATCGGCGAGGTGCTGCCCGCCTCGGCGTCCTCGACCGGCCAGTGGTGGATACCGCTGCTGGACGGCAGCGAGCGCTTGGGGGTACTGCGGGTCGGCCTGCCCGGTGCGGCCGTCGAGGCCGACGCGGACGTCGGCGCGCTCGCGGGCCTGGTCGCGCTGCTGTTGGTCAGCAAGCGCGGCACCAGTGACTCGTACGGGCGGCTGGTACGCCGGCGGCGCATGGAGGTGGCCGCGGAGATGGAGTGGCGCCTCATGCCGCCGCGGACCTTCGCCGCCGACCGGGTGCTGATCAGCGCGATCATGGAGCCTGCGTACGAGATCAGCGGTGACGCCTTCGACTACGCGGTGTCCGGCGACACCGTGCACCTGTCGGTCTTCGACGCGATGGGCCACGACACCGCCGCCGGCCTCACCGCGAACCTGGCCGTGGCGACCTGCCGCAAGTACCGCCGCCAGGGCGCCGACCTCGGGCAGACCGCTGACCGGATCGAGCAGACGCTGACCGAGCAGTTCGGCACCAGTCGCTACACCACCGGCATCCTGGCCGAACTGAGCATGGCCACCGGCACGTTGTCGTGGACCAGCCGCGGCCACCACCCGCCGGTGGTCATCCGGGGCCGCCGCACCATCGTCCCCCTCGCCTGCCCGCCCGCCGGACCGATGGGCACCGGCCTGGGACTGCCCACCACGATCTGCCACGACCGGCTGGAGCCCGGCGACCGGCTGCTGTTCTTCACCGACGGCATCACCGAGGCCCGCAACGACCGGGGGGAGGAGTTCGGGCTCGACCGCCTGACCGACTTCCTGATCCGGCACCACGCCGACGACCTGTCCGTCCCGGAGACGCTGCGCCGACTGGTCCGCCACCACCTCGACTACCACGACGGACGGCTGCGCGACGACGCCACCGTCATGCTCGTCGAATGGCACGGCCCGACTCCCTACTCCCCTTCGGCACTCCAGGAACGTGTCGGGCTGCCCCCTTCCATCACGCCGGACGATCCGCTGGCCACCGCGTGGTCCACCCCGCCGCCCACCCCCGCGGGCAGCTGAACCCGGCCTCCTCGATGGGTCGGCGGCCGCCCGTGGCCGGGGCGCGGTCCGCCTGCCGAGCCCGGGTGTCCCTGTTCCCCCCACCAGGACCCATGCCCAGATGCGGTTCCCCGCGAGCGGAGGACACTGGAAAGGGGTGGCCAGCGCGCGCCACGCCCACGGCGCCGTCGGAGCGTACGGCGTTCGCCGCTCCGTGCACCTGATGTGCGCACGTGCTGTCCCAACCCACGCAGTCGACACCGAGAAGGCGAAGCGTGATGGGCGAACCGCAGAACATGAGCCTGGCCGCGGCCGTCGCGGGAGGCTACCTGATGGGCCGGGCGAAGAAGGGGCGGATGGCGCTGACCGCCGCGGCGCTCCTGGCCGGCAAGGGCATACGGCCCGGCGCTTTGCTGGCGGGCGGCGTGCGCAGGATTCCCGGCGTACCCGCGGGCCGCAAGGGCAAGGACAAGGACGGCGGAGACCGCTCCGACGGCGGCACGAAACGCGGGCACGGCGGCGGCCTGCTGCGCCACGCGGCGGGTTCCGTGGCAGGCCGCGGCGTCAGTGCCGCGGCCACAGCCCTGCACAAGCGGGCGCTCGCTCTCGGCAGCGGGGACGAGGATCAGGACGACGGTTCGAACCCCCGCCCCACCGATGCGCGACCGGACGGGGACGAGCAGGCCGAAGAGCGTCCCGACGCCGAATCCGGACCGCCGGCCGGCGAGCGGAAGCCCGGCGGGTCGGAAGAAACGCCCGCCCGCGCGAAACGGAACTCCGCGCCCGCCCGACGCCGGTCCGGCGGACGGCAGCCCGCGGACGGCAAGCCCGAGGCGAAGAAGCCCGCACAGCAGAAGAGGGCGGAGAAGGCGGCGCCGACGAGCTCGTCGTCGACGCGCGCCGCGACGGCGAGGAAGCCGCGCCCCGCCGCCACGACCGGGACCGGCAGCGGCCGACCCGGGAAGTCCACCCCGCGTACCCGACGGGAGAGGTGACCCACCCATGGCGACAGACCAGAAGCCCGAGGCGACCGAACCGGCCCCGCTGGCGCTGCTCCGGCGAGAACTGGGGCGCTACGTCAGCGCCCGCGCCAAGAAGGCGGCCCGCGCTGCCGGCGGCAAGCTGACCGACGCGACCGACCGGCTCATGGACGTCGACGAGGACAGCGGCACCGTACCGAAGGTCGGCAAGCGGGTCCTGCACGGCGAGTCGCCCGCCGCGGCGATCGCCGCCGAGAAGGGCCAGGACCTCAAGAGCGGTGTCACCGGCAAGATCAAGGACGCCGTGTCCGGGGGCGGCGGCTCGGACGGAGGTTCGGGCGGCGGCGGTTCGGGTGGCGGCGACGCGTCCATCGACGTCAAGGCCACGAACATCGTCGAGGTGATCGACGTCGGCGTCCCGCTGCGCACGGCGTACGACCACTGGACCGAGTACGAGAACTTCAGCGGTTTCACCAAGGGCGTCCGGCAGGCCGAACGGGGCGAGGAGGCCACCAGCGAGTGGACGGTCAAGGTCGGCCCGTCCACCCGGAAGTGGAAGGCCACCGTGCAGGAACAGCTTCCCGACGACCGCATCGTCTGGACGTCGGAAGGGGCGCTGGGGACCACACAGGGCGCCGTCAGCTTCCACGAGATCGCCCCGACGCTCACCAGGATCATCCTCGTCCTCGTCTACTACCCGACCGGCATCGTGGAGAAGACGGGCAACCTCTGGCGCGCCCAGGGCCGCCGCGCCCGACTGGACTTCAAGAACTTCCAGCGGTACGTGACCTTCGCCGAGGAGGAGGCCGAGGGCTGGCGCGGCGAGATCCGCGAGGGTGAGGTCGTGCAGAGCCACGAGGAGGCGATGGAGCAGGAGCAGGACGAGGGAGAGGGAGAGGATGAGGAGGAGGACACGGACGAGACGGACGAGGACGAGGACGAGACGCCCGACGAAGAGGACGAAGAGGACGATGAGGACGATGAGGACGAGTGATGATCTCCGGTGACAGCAGGGCCGAAGCGGGCCGGCACGCCTCGTCGGAGACGACGGTACGTGACGCGCGCGCTTCCGACGGCGATCCGGACGTGCTGCTCGATGTCCCCGACCTGCATGTCGACCGGATCCAGCTCGACGTGCAGGACCTACGGGCCCGGGTGGCGCTCCACGCGGAGGTGCTCGACCTGCTCAAGCTGGACGTCGGCGTGGACGCGGTGCTCGGACGGGTCCAGCTTGGCATCGACGGGGTGCAGGCCCAGGCCCTGTTGAAGGTCCGGCTCGACAACGTCGCCGAGATCATCCGCGACGTGCTGCGCACCATCGACGACAACCCGCAGATCATCGAGCAGATCACCCGCCCGGTGGGCGAGGCGGCCCGATCGGTGGGCCAGGGCGCCGGCCGCGCGGTGGGCGAGTTGGGGCAGGGCGCGGGCGAGGCGGTGCAGGACGTCGGCGCGAACGCCGGAAAGGCGGTCGGCGATGTCGGCGAGGCCGCCGGTGAGGCGGTGGACGACGCGGGCCGGGCCGCCGGCCGCGCGGTCGACGACGTCGCCGAGAGCGCCGGTGGGGCGGTCGGCGACGCGGGCGAGGCGGTGCAGGACGTCGGCGCGAACGCCGGGAAGGCGGTGGACGACGCCGGGGAAGCCGCCGGCTCCGCCGCGCGCGACGCCGCGGGCACGGCGCCGGCCGCGACCGGGGAGGCCGCCGGCACCGCGACCTCCGGCGCCGGGGACGGCAGCGGGGACCGGAACAGGGACGGGGACGACCGCCCCGACGACGGGGGCGGCGAGGGCGGCCCGGCGGAGGCCGGCCGGCACCGCGCGCCCGAGCACGCCGGCACGTCCGGACACCGCCGGCGGCCCCGTCGCCCCTCCCCCTCCCGCCACACCGCGGCCGCCCGCCGCCACGCGCGCCGGTGAGGTGCCGCGCCGAGCGGTGCGGCACCACCCCGTCCCCGCCACGGGGCGGGGACGGGCGGGGGCTACGGGGTCAGCAGGGGAAGGTGCCGCTGTAGAGGGCGTGGCCGGAGGAGGAGGTCCCGGAGCCGAACCCGTAGATCCCGTCGTCGCTCCACACCGCCTCGCGGGAGCCGGCCACGCAGGTCGAGGTCGGGGCGATCGCGAAGCCCTCCAGGTTGTCGACCGGCATGACGGTCGGGTTCGTGTACGTCACGTCCGGGACGATCGCGCCGCCGGAGCCGACCTTCAGGAAGGTGTGCGTCTCGCCGCAGGTGTTGTCGCAGGTCGCGACGATCCGCTGGGTACCCGCGTCGTAGGTCACGTCCATCACGGAGCGCTCGCCGGTGGCGACGGTGCCGAAGGTGGTGAAGGTGCCGTCCGAGTTGAGGCCGTAGACGTGCAGCGTGCCGTCCCACTCCAGGCCGGCGAAGAACAGGCCCGAACCGTGCAGCGGGTAGTTCGCGGGGTTGTAGGCGGCACCGGTGAGCGGGTCGGTCCAGCCGTTCGCGGTCAGCCAGCTGTCAGGCACGTAGCCGACGCCCTCGAAGCCCAGGTTGGCGTCGTCCTTGCTGCCGGTGTCGAGCTGCGGGAACTGCGCGGTCATGTCCCACTGGTGGATCGGCGTCAGGGTCGATCCGCTCGCGCTCGGGTCGAACTCCATGATGGTGTCCTCGGGGACCGAGTTGTCGTCGTTGTCCCGCTCCGAGGTCACGTAGAGGTGGCCGTTGGGGCCGACCGTCAGCCCCTCGGAGTCCGGCTCGCCGGAGCCGCCCGCGAACCGGATCTGCTTGCCGGTCGCGCTCCACGACGCGTCCGGGATCCACTTGCCGCCGCTCTTGACCAGCTTGAACAGCCAGTTCTTGTTCTTGGCGGCCCACAGCACGGACGGGTTCGACGGGTCGAAGGCCAGCCCGCTCAGGTCCCGGCCCTCGGGGCCGGTGGACGTGGTGAACGCGCAGACGTTGTCGGCGATCGTGACGTCCTGCCCGCCCGGCCAGGGCTGGGTGCCCGACGGCGCGGACCCCGTGCCCGAGGGCTCCTCGGGGGTGCAGCCGCTGGTCAGTGAGCCGCCGCCGCCCAGCAGTTGGCCGCCCCCGCCGCCTCCGCCTCCGCCGCTGCCCGGGCAGGAGTTGGCGGCGCCGAGCGTCGCGGTCGTGGCGGTGGCGAACCCTCCGGTGCCGTTCGCGCACCGCTGGTCCGACGGCTTGGCGCCGTCGGTCGCCCAGGTCACCGAGTCGACGGTGTCCCCGCTGCCGTCGAGCAGGAAGACCGAATCGTTGTCGCCCAGGCCGATGGTGGAGTCGAAGGTGACGTACCCGCCTGCGGGGATGCTGGTCGCGCTCGGCGAGGAGGAGGAGATCGTGGCCGCGGAGTGGCCGGTGTCCCCGTCGACGTAGCGCCAGGAGGCGAGGGAGACGGCGCTGGTGCCGCCGTTGTACAGCTCCACGGTGTCCGCGCCACTGGAGGTGACCTCGTTGATCCGCACCCTGCTCGCCGCCGGGACCGACGAGGGGCAGCCCGGGGCGTTCACGAAGCCGAACGTGGTGGCCGAGGTCTCGGTCACCCATCCACCGGTCCCGTCGCCGCCGCACCGGGCCATCGCCGGCTTAGCCTCGTCGGTGGCCCAGTCGACGCGGTCGACCACGGTGCCGCCGGAGGTGTAGAGCACCAGCGTGTCCGCGTCGCCCAGCCCCTTGGGCGAGTCGAAGGTGACGAAGCCGCCGGCCGCGATCGTGCCGGCGGACGGGCTGAACGCCTGCGGCGAGAAGCCGTTGTCGGACATCTTCCAGCCGCTGAGGCTCACCGGCGCGGAGCCGGAGTTGTACAACTCCACCGTGTCGCTGTTCGACGAGGTGACTTCGTTGATCCGTACGTTCTGGTAGCCGGCCGGGTCCGCGGCGGCCGCGGGATCGGCGGCGATCACCCCGGTGACGAGCAGTCCTGAGAGCGTCAGAGCCGAGGCGCACACTGAGGCGACGCCGGCGCGCGAGCGTGTAGTAGGCACGAGGCGGGATTCTGGCACCGCGGGCTTGCCGCGGCGTGTACTGCGGCTGAACTCCACCCGATGGGCCCGGCCGCAGATAACCGGGGCCGGGGAGGGGAAGGATGTCCGGGTGGGCGATGGCGAACTTGGGCGGAACGTCGGGCTGTTCGTGCTGATGCCGGACGCGATGGTGGTGGACGCGTGGGACGCGCTGGCCGAACGGCTCGCGCCCCTGCGGCTGGACGTCCTCGCCACGACCGCGCTGATGCTGCGGCCGCCGACGCTGGCGGCGCTCTACGCGCACGGCACCTTCAAGAAGCCGCCCGCGGCCGGGCGCCGCCCGGGGGCATGGCTGTCGTACGAACTGGGCGCACTCGACATGGCGATCCCCGCGGTCGTCCGCACCCCCTACGACGTGGACCTTCCGGGGCTGTTCGACGCCTGGAAGGGCGGCAGCTCGCACGACGGGCGGCGGGCCGGCGACCTGCGCGCGGTCTCCCCCGCGGCGCAGCGCTGCTTCTCCGTCCTGCACACGCCCGACGACGCGGCGCAGACCGCGCTCGACGTCCGCACGCTGTTCGGCGAGGCCACCGCCGCGGCGGTCGGCGGCGCCGACGCGGTCGCCCGGTGCTCCGTGGCCGACCTGCGCCGGCTGCGCATGCCGGGGATACCGCGCGGCGGTTCCGAGCCGTACGGCATGGTGCGCGGGTGTGCGGCGCGGGCGGCCGCGCTGCTCGCCTACGACCATCTGCTGGCGCCGTCGCGCCCGTGGTCCCGGTTCGCCGACCGGTGCGCCTCGGCGGCCGGGTCGGCGGAGCCGTGGTCCGTCGCCGTGGCGGGGCTGGCGGCGGAGCTGCCGCCCGCCCCGCGGCCCGCCGGACCGGGCACGATGGCCGGAACCCGTCCCCGGGCCGCGCTCCACGACGCGCTGGCCGCGCTGCTCGACCCGGCGTCCTACCGGCCGGAGACCAGCCAGGTCGTGGAGCGGGCGTTCGACGACAACGACCTCTTCCTGGACGGCTGGGAGCGCCACATGCTGCGGGTCGCCCTCTCCTTCCACACGGTCTGAGCCGGCCACAAAGTCCCAGCCGCCGCACGGTCCGGGCCGGCGGGGGCGCGATCGGTCGGCGACCGGCGCTAGGGCCTGTCCGGCGGATCGTGCCGGTCGAGCTCGCGGCGTCCGGTGCCGTACATCGCAAGGCGGAGAAACATCCTCGTACCGGGTCGTACATGGATGATTCGACAACGCAGGGAGGTGCGGTGCCGGGCGCCGCGAGCCCGGCAGGATCCGCCGGACAGGGCCTAGTCGGCAACCGGGACCGGCGGCGCGGTGAAGACCCGGCCGCTCGGATCGCCGGGCAGGCGGGTCGGCACCACGCCGCTGACGTCGACCTGGAGCGCGAGGGCCACGTCGTCGTCGAAGCCCGCCGCGACCAGTTCGCGGGCCGAGACGCAGTCGGCCAGGACGGCGGGCCCGGGCGAGCGGGCGGCCCCGGCGGCGACCTGCGCCTCGGGCGAGAGGGTGCGGCCCTCCTGGGCGAGCCGGTCGCAGATCACGCCCGCGCCGATCCAGTCCTCCAGCGAGGGGCGCATGCCCTCGACGTGCGGCTGGGTGGAACTCCAGTGCTCGCCGCACGCGACCACCGTCACGCGCCGTGCCACCTGCTCGTCGAGGAGCCGGGCGACGGCCCGCGCGCAGGCGGTCGCGTTGCGCAGCCCGCCGACCAGCAGCGCGGGGGCCGCGGCGGCGGCGCCGGCGGCCGCGGCGCCGTTGAGCGAGGTGAACAGCACGCGCTGCCCCGGCTCCGCGTGCAGCAGGCTCTGCGGGGAGAGCGAGACCTGGCCGGGCGGGACCCGGCGCCGTTTGCTCAGCGGCCGGGCTCCCATGCTGTCCGCGGCGGCCTGCAACCCGCCCATGGCGTCGATCTCGGCGCCGCTGTAGACGTGGCAGGTGAAGTCGCGCGAGACCGCGACGTCCAGCGTGGTGGAGAACGACAGCACGTCCACCACGACCACCGCGTCCCCCCGCTCGGCCGCCAGCCGGGCGCCCAACGGCCCCCACTCGACGTGGACGTGCTGATCCGGCCAGGGATCGAAGGAAGACGGGGCACCAACGTCGGTCATGGACTCGGCATCCTCAACTGCGGAAGGGGGGCGTGCGCAGGGCACCGGGCCCGCTGAGCCTAGGGGGTGGCCGTGACCGGTCGGGTGTTCTCGGCCACCGTCAGCGCGGCCTGGCGTTCGGCCAGGTCACGGTCCTGGGCCCGGGAGATCTGGCGGCGGGTGTACACCTTGGTGCGCTGCACGAAGTCCAGGTCCGGCAGGTCGGCCGCCGGAATCCCGTGCAGCTCCGGCAGGTCGGAGTAGTGCACCGAGACGTAGGGGACGCCGGCCGCCTCCGCCCGTTCCAGGACCGGACGGCCGAGGTTGCCGGCCACGCCCCACTCCGCCGACCCGTCGACGGCCTCCCCCAGGACCTCGACCGCCCGCCACACGCTCGGGTGCAGCTTCATGTCCTGGTCCTGGCGGGAGGTGCCGGTCAGCAGGGACGACAGGTCGTTGAGCCCGAGCATCAGGTTGGACGCGCCCATGGACACGAACTTCGCGGCGTCCAGCAGGGCCGACGGGATCTCGATCATCGACCCGAAGCGGTTCGGCCACCCGACCCGCTCCAGGACGTCGGTGGCGAAGCCGAGGTCGGCGGCGTCGCGCACGAACGGCATGAGCACGTGGAGGTGGGGGTGGTCGGCGGCCACCTCGGCGAGCACCCGCAGTTCCGTCTCGAACGCCTCGGGGAGTTCCAGCGCGCGGCGCAGCCCGCGGCGGCCCTTCATGAAGTCCGCCTCGTGGTAGATCCGGTCGACGCCGTCGAGGGTGTTCGCCTCCTGGGTGGTGAACTCCGACGTCCGGTACCACAGCGGACGGTCGCCGCACGCCGCGGCCACCGCGCGCAGGTAGTCCGCCAGCGCGGTGCGGGCCTCGGGCCGGGTGATGAACTGCCCGCGGTGGCGCAGCACGTACTCGCTGCGGATGAGCCCCACGGCGTCGAACAGCTCCGCGACCGCCGGGGGCGGGATCTCGCCACTGAGGGTGAGGCGCTGGCGCATGGTCGTCCTCCAAGCGGTAGGGGTCCTGCTCAGTGGTGGTAGAAGTAGGCGTCGCCGACCGGGGTCCACTCCAGGGCGGCGAAGAAGCGGTCGGAGCCCGATCCCGGTTCCAGCAGCGCGGCGGCGCCGGCGCCGCCGGCCACGGCCCGCACGCAGGCGCGGGCGACCCCGGTCCGGCGCCGTGCCGGGTCGCTGACGACGGAGCACACCAGTCGGCGGGCACCGGTGGCACCGAGCGGCGCCATCAACTGCTGGGCGCTGGCGCAGCCGGCGAGTTCGGTGCCCTGCCCCCGTCCGGCGTGCCGCCAGTCGGCGGCCGAGCGGGCGGAGGGCGGCAGCGGTGTCAGCCCGGCCGCCGTCCACAGGCCGGTCATCCGCTCCCAGCACGGACGGTCCGGCGTCTGCGTCCACACGCCTTGCGGGGGCGCCTCGGCGCCGGGCCCGCCCCAGACCGCCAGCCGGACCGGCTGCGGGGCGCGCCGCGCCGGGACCGGCAGGGGCGCGCCGAGGCTGAGCAGCCGGGTGCCGGTGAACAGCAGGCTGCCGACCCACGCCGCGCCGGCGGCGCCGAGCAGGTCGGGCCACACCAGCAGCGAGCGCTGGTGGGACTGGATGCCCGGCAGGCCGTGCAGCCAGCAGCCGGGGGGTGCGGCAGCCGGCGCCGGCACCGGCGGGCGGGAGACATGCGCACCGGGCATGGTCACTCCCCCAGCAGCGCGAAGATCTGCCGCTCGTCGAGCGCGGCGTACTGTTCCTCGGACAGCAGGCCGAGTTCCGCCAGCAGCGCGCCGGCGCGCTTCCTGGCCGCCTCGCCCGCCGCCGCGAGTCCGCCGGCGGGGTGGTGGCGGTCCAGGAGGTGCCGCGAGTCCTTCAGGTGCATCGTCTCGTCGCGGCAGACGTAGTGGAAGGCGGTGGCCGTGCGGGTGTCGCCGCGTCGGCGCGCCTCGCGCTCCAGGGCGCGCATCGGGCCGATGATGCCGAGTTCGCCGAAGAGGGTGATCTGGGTCCAGGCGTCCCAGCCGGCCATGGCCCCCCGCACCCGTATCCCGATCATGCTGCACGCGTAGCGGTACGGGTCGGTGCCGTCCTCGGCGAGCAGGGCGTGGCCGATCGCGGCGTGCCGGGCCTCGTCCCAGGCGAGCCGGGCGAGGTGGCGCAGGACTTCCAGCGGGGCCTCCTCCACCAGGTCGAACAGCGCGAGGGCGAAGGTCTCCAGGGCGTCGATCTCGTCGCGGTTGATCCGCAGCAGCTCCACGCGGTCGTCGTCGTAGGCGGACCCGGAGGACGTCCAGTCGTCGGCCCTGCGGTAGTCGCGGGTGTGCTCGAAGAGCCGGAAGCGGGCGTCGCGCGCGCCCATGGCCGGCCGCCCGACCCGGAGAGCCGATCCGGCCGCGGGGGGTGGGGCGGGGGTGTCGCCGTAGGTGTCGGTGAGCCAGCCGAAGGCGTCCCGCAGGTCGGCCAAGGCCCGGCGGCGGACGCGCTCGGTGGGGCCGTCGAGCAGCGGGTCGAAGCCGGCGGCCGCGAAGCGGTCGGCCAGCGGGCCGCACCAGCGGTGGAGCAGCGCGGGCGGACGGTCCGCGGGCGGCAGGGCCAGGTCGGCGGCGAGCCGGTCGGCCAGCGGCTCCGGGAGGGTGCGGTCCGGGGCGGAGCCCAGTTCCGCGAGCCGCTCCTCGATCGCCGCGGCCACCTCCGTCAGGGTGAACAGGGCCTCGCCGAGCGCGAGTTTGACCTCGAAGTCCGGCAGGTCGAGGATGCTCGCCGCGACGATCCGGGCGGTGGCCCACACCTCGCGGCCCAGCCGCCGCAGCGCGGCGAGTCCGGCGTCCGGATCGGTGTCCGGAAGGGGCGCGAACCGCGGCGGCCAGGGAAGCTGCGGTGCCATCAGCCGATCACCTCCCGGGCCGCCTCGGCCAGGTGGCCGGCGGCCCGCTCGACGTCCTCGGGCGGTTCGATGCCGACGCTCACCCGCGTGAAGCACTCGCCCAGACCGGTGTTGAGGGTGTCGCGCCCGTACGCCCGGCAGGTGGTGCGGGTCCAGCCGAAGCCGGCCCTCACCCCGGGGGCGCCCGTGCGCCGCGCCCAGTCGGCGACGATCGCGCGGTGCGCCTCCTCGTGGTCGCCGCCGCGGCCCTCCGGCAGGCGGACGAAGACCATGCAGCCGGACGCGCCGGCGAGCACCGCCCGGGCGGTCAGGTCGTCCCGGCCCGCCGCGCCGCTGGTGGCGTCGGTGACGAGCAGGTCGGGCGCCAGGCGGGAGAGGGTGCCGGCGAACCGCTCCCGGCGGGCGGCGTGGATCGCCAGGCGGCGCCGGCACGCGGCGACCTCGGCCGGGCGCAGGCGGTGCAGGGCCCGGCCCTGGAGCTGCTGGCCGGTCCTGCGCGCGCACAGCCTGGCCTGCGCGGCCCACTCGTCCCAGCCGTAGACCACGCCGGCGCCGGCCTGGCGGGTGAGGTACTTCATGCCGGACTCGACGTAGAGCACGTGCGGACCGGTCAGCAGCGCCGACGGCCGGACGCCGTGGCCGAGCGCCGAGCAGTCGAGCACGGTGCGCACGCCGGCGTCCCGCAGCGGTTCGAGGACCGGGACGTCGCAGCGCGGGCCGTTCAGGGCGAGTTCGGCCAGCGCGAGGGCCGGGCGGTGCTCGCCCACGGCGTCCGCCACGGCCTTCGGGTCGCGCAGGTCCGCCGCGACGATCCGCACCCCCCAGGGCGCGTAGAGCCCGTCGAGCAGGTCCCGGCTCTCGAAGTACATCCGGTCGTGGACCAGCATGCGGTCGCCGGGCCGGAGCCCGCTCGCCCGGACGGCGACGTCGAGCGCCGACATGCCGGCGTTGACGAGCACCGCCTGCTCGCTGCCGAACGCCTCGGCGGCGACCCGCTCGGCCCTGCGCCGCCGGCCGTTCTCGTAGCTGTCCCAGTACGACCGGTCGCTGCGGCCCTCCTCCTGGGCCGCGGCGTCGTCCCAGAACTCGCGCATGGAGTGGTAGGCCGCCGCGGGTTCGAAGGACGCGTCGAGGTGCGCGGCGAGCCGGTCGCGGGCGGCCCGGTAGCCGTCGAGCGCGTCGCCGAAGGGGGCGCCGCCCGCGGCCAGCGCGGCGAGTCCGGGCGGCGCGGGCAGCCGTTCGTGCCGGTACTCCGCCAGCAGGCCGGCGGCGAGGCCCGCCAGGTGCGCGGCGCTGTCGGTGGCGGCGGGGTCGGTGGCGGCGGGGTCCGTGGCGGCGGGGTCCGTGGCGGCGCTGGCACCGCCGCGTGCGGCGCTCACCGGTCGACCACGAAGAGCGTGTAGGGGAAGGGCATGCCGGGCACGTCCCGCCGGACCTGCTCGGCGGTGACGGTGCCGTAGTGGCCGAGCAGGTCGCGCCACCCGTCGACGGTGCGGTGCTGCGGGACGCAGGGGACCTCGAAGGTGTTGAGGCAGCGGTTGAAGAACTCGTCCACGTACAGGTGGAAGTCCTCGTCGTTGTCGGCGTCGAGGCAGTTCTCCACCACGACCCAGCGCTCGGCGTCGAGTTCGGCCGCCGCGTCGAGCAGCGCGACCACGTCGGGTTCGTGGTGCAGCACCGTGCTCATCAGCAGGCAGGCGTACGGCCCGGCGGGCAGTGCCAGGTCCGGCGGCACGTCGTGCACCGGGAAGGGCAGTTGCGACCAGTCGGTCTCGTAGGCGTAGGAGCGTTCGCAGCCGGTCAGCGCCTGCGACGCCAGGCCGTGGCGGAGCAGGGCGCGGCCGACGGTGAAGTCGCCGCCGAGCACGTCCAGCAGCGGACCGTGCAGGTGCTCGCCGAGCCAGCGGGCGAGGAAGTCGGAGCGCTCCTCGGCGAAGACCCGGTTCCACTCCGCCCGTACCCCACTGTCGGACAGCACGGTCGCGGTCGGGCCGAAGCCCTCCCGGTCCAGCAGGAGCCGTACCAGCCGGGCCGTTCCGGCCGGGTCCGGTACGTCGAATCCGCCGCGGCGCCAGATGTCGGTCATGCGCTCCTCGAAGACGTCGAGGAGTTTCTCGCTCGGCCGTGGCTCCGAGGACTCCTGAATGTCGATCGCGGTCATCGGTCGTCAGGCCGTGAGAGCCAGGCGGGAGGGCTGCGCGATGGCCGCGACGACCTCGTCGACCAGCCGGTCGGCCAGTCCGTCGTCGAGGTCGCGGTCGATCTCGTGCAGGAAGCCCAGCACGTAGTCGACGGTGCGGCGGTCGTAGGGCCAGCCGAACTTGGTACACAGGGTCAGCGCGGCGAAGTCCTCCGGGTGCGCGATGCCGGACGCCCACTCGCCGTACTCGCGCATGGTGCGGGACAGCATCGCGTCGGACTCCCTGGTGAAGCCGCCGGTCTCGGCGAACACCCGCGCGGCGAACTCCTCGGCGAACTCCGGGTCGGCGAAGCGGGCCAGGCTGGCGCGCAGCGCGGTCTCGCGGGGCGAGTCGGCGACGTGGCCGCCGACCCGCAGGTCGAGGGCGCACTCCACCGAGGTGTGCCCGAAGTCGCGTTCGAGGTGCGCGCGGGTGTCGTGGTCGCGGGGGTCCCGCTCGGCCAGGCCGGAGCGCAGGGCGGTGTCGATGAAGCGGTCCATCCGGTCGACCGCCAGGTGCATCTCCTGGTAGGCCCAGCCGATGCGCTGCGGGGTGGGGGTGAGCGTCGGACCGTAGTGGATGACCCAGTCGGTGATGATGTGGCCCTCGATCAGCTTGGCGGCGCGGCCGGCGGGCTGCTCCTCCTCAGGCCGGTCGACGGTCGCCCTCAGCCGGCCGTACGCCCACTCGTGGCAGTGCGCCAGGTTGGGGAAGAGGGCCAGCGCGGCGTCGTCCTCCCATACTTCGGAGCCGGCGGTGGCCGCGTGCTCCACGACGGCGAGGTGACCGATGATGTCCATGCGACGTCCTTTCGGTGGTCCGGGTGCGAATCGTGTGGTGTGCGCCGCAGCCGATCGGTGCTTCCTGCCGGAGGGGCCTTCAGGACAGGCGCGGCTCGGGGGGCTCGGGCGAGAGCGGTTCGGTGCCGGCGTGGCGCCGCCAGGCGTCTCGCAGCACCCCGACGTGCCGGTCGAGCGCTTCGGGCGCAAGCTGCGGGGTGAAGCGGACCTCGCGGTACCAGTCGCCGAAGGAGGGCTCCAGCAGCGGCAGGTAGCGCAGCCGCCACTTCCAGCGGCTGATGGACAGGCCGTGGTGGAAGATCAGCCCGTCGGCGAGGCTGTCGGCGGCCCAGCAGAGTTTGAGGTAGGCCTCGTCCGGGCGGCCGACCCGCAGGCTCGCGGGGATGCCCTTGGTCGCGTCCCGGACGTTGACCAGGGCGCAGTCGCGCTTGAACGCCTGGTAGGTGCGCCACGGTACGGCCGAGCGCACCTCCCGCAGCCGCTCGGCGCCGTGTGCGGGCACGCCGCAGCGCAGCGCGTGGAAGAGGTCGGTGCCGACCTTGACGTCCAGTCCGCCGACCCGGGTGAAGTCGGCCTCGACCGCGTCGGCGTCGCGGATGCCGTCGCCCAGGGCCCGGCAGGCGGCCAGCACGCGGTCCTCGGGCCACACCTCGATGTCGATCTCCTCGCCGCCGGCGTCGAGGTAGCTCATGGCGTAGCCGTTGGCCAGTTGTTCGGTGCGCCGCTCCGGGTGCCGCCTCTCGGCGAAGGACCGGAAGCGGTCGTCGTACGGGGTGAGGAGGACCAGGTCGACGTCCCCGCCGCTGGTCTCGAAGGGCAGCACGCTGGACCCGGTGACCAGGAGGACCTCCCCGTCGCGGCAGCCGGTGCGCTCGGCGAACCGGCGCCCCTGGGCGAGGGCGGCCTCCAGGCGGTCGGTGACGGTCATACGGCGGCCTGCGCGTCTGCCTCGGCGTCCACCTCGGTGATGCCGTGCTCCGCGCGCCAGAGCGGGTCGTAGATCGTGGAGGTGTACCGGCTGCCGCCGTCCGGGAGCATGACGACGATCGTGGCCGGCGGCCCGGTCAGCGTGCCGGCGTACCGCACCGCCGCGGCCACCGCGCAGCCGGACGACCCGCCGACCCACAGCCCTTCCTCGCGCTGGAGGCGCAGGCACATGCGGACGGAGTCCCGGTCCTCCACGTTGATCGCGTGGTCCACCAGGGACAGGTCGAGCAGCCCGGGCACGAAGTCGCCCCCGATGCCCTCGACGAGGTACGGGCCCGGCCGCGCGTGTCCGCCGCGGGCCCGGGAGGCGAGGATGCTTCCCACGGGGTCGGCGAGCACGAGCTGCGCGCCGGGGACGGCGGCCCGCAGCGCCCGGCCGACGCCGGTGAACGTGCCGCCGGTGCCCGCGCCGCTGACGAAGGCGGCGATGGCGCCGCCGGTCTGCCGGACGAGTTCGGGGCCGGTGGTCAGCTCGTGGGCCTCGGCGTTCCAGGGGTTGTTGAACTGGTCGACGTAGTAGGAGTCGGGGGTTCCCTCGGCCAGGCGGCGGGCGGTGTTGATGAAGGACCGGGGGCTGTCCGGTGGGACGTCGTAGGGGCAGCGGATGACCTCGGCCCCCCAGGCGCGCATCATCGCCTCCTTCTCCGGGCCCATCTTGCTGCTCATGGTGGTGACGAGGCGGTAGCGGCCGGCCGCGGCGGCGGCCAGGCCGACACCGGTGTTGCCCGCGGTGGCCTCGACCAGCGTGCTGCGCCCCGGGACGAGGAGTCCTGCCTCCTCGGCCCGCCGGACGATGTGGTGGCCGATCCGGTCCTTGACCGACCCGGCGGGGTTCATGAACTCGCACTTGGCCAGCAGTCGGTGCCGCAACCCGGCGCCGATGGAGGCGAGTTCGACGATCGGGGTGGTGCCGGTCGCCCGGTGGGCGGCGCTGCCGCCCGTGGTGGGCAGGGTCTCCGCAGCGGTCATGTCGGTCACTCGCTTCCCGCGGGGTCGGAATCGTGGCGAGGGTCTGGGGCGGGGTGGGGAGGGAGGTCCGGGTCGGGGTGGGAGCCCGGATGGGGAACGGGGCGGGGGCCGGTGGGGCGCACGCTCACACCGCGGGCGCGGACCGGGCGGCGGGCCAGCGCGGGGGCGGCGGATGGCCGGCGGTGAACCGGGAGATCTCCAGCGGGTAGCCGAAGCGCACGGGGTCGGCCGAGACCTCCGCGAGGGTGGCCATGACGTCGGCCATCTCCTCCTCGCCGACCCCGGCCCACACCTCGCGCAGCCAGCCGCGCAACCACTCCAACACCTCGGGTTCCTCGGTGAGTCGGAACTTCAGCGCGAGGCCGCGCAGGTGCATCTCGTCCGGCTCGGTGGAGCGGGTGAGCGCCCCGCAGTAGCGGTAGGGCTGGGTCTCGATGGGCTTGCTCGGGGTGATGACGTGCTCGGCGACCAGGTCGGTGACCCAGGCGAGGTCGGCCGCGGTGCGGCCGGCCGCCGCGCGGACCCGCTCGTGCAGCGCGCCGAGGTCGCGGCGGTCGGCCAGCCACTGGTCGATGGAGTACTCGACGATGGTGTGGGCCCAGCCGCGGCGGCTGTCGCGCTCCAGGCCCGGGCGGCGCCAGCCCCGCTCCTCGGCGCGGGTGTGGAACTCGTCGTAGCGGCGGGCGACCAGCCCCATGCGCAGATAGGCCCAGCCGCTCTTGCGGACGTGGCCGCGCCAGTGGGCGCCGTAGTGCACGACGGCGTCGCCGAGCATGTGGGCGAGCACGAGTTCCGCGCGCTTGCCCTGGCCGGCCAGGGACCACGCGTCGTTGTAGCCCCAGTCGTGGCAACTGATCAGGTCCGGCAGCATCGTCGTCATGCCGAGTTCGCCGGCCGCCAGGTCGACGTCGGGAAAGGCTCCCGACTCCGCGAGGCTCACCAGGTGTCCCAGGACGAACATGGGTCATCGGTTCCTTTCGCCCGCGTGCGCGGCGGCCGGTACCGATAACGACCGGGATAATCGGTGCTGCGTTCCGCCGGCCGGGGAAGGGAACTCCCGGCGGGCTTTGTCCGGCACATCTCGGCGAGCGCCGGTTCGTCCCGGCGGGCCTATTCGGAGTGACTTACATACCATCCGATAATCTCCCTCCGTCACCAAGGTGACTCGGTTCTTCACATCCGAACCTGGGGACCGCCGAAGACCGGCGTGCTGGTATGGCAAAGCGAGGGCGCCATCGCAATGGACGCCCGAGGAACGTTAACCGACCACTGATCGCCCGTCAACAGAACCTTTTGGTGGCCGAAAAACATGTTTCCCCAGCCCATGTCTCATGTGGAGCGGCCAGAACTGGGCATGGTTCCTCTTCATGAACGCTGATCTGTCTCAGCGGCTGGTACCGGACGCCATGTGGGACCTGGTCGTGCCGCTGCTCCCCCCGTTCACCTCCCGTCCGCAGGGCGGCGGCACCGCGCCGCTGGGCGAGCGGGCGGTGTTCACCGCCGTGGTGTACGTCCTGACCAGCGGGTGCGCCTGGCGGCACCTGCCGCAGGCGTTCGGTGTCTCACCCGCCACCGCACACCGCCGGTTCGCCTCCTGGACCACCGCCGGGCTGTGGCGCCGGCTGCACCAGGCCGTGCTGCGCGACCCCGGTGCGCGCGGCGAGTCGGGCTGGACGGAGGCCGTGGTCGACGCCGCCGCGGCAAGGGCACAGGAAAGGCATCCGACCGGAACAGAACAGGACCGACTCGGATGACGCCTGTGGAAAACCGTGAAATCCGGGTACGGACCGTTCGGACACCGCTTCCCCGCCATCCGGCACCCGTACGAAAGCAGCCACTTCCCCGCGTTCACCGTCCCGAGACCGCCCTGAAGTGCCGTAGAACGCGCCGGGAACGCACCACGTGAGACATCCTTCATGCCTTGACGGGCCCCCGATCAGCCTGGCAGGGTGTGGTACTCGTCAGGCCGCGACGGGGTGGGAAAAGCGCCCCTCGCGGGGAGAATCGGTGACATTCACGTCGACCCCGGCCGGCCCGTCCGCTGCATCGGCAACCGGACCCCGCCCGGACGTATACAAACGAATTCAGGCGGTCCGCTCCTCCGCGGTACGCAAACGCCGTTCCCGCGGACGGCCGGCGCTTCGCGCACCCGCCACGAATTCCCGCCCGGTCACAAAGAAGTTGCCCCCGCTGGTTCAACCCCTTCTCCCTGGCGCTTCGCCGCCGCCGGCTTCCCGCGTGCCCGCCCGTCGCGCGCCGCCCCGTCGGCGAGAACAGCGTCCCAGGAACGATCCCGGAGAGTGGTGAGTCGATGAACGCGATCGAAGTCAGACGATTGAGTCGTCGTTACGGCTCCGGCGCGCAGGTGCACACGGCACTCGACGACATCGAACTGGCCGTGCCGGAAGGCCAGATCATCGGACTGCTGGGAGCCAACGGCGCGGGAAAGACCACCCTCATCAAAATCCTCTCGACGCTGTTGCTGCCGAGCTCCGGCAGCGCGTCGGTGGCGGGACTGGACGTGGTCTCCGCCGCGCGCGGGGTCCGCCGGCTGGTCTCGGTGGTGTACGGCGGGGACCGCGGCTTCTACGGGCGGCTCACCGGGCGGGCCAACCTGCGGTTCTTCGCGATGCTCCAGGGCCTGTCCCGGCACCGGCTGGCCGCCAGGACCGACGCCGTGCTGGCGGAGGTCGGCATGCTGGAGGCCGCCGACCAGCGGGTGGAGACCTACTCCCGCGGCATGCGGCAGCGCCTGCACATCGCCGTCGGGATGATCGCCGAGCCACGGGTGCTGCTGCTGGACGAACCGTCCATCGGGCTCGACCCGGTCGAGGCGCAGCGATTACGCGACGCCATCGGGGCGCTGCGCGGCTCCGGCGTCACCGTGCTGATCACCACTCACCAGCTCCTCGACATCGAGAGCCTGGCGGACCGCGTGGTCATGCTGCACCGCGGCCGCATCGTCCACGACCTGTCGCTGGACCAGTTCGCCGGCCGCTCCGGCCACGTCGCCACCGTGCGGGTCACCGGGCGGGGCCGCCCGCCCACCCCGGGGGACCAGGGGCCCGGCGCCCCGCAGGTCGCCGAGGTCACCGTGTCCGGCGGGCAGTGGACGGCCGACGTGACCATCGCGCGGTGGGGGCCGGAGACCTTCCGGTGGCTGAGCGGGCAACTCGGCCCGGACACGCTGATCGACATGCGGGTGCGCTCCTCCCGCCTGGAGGACGTCTACCGGCAACTGGCCGGTGACCTGCGGTGACGGCCACCCCCGCGGCCCCCGCCGCGTCCGTGGCGCGCCGCCGCGACGGGGCCGCCGAGCTGGCGACGGTGCTGGCCACCTCCGCCCGGGTGCAGCTTGCGATGCAGCGGGCGCACCCCATGTCGATCATGCTCGGCATCGTGCAGCCCGCCGTCCTGCTCGTCATCGGGTCGTCCTCGACCCACGGCGCCGCACTCGACGGCTTCGCCCTGGCGTCCGGGCTGTCGAGCCTGTGGGGAGGCAGCATCTGGACCGCGGGCGGCATCCTGCGCCGGGAGATCGAGTACGGCACGCTGCCCCGGCTGGTCTGCTCGCCGTGGAACATCCGCTTCCTGCTGCTGGCCAAGAGCCTGGCGGCCAGCATGTTCCAGACGCTGTGCATCACCGTCACGACCGTGGGCGTGCTGGCCTGCTCCGGCCACACGATCGCCGTCCGGGCGCCCGGGGCCCTCCTGCTCGGCATCCTGGTCGCGGTGCTGTCGGCCGCCGCCCTCGGCCTTCTGCTCAGTTCCCTGTTCGTGCTGACCCGGGCCGCCGTACGCATCTCCGAGGCGCTCAGCTACCCCGTGCTCCTGCTGGGCGGCATGCTCATCCCCTCCGCCTACCTGCCCGCCTGGCTGCGGTGGCCGTCGGCCGTGGTGAGCCTGAGCTGGATCCGCCGGGTCCTGCACGGCGCGCTCACCGGCTCCACCGACCTGCCCGCCCTGGCCGCCGCGCTCGCCCTGACGGCCGGTTACGCGGCCGCCGGCTGGCTGGTCTTCGACGCGGTGCTCGACCGCGCCCGGCTGAGGGGGACCCTTGAACTTCGCTGACCTGGGTTTCCGGCTCGGCCTCGCCTGCTCCTTCGGCGGCCGCGAGTACGCGGCGGTCTACAGCCGCAAGGTGGTGCTCACCTCGGTGCTGCCGCGGGCGGTCCTCCAGGCGGTGTTCTACACCCTGCTCGGACGGCTGCTGGCCGGACCGGGCGGCACGCGGCAGGCGTTCGTCGGGGCCGTGGGCTACGCCCTGGTGACCGCGACCGTGGTGCGGCTGCCGGACGTCCTCGCCGCGGACAAGCAGGAGGGCACGGCCTTCCGGCTGCGCACCGGGGTGCTGCCGCGGCCGGTGGTCGCCGCCTGCCGGTCCTGGCCCTACCTCGCGGAGGCACTGCTGTCGGCCGCCGCCGTCGTCGCGGTCGGTTCGCTGATGGTCGGCGAGGGCTCCGTCGCACTCCAACTGCTGCGCTACGTACCGCTGTTCGTCCTGAGCACGGTCGCGCTGGCGGCCTTCGGGCTGGCCGGGGCGGCGATGTCGGTGGGCCGGCGCTCCGACGTCCTGGTCGGCAACCTGCTGGCCGCCCTCCTGCTGGCGGGCTGCCAGATCGTCACGGCCAGGCCGATCGGCTGGCTCCGGGCGGTCGGCGAGGTGCTGCCGCTGCGGCACGCGCTGGAGGGGGTCCGGGCCGGGATCGACGGCCGGAGCCCCTGGCCGCAGGCCGGCGCCGAGGCGCTGGTCGGCGCGGGCTGGTTCGCCGTGGCCGCGGTCGCCCTCAAGGTGCAGGGGCACCGGGCCGCTCGGGAAGGGACGGACGACCATGACTGACCTCCACCGCGCAGCGGGCGCCGGCGGGCTCGCGGACGCCCTGGGCGATCCGGCGCTGGCACGGCGCGTCCTGGACCGCGCGCTGGCGGGCCGGGCGGCCTGGGCCGAGGTGTACCACGAGGTGCGCACCGACGGCTCGGTCACGATGAACGACGGCGAGCGCACCAGCCGTTCGGCCAGCCTCACCGAGGGCGTCGGGCTGCGCGCCGTGGGACCGGCGGGCACCTGCAACGTCTACGGTCCCGCGCCCGACCCGGCCGCGCTGCTCCGCCTCGCGGAACGGGCCGCGGACGCCTACGACGCCCTGGCCGGCGGCGGCGCCCCGGGCGAACCGCCGACGGCGCCCGCCGGGCGCCCCGAGTCCGCCGCCCGCCTGTGGGCCGACGCCAACCCGGCCGACGCCAACCCGTGGGCCGACGCCCGCTGGGACGAGACGCTCGACCTGGGACGGCTGGAGGCGCATGCCGCGGCGGCACTCGCCGCCGCGACCGAGACGGACACGGACGGCGTACGGGTCCGGGCCACGACCTGGTCGCGTTCCGTGGTGGTCGTCAACTCGCTGGACGGGCGGGCGCGGTGGACCACGCGCGGCACCCGGTTCGCCGTGGACGCCTTCGCCCGGCGCGGCGCCGACCGGCGCAGGGGCCGCGCCAACCACTGCTCCGACCTGCCGGTCGGCGCGATCGACGCGGCGCCGGCGCAGGACGCGGGACGGCGGGCCGCGGCCCAGGCGCACCGCGTCCTGGGCACCTCGGCCGCCCCGCCGGCCGCGGTGCCCGTCGTCCTCGCGCCGGCCGCCGCGGCGCTGCTGGTCCACGAACTGCTCGGCCACCCCTGCGAGGCCGACATGGTGGCGGGCGGCACCTCGCCCCTGCGCCCCTCAGGACCAGCGCCGGCGCTCGACTCCTGCGTGACCGTGCTGGACGGCTGCCCGCCGCAGGGCGGCTGGGGCAGGGCCGACCGGGACGACGAGGGGACGCCCAACGCGGAGACGGTGGTCATCGACCGCGGTGTGCCGAGCGGGGTCCTCACCGACCGCGCGAGTGCCGAGGCCCACGGCTGGGCGCTGACCGGCAACGGCAGACGGCAGTCCTACGCGCATCCGGTACTCCCCCGGGTGAGCGGCACCCGTCTCGCGGCCGGCACGTCGTCCGCGGACGCGCTGGTGGCCGGGCTCGGCGACGGGCTGTGGGTCCTGGCCGCCCAGGGCGGATCGGTCAACGCCCGGACCGGGATGCTCACCATCGACGTCAAGGAGGCGCGGCTCGTGCGCGGCGGCGTCCCGGGCGAGCGGGTCTCCGCGACTGCGGTCGCCGCGCACGCCCGCGACGTGCTGCGCGGCATCCGGGCCGTCGCCGACGACCCGCTGACCTGCCCGATGATCTGCGGCAAGCACGGCCAGTGGATACCGGTGGCCGCGCAGGCGCCGTCCGTCCTGGTCGAACGCATGCAGACGGTGGGGGGCTGACGTGCGGGACCCCGGCACGGTGGACCCGGCCCCGCTCCAGGACGCGCTGCCCGGCGAGCGCCTGGAACTCGTCACGCGCACCGCACTGCGCCGCCGCGTGCGGATGACCGACGGCGCGGTCGACTCGGTGGGCGACGCGACGACCACCACGACCATGGTGCGCAGCGTGGCGGACGGCTCCGTCGGCTGCGCGACGACCAGCGGCTTGAGCGCGACGGCCGTCGCCGAGGCGGTGCGGGTCGCGCGCCGGCTGCGCGCGCCGGGCGTCCTCGCGCCCGCCGACGACCGGACGCCGCCGGCGCGGGACCCGGCCGCGGAGCGCGCGGCGCAGCAGGCGTGGGAGCGGGTGGTGTCCTGCGGCACCGCCGAATCGATCGCCCGGCTGCGGGAGTTGTCGGCCCGCGTGCACGGGGTGCGGCGCGCCCAGGCCACCTGGGACCAGGTCGCGCAGTTCGTGACGCTCGCCGACTCCGCCGGCCGGGTCGTCTCCTACCGGCACCCGGAGGTCACCCTCGCCCTCACGGTGGTGGCCGCGGGCCGGACCGGCCGCTCCACCGGCACCGGTGGCCGCACCGCCGCCGGCCCCGACGGGCTGGACGCGGCGGGCATCGCCGCCGAGGCCGTCGCGGAGGCAGCCGGCCGGATGCCCTCCGCCACCCGGCCGGAAGGGGCCCCGCCCCGGCGGCTCGACGCCGTGATCGCCCCGCGCGCCGCCTCCCGGCTGCTCGCCCAGATCGCCGCCGTCTTCTACGGCGACCGCGCCGACCTCGACCGCGCCGGAGCGTACGCCCCGGGCAGCCGTGTCCTCGCCGACGGGGTCGGCCTGGTCGACGACGCGGGCGCGCCCAGCGGGCTGGGCACCGTGCCGTGCGACGACGAGGGGACCCTGACCGCACGCACCGTGCTGGTGGACGACGGACGGGCCGGCGCCCTGCTGCACGACCGCAGTTCGCCCTCGCCGGGCTCCCGCAGCAGCGGCAACGGCTGGATGGTGCCCTTCGGATCGGGGGTGGGCAGCGGCATCGCGGTGGCCGGCACCCTGCTCGCGCTGCGCGGCCCGGTCCGCCCGCTCACCGACCTGCTGGGCGGGAGCGGCCCGGTGCTCTACGTCACCCGGATCGACGACGGCAGCGGCAGGGCGCTGGACGCGGCGCACGACTCGGTCCGCATGGCGCTGTCCGGCTGGCTGGTCCGGGACGGTGCGCCGTACCTCCCCGTCGCCGGTGTGTCGGTCGGCATGCGCCTGCGCGACTTCCTCGCCCGGATCGAGGGCACCTCCGACGTCCGCGAGGACTACCGCGTCGCCGCCGGCTCCACCCTGCGCAAGGGGCCGGCCGTGCACTCCACCCACATCAGCCTGCGCGACCTGCCCGTCACCTTCCAGGAGGACTCATGGCAACGCCAGTGATCCCCGGGCCCGCCGGCCCGATCGCCGACGACCTGCGCGCGCTGGCCGGCCGCGCGCTGGAGCGGTACGCGCAGGGCGAGGTGCGGATCGGGTTCGCGATGGTGTCGGGGTCGCGGGCCATGGGCCTGGGCCACGCCCTGTCCGACCTCGACCTGTACGTCGTCCGCACGGACGACGCGCCGGCCCGCGCCGGGACGTTCGCCCTCGAAGGGCAGACGATCCAGGTCACCCCGCTGGACACCGCGCGGATACGGCGCCTGGCCGCCCAGGCGGACGGGTACCGCGTCACCGCGCGGGACCGCTCCCAGCAGGACTTCACGCAGTCGGACTACAAGGTGCTGCTGCGCCTGGCCAACGGGGCGCTGCTGTACGCCGACGCCGAGCACCGCGAGCTGTTCGAGCGGCTGGACCGCGAGACGGTCCGCAGGCTGGTCGTCATGCGCCACGCCACGTACGCCGTGGAGTTGCAGGAGGACGTGCGCGGCACCGTGGAGTCCGGGGACCTGATGACCGCCATGGTCTCCTCCCAGCGCACCCTGATGCATGCCGTGGAGTGTGCTCTGGGCGGGGTGGGCGAGGTCTACGACCACGAGAAGGTCGCGCTGCGCCGGCTGGCCCGGCACCCCGGCACCGCCCACCTGCTGCCGGAGGTCTGGCGCCTGCTGCACCCCGGCGTGGCGGTGGACGCCCCCGCCGGGGAGCTGGCCGGGATCGCCCGGCGGCGCGCCCTGCTCGCCTCGCACCTGGTCGGCTACGCGGTGCTGGACGGGTGGGACGGCCCGGCGGCGCGGGTCCCGCCCTTCACGCCGGGCCAACGCGGCCCGGTCCGCCGCTACGACTACGGCTTGCTGCGCTTCGCCAACGGCATCGCCCTCACCGGCGAGGACAAGGGCGCCAGGGTGAGCGAGGCGATGGCCCGGCTGTGGCTCGCCCTGGACGGGCGGCCCTTCGACGAGATCGCCTCGTCGCCCGCGCTCCGGCCGCTCGACGCCGCACCGGCGGTGCTGGCGGGCGCCCTGGAGAAGCTGCGCGCGACGGGCGCCGTCGAACAGCCGCCGCCCGGCGCCTGAGCGCGCCGGAAGGTCTCCCGCGCCGAGGCGGCGCGGGACCCGTCGTCACCGAGAGGAGGTGGGCGTCATGGAGGACTTCGACATCGAGCAGGACGAGGACTTCGCGGGCGAGTCCAGCCTGTAGGGCGGCCCCCGCACGCGAGGTCGCGCCGCGACCGACGAGCCACGAGAGGAGGTGCCGGCCATGGAGGACTTCGACATCGAGCAGGAAGAGGACTTCGCCGCCGAGGCGAGCCTGTAAGGAGGAGGTCCCGGACGTCGAAGGCGCCCCACGACCATGGGGACGGGGCGCGCGTCACGCAGGGCCTCGGCACCGCGCAGGACGAGGACGCCGCCGCCGGGCGGGCCTCTGAAGTCGTTGTGCGGGTCGGCCGGCGCCATCGGCCGACCCGCACCACGTCCCTGCCCGGTGCGCCGGACAGGCCGGGGCCGGCGGCGGGCGGCGGACCCGGAGGCACCGGCCCTGCGTGTCAGAGCCGGACCACGATCAGGGCGATGTCGTCCGGGCCGCCCTGGGCCACGCCCAGGCGGGAGAGCAGGACGTCCGCCAGGTCGTCCGGGCCGAGGGCGGTGTGACGGGCGAGGGTGCCGCCCAGGCGCCGCAGCCCGACGTCGATGTCCTCGCCGCGCCGCTCGACGAGCCCGTCGGTGTACAGGACCAGCGTGTCGCCCCGGTCGTACGGCACCGTGGCCTGGGGGCGCGGGTGGTCGTCGAGGCGGATGCCCAGCGGCGGGTCGGTGGCCTGGTCCAGGGTGATGACGGTGCCGTCCCGCCGGCACAGCATCGGCGGAGGGTGGCCCGCGCAGGTGTACGTGATCCGCCGGGTGCGGGTGTCCACGACGGCCTTGGCCGCGGTCGTGGCCAGCGCGCCCTCGAAGGTGCGCGCGTACCGGCTCAGGACGTCCATCGCGCGGCCCGGCTCGGGGATGGCCCGCACCGCGGCGGACAGCGCGCTGCGCAGCATGCCCATCACCGCGGCGGCCTCCAGCCCGTGGCCGACGACGTCGCCGACGGCCACGGTGAAGGTGTCCTCGCTCAGGTCCACCACGTCGTACCAGTCGCCGCAGACGTTCATCGAGCGGGCGGCCGGCATGTAGCGCAGGGCGATCTCGCGGTGCCCGGCGAGGTCCGGGGAGTGCAGCATCGCCCGCTGGAGGGTGAGGGCGATCAGCCGCTCCCGGTCGTGGGCCTCGCGCAACTCGTCGTTGAACTGCTGGAGTTCCTGTGCCCGCGCGTACAGCTCGGGCCCCATCGTCTCCCCTGCCAGGGCGGTCCCGCCGGTGTCCGGGCGACGGGAGCGGGCGCGCACGAACCCGGTCACGTCCTCCACCCGGTGGATGATCCACGCCACCTCGCCGTCGGGTCCCAGCACCGGGGTGTTGATCGGCGACCACCACCGCTCCCGGAAGGCGTCGGTCCGGCCCGGCGCCGGGATGTCGTACTTCTGGACCGCCATGGTGTCGGGCCGCTTCGAGCGCAGCACCCGGCCCAGCGAGGCGCGCAGGTTGCGCACGCCGTCGGCCGCCGGGTCGGCGGGGTTGTCGGGGTGGACCTGGAAGATGTCGCGGCCCATCACCTCCTCCCGGGTGCGGCCGGTGACGCGCAGGTAGGCGTCGTTGACCTCCGCCACGACGAAGTCCGGGGCGAGCAGCAGGTACGGGCTCGGTGTGACGGCGAAGACCGCCCGGAAGTCGATCCGCGGTGCGGTCACGGCGTCTCTCCTGTCCCCGCGTAGTCGTACCGGTGGCTGCTGGTACGACTATGCGGCCCGCCGGGCGCCGCCCGCCCGACGGCGCGCCGATCACGGACGCCTCCGCCCCACCCGGGCACGCGGCCGCGGCGACGACCGCCGACGGGGGCGGGCGGAGGTGGGGGCGGGCCGGGGCGGGCGGTGGTGCAGGGCGGGGGCGGGGTTCCCGGCGGGGCGGGCGGGGGCGGTGCGAGGGCACGTAAGCTTTCGGCCATGGACGTTTCCGCCCCGGCGCCGTGGTCCGCCGTGCGCATGTCGACCGCCGACATCCGCGAGGCCAACGTCGCCGCCGTCTGCCGGACCCTGCGCGGCCACGGGGGTCTGACGCGCGCGCAGGTGGGGCGGCTGACCGGCCTGACCCGCCCCACCGTGATGGCCGTGGTGCAGCAACTGGTGGCCCAGGGGCTGGTCGTCGAGGAGGGGCAGCTCAAGGCGGCGTCCGGCGGCGGGCGGCCCGGCACCCTGCTGCACTTCCGCTCCCGCGCGCGGGTGGTGTCGGCGGTCCGGCTGCGCAACGCCCGCGTGGAGGTCACGCTCGCGGATATGGCGGGCAACGTGCTGGCCCACAGCCTGGCCCCAACGGCGCCGGAACCGGGCGACTGGACGGATCTGGTCGCCTCCTTCGCCGGCCGCATCGCCGAACTGCGCGACGCGCACCCGGACCTCGGGCCGCTGGCCGCGGTGGCCATGACGCTGCCGGGCTCGATCGACCGCGCCCGGGGGCGGTGGACCGTGGTCCGGGTCGAGGGCTGGTCGGACCTGCCGGCCGCCGACGCGCTCGCCGACGCCGTCGGCGTTCCCGTCGGCATGGTGAACGTGGTGGCCGCGACCCTGATCGGCCGGCTCGCCCAGGAGCCCGCCCCCGCGCAGTCCGCGGCGCTCGTCTACGTGGGCCACGGCGTCGGCAGCGCGGCGACCGTGGGCGGGCGCCTGATCGACGGCGCGACCGGCAGCGCCGGCGAACTCGGGCACTGCGTCCTGCCCGGGGTCGAGGCGCTGTGCCGGTGCGGGCGGCGCGGCTGCGTGGAGAGCGTGACCTCGGTGCTGCACCTGCGCCGTGAGTTCGAGCGGATCACCGGGCGGCCCGCGCCGCCGACGCTGGCCGGGATGGAGGACAGCGGCGACCCGGCGGTGCTCGCCATGCTCGAACTCGCCGCGCGCCGGCTGGCGCTCGCCGCCTCCTGGCAGGTCAACATCGTCAACCCGGAGGTCGTCTACTTCGGCGGGAACCCCTTCACCGACGGCTGCACCCGCTTCTTCGGGTGGTTCGCCGAGGAACTGCGCGCGTCGGCCTACCGGCCCAACTCCGCCGGCCTGAGCGTGCTCCCGCTCTCCTCCGGCGCGACCTTGCGGGGGGCGATCCAGGTCGCCTCGGAGCTGCTCCCCCCGTTCCTCAGGCCCGAGCTGCGCCTGGTGTGCTGACCGCGGGCCGGTGCCCCGCCGCCCGGGCGGCGGGGCACCGGCCGGTCCCTCACGCCGCGGCGGGCGGGAAGAAGGCGACCTTGGTCAGGAAGTCCCTGACCAGCAGCCGCCAGGCGTACCACGAGTGGCCGCCGTTGACGTAGTCGGGGGTGACGGGGACGCCCACCGCGGCCAGGGTGGCCACCTCGCTCGCGTGGTAGTAGTGGCTCGGGTCCTGCCAGCCGCCGCCGACCATGATCCCGGCCTTCTTCATCGCCGCGACCTGGGCCGCGCTGAGCGACGCCGCGTCCGGCAGGGTGAAGTCGCCGTTGAGCCCGGGGCTCATCACGCCGTAGTAGGCGAACACCGACGGGTCGTCGAAGAGGAACGAGTTGGTGATCGAGGCGCCGTAGCCCAGGCCGCCGATCGCCCGCTGCCCGGCCGAGGTGGACACGTGGTAGTGCGCCTCGACGTACGGGATCGCGCTGTCGACGAGGGCGGCGTCGAAGGAGGCGTAGGACGACGAGGCGGGGAAGCCCTGGGTGTTGGGCATCACCACGACCATCGGCTGGATCTCCCCGGTGGTGATCAGGTTGTCCAGGATGTTGCCGAGGTCGCCCTGCGTGCTCCAGTCCATCTCGTTGCTGCCGCCGCTGTTGAGGTACACGGTCGGGTAGGGCTTCGCGCGCTTCGGGTCGTACCCCGGCGGGGTGTAGACGGCCAGGTAGTTCCGGCCGACCGGGTCGGTGGAGGTGGGCGCCGGGTAGGCCACGTCGCGCAGGGTGCCGTGCTCGCGGCTCGGGCCCTGCCACGCCAGGTCGGCGGTGGCGAACTTCGGGTCGGAGGGGACGTAGACCTGGCTGAGGGACTCGGTGGAGCCGGTGACCTTTGTGCCCTGCTGGTTCCAGGGCTGGTTGGCCGGGTCCGACACCTCGGTGCAGCCGGTCTGGGTGGCGCTGGCGCAGTCCACGTAGAAGCCGTAGTTGAAGACGCCGGAGGGCAGCGGGACCGTGTACGACCAGATCCCGGTGTGCTTGTCCTTCGTCATGGCGGTCACCGGCCAGTTGGCCGCGGAGGAGTTGGGCGAGCCGATGGGGATGTCGCCGGGGCTCCAGTGCCCGGGGGTGGTGCCCGGCGTCTGCACCGTGGTGGTCGAGGTGCCCGCGAGCGCGGAGAGCCGGTAGGGGTCGGCGAAGTACCACTCCCCCTTGATCTGGACGGTGCGGGCCTCGGGCGCCCGGAACCGGAAGGTGACCTGGTAGCCGGTCGGGCCGGTTCCGGTGTGCACCACCTTCGGTGCCAGGGCGCTGCCGCCGGCCGCGGCGGAGTGCCCGGCACCCTTGGCGGCGGGGCCGCTCGCCGACGCGTCCGACGTCGCGCCGGTGACCAGCCAGGCGGCCAGGCCGCCCAGGCAGGCCAGCGTCGCCGCCGTCCGCCTTCCGTATCCGCGCATGGGGCATCGTTCCTTTCCTCGGCACGCGAGATCGCCGCGCACGGCGGGGCCGGTGGGCGCCTCGCCCGGGCATGAAGTCGCCTGCGACGGCGGAGCCGGGGCGGCCCCTTCGTGGGCGCCCCACCGCTCCGCCCACTACGGACAGTGAAGGTGACGGCCCGTCGTACGACGCTCGACCGTCTGACGCAGGTAAAGCTATGATTACGTAAGGAGGTTGTCAATATCCTGAGCACGCCGCGGTCGGCCGCCCGCGGCGATCGACACTTCTTGAACGGCGCGCGCCGCGCCCGGCGGACGGGCAGCAGCGGAATTACCGTCAGGACCGTTGACACCCCGACGGCACAGGCGTTTGATCTGCCGTGGCCGACGGGCCCATGGCGTCCAAGTCGTGAACACGGCGCCCTGGCCGACCCGTTGCCCCCCGGGGTGTCGTGAGACCGCTCGACCGCATGTCAGGGCCGGTCGAACGCGGTCCACGAGCCCCGCACTTCCGCGCACGATCGTTGTCAGGCCGATCGAAAGGCGAAGCAGTGACTCCAAGTCATGAACACCAGGCGCGCTCAGGTTCCCCCGCACCGCACCCCTCCTCCCCCGGCCGCTCCGGCAGGAGCCGTGCCCGGGCCGCGGCCCTGGTGGCGGCGGCCGCGACGCTGTCCGCGGCCGCCGCGCTGACCGCCGGCCCCGCCCAGGCGAGCAGCGCCGCCCCCGCGGCGAAGGCCGCCACCCTGTCCCCCCAGGTCCGGCACACCGGCTCCGGGCCCACCGGATACACCGTCACGTTCCGTTACCGCGACCCCTCGGCGAGCCGGGTGCAGATCAAGGGCGAGTGGTACTTCTCCGACGCCGCCCACTCCAGCTCCACGTCGTCCCAGGGGCTGCTGCCCACGCAGTGGACGAAGGGCGACTTCCCGATCGCGTACCCGAACGCCACCGCCGCCAACTGGCCGGTGCTGGACCTGACGCGCGGCAGCGCGGGGGTCTGGTCGCTGACCCTCCCGCTGCCGTCGGGCACCTTCACCTACGGGTTCTTCGTGAACTGCGCCGACGACACGGGCGCGGGCTGCACCGAGGTGGCCGACCCCGCCAACCCGCCGTGGAACTCCGCGGGCGGCACCAGCACCGGGTCGGTGGAGCCCGACAGCGAGGTCTACGTGCCCTCCGACCCGAGATTCGGCACCGCCGACTTCGGCTGGCAGGCCCCGGTGGCCCCGGGCCGGCGCGGTCGGCTCGTCGACGTGTCCTACCCGTCGCCGCAGTCGACCTCGCCGGCGGGCACGCACCCGCTCGCGGTGTACACCCCGCCCGGCTACGACCCGTCGCGCAAGCAGCCCTACCCCACGCTCTACCTCAGCCACGGAGGCGGCGGCCAGGAGGTCGACTGGTCCACCCAGGGCGCGGCCGGGAGCATCCTCGACAACCTCATCGCCTCCGGCAAGGTGCAGCCGATGGTCGTCGTGATGACGAACTTCAACGGCCTGCCCGACGGCAACGAGGGCTACGCCCAGGACGTCCTGCAGAACGTCATCCCCTACGTCCAGGCGCACTACCACGTCTCGGCCGACGCCGCCGACCGCGCCTTCGCGGGGCTGTCGGCGGGCGGTTCGCGCGCCAACACCCTGCTGTTCGACCACACCTCCGCCTTCGGCTACTACAGCGTGATGAGCACCGGCGGCGGGGTTCCCACCACCGTCACGCCCGCACAGGTCGCCGCGCTGGACAGCCTGTCGGGCCTCCAGGTCGGCGGCGGGCTCCAGGACCCGATCCGAGCCAACACCCTCGGGGAACAGCAGTTGCTGACCGGCGCCGGGGTGCCGTTCACCGACGACTCCGTCAACGGCGGCCACGAGTGGTACGTCTGGCGCATCCTGCTGCACGACTTCCTGGCCGGGCAGGCGTTCAAGGCCACCAGCACCTCGGTGGCCGCCGGCTCCGGCCGCGGCTCAGGCACCGTGACGGCGCGGGTCGCCGCCGCCAGCACCGGCCCGGCGCCGACCGGCACCGTCCGGTTCACCGTCGACGGACGCTCCACCACGGTCCGCCTGGTGCACGGCGCCGCGACCTTGAAGGTCGAGGTCCCGCGCGGCGGCGGCCACAGCGTGACGGCGGTCTACTCCGGCGACGCGCTGCACTCCGGCAGCCGCGCTACGGCCCGCCTGTGACCTGCTGACTCCCGGCGCCGGTGGGGCGCGCTGCCCACGGCGCCCCACCGGTCCGGGAGGAACAGGACGGCCGGCGACCGCCTACGCGGCGCTGCCGTTGTAGAGCCGGTCACCGCTGTAGACGGCGGTGACGGTGCCGGTGGTGCGGTGCGGGAGCACCACGGTGGCCGAGCCGCCGTGCAGGGCGACGGGACGGCCGAACGCCTTGCCGTCGATCCGGAACTGCACCGTGCCGGTGGCCGTCGCGGGCTGGCCGCTCGCGGAGGCCACGGTGGCGGTCGCGCTCTGCCCGTGCGTGCGCACCCCGACCGTGGTGGCCCGGAAGTCGACCCTGGTCAGGGCGTCGCGCAGCGCCTGGCGCCAGTAGGCCCAGTTGTGGCCGCCGTCGACGTTGAAGGAGGTGAAGGGCACGCCGGCGGACTTCAGCAACTGCTGCTCCGCGGTGGTGTTGCCCTGGGCGAGCCCGCCGAGGTCCTGGACGGCGACGCCGATGTGCAGGCCGAGCAGTTGCTTGAGCTGCGGGTTGGCGGCCTGCTCCGCGGTCGGCAGGCCGCGCGGCGCGGACCAGACGCTGTAGTACCCGAAGGTGGGCGTCTCGCCGAACAGCAGGTCCTGGACGACGGTGGCGCCGCCCGACAGCCCGGCGAACGCCCGGCCGGCCGCGTCGGTCTGCACGTTGAGGTGCTGCTGGACGTACGGGATGACGTCGTCGGTCATCTCGTCGTCGGTGGGGTTGTTCGGCATCACGACGACCGCCGGCTGGATCTCACCGTCGGCGATCAGGTTGTCCATGATGTTCTTCAGGTCGCCCTGGGTGGACCAGTCCATCTCGTTCCCGCCGCCGCCGTGCACCAGGTACAGCGTGGGGTAGGCCTGCTTGCGGTGGGCGTTGTAGCCGGGCGGGGTGTAGACCGACAGGTAGTTCTGGTCGGTCGGGTCCACGTGGCCGGGCGAGCTGTAGGTCAGGTGCGTCAGCGTGCCCTGGTCGCGGGAGGCTGCCGGGCCCTGCCAGGAGTAGTCCGTGGTCTTGAACCGCGGGTCCGAGGGGACGTAGACCTGGCTGCTCGGCTCGGCCGAACCGGCGGTGGTCCACGGCGGGTTGGCCGGGTCGGCCGTCGCGGTGCAGCCGGTCAGGGCCGGCGCGGCGGCGGTGCAGTCGCGGTAGAAGGCGTAGTTGAAGACGCCGGACGGCAGGGGCGTGGTGTAGGACCACACGCCGGTGCGGTCGTTCTTCGTCATCTCCGTCACCGGCCAGTTCGCGGCCGAGCCGGCGTTGGGCGTCGACAGCGGGAAGTCGCCGGGCTTCCAGTCGTAGCCGTAGCTCGGGGTCGAGTTGGTCGGGTCGGCCGCGATCTCGGCGGCCGAGGCGAAGGACCACTCCCCCTTGATCCGCTCGCTCGTCGCCGTGGGGTCGTAGATCCGGAAGGTGACCGAGTAGCCGGTCGGGCCCTTGCCGGTGTGGACGACCTGGGGGCTGAGGTCCGCGGCCGCCGGCGGTCCGGAGTGGCCGGGGGCGGTGTGGGCCTGGGCCGCGGGTGCCGCGACGAGCAGTGCGGCCGCCGCGGCCGTGCCGGCCGTGAGCCACCGGCGTCGTTGCCGTCTGAGGGTCATGGGTGTGCGCTCCTTGCGTGCGGGGCCGCCGGTCGACCGGACCGTCGGGCGGAGGCGCGGTCCCGCCGCGGACGGTCGAACGCGGT
Source organism: Streptomyces sp. SN-593 (assembly GCF_016756395.1). Lineage (NCBI taxonomy): Bacteria > Bacillati > Actinomycetota > Actinomycetes > Kitasatosporales > Streptomycetaceae > Actinacidiphila > Actinacidiphila reveromycinica. Next base: position 425,931 of record NZ_AP018365.1, read on the forward strand.
GGAGGACCGAGCGGCCGCCCGCCGGCCGGAGGACAGGCGGTTGCGGGTCACGCCGGCACACGGGCTGCGCCCGGGGCCGGCCCGTCGCCACTGCGGAGGCGGCGCGCGCCCCGACCGGAGCCGGGGCAAGCATGTCGCCTCTGTCGACGTGGAGGCGAATCTAGAGTTACGTAATGACCTTGTCAATAATCACCGGCCGGGTGTCTCCCCCGGCGCCGGGCGTGCTCTCCGCGGCGCCGCCGGCCGGTGCCGAGCGCGCCGCTACCAGCCGTTCAGTCCGTTCGGCGGGGCGCTGACCCGCAACTGCTCGATGACGCCGGCCAGTTGCGCCTCGGCCGCCGCTTCGGCGGCGTCGGGGTCGCCCGAGGTCACCGCGTCCACGATGGCCAGCAGTTGCGGCAGGGACTCCTGGGGTCGGCCGGGCCGCATGGCCAGCCGGAACTGGAAGCGCACCATCTGCGTGTTGAGCCGCTCGAGCTGGCGTCGGGCGACGGCCTGGCCGCTGAAGTCGATGATCATGTCGTGCAGCCCGCGGTTGAGCGTGGAGTACGCCTCGAAGTCCCCCTCGGCCACCGCCTTGCGCAACTGCTCGCCGACCTCGGCGAGCGCCGCGCGCTGCGCCTCGTCGGCATGCTCGGCCACCCTGCGCGCGCACAGCCGCTCCAGCGCGGAGCGGCACTCGGTGATCTGGATGGCCTCCTCGACCGAGACCACCCTGATCCGGGCGCCGCGGTTGGGCACCAGTTCCACCAGGTCGTCCGAGGCGAGGTCGAGCAGCGCCTCGCGCACCGAACTGCGCGTCACCCCCAGTCGATCGGCAAGATCCTGTTCCACCAGTCGCTGCCCCGGCACGAGTTCGCCCACCCACAGGGCGCGCCGGATCTGCTCGCCGACGTGAAGTCGCCCGGCCGCGCCCCTGATTCGAGTACTGGTCACCTGCTGCTGGCTCCTCTCGCTCACGGGCTCAGCGTGCCGCTCGTCGGGCTCAGCCCGGCGGCTCGCGGCCTCACGTCACCGTAGGGGTCGCCTGCAGGGTTGGCAATCTTATCACCGGCACTATTGTCAGCAATTCATTCAGGGGCTACGGTGCGGATCACAGCGCGGCGGGAGGACGCCCCGGCCCGCTCCTCACGAGGACATCCTGACCTGCTGCCACGACCAGCGGGCGGGACATCCTCACCGAGATTCACCAACGGCTTTCCCAAAGACGAGGAGGCTCCGCGTTGATCGTCGAGGCAAACAAGCTGCCGCAGATGGACGACCGCGGCGCCGACCACGACACCGGGCACCCCTTCGACGACACCCGCCGCCTCCGGCCGGCGGAGCCGTCATCCCCTACCTCCTTCGCGGCGAGCGCCGCGGGCACCGCCCGCGGCGTCTGACCCCGCCTCGACCACACGCCTCCGCGCACCGGGCCCCGAGCGGGTGCCCCGGCACTCCGCGGCACCCACGCCACGGCACCGCACACGCACGCGATCGAACCCGAGTGCGTCACCGGTGCGCGCAAGGAAGGAAGAACCATGTACGGACCCGGCATCGCCGCCCCGGCGACCGAGCGGGCGGACTCCCCGGCAAGGAACCGTGACCGCTCATGCTGGTGATCGACACCCACACCCACGTCATCTCGCCCGACGAGGACCGCTACCCCACCGACCCGATCGGCGGACACCGCTCCACCTGGTCACAAGACCACCCCGTCGACCTCGACGGACTCCTGCACGCCCTCGACGACGCCGGCATCGACCGCGCCGTCGTCGTCCAAGCCTCCACCGTCTACGGACACGACAACCGCTACCTCGCCGACTCCGTCGCCGCCCACCCCGACCGCCTCACCGGCGTCTACTCCCTCGACGCCACCGCACCCGACGCCGTCGACCGCATCAACCACTGGCAATCCCGCGGCCTCAACGGCTTCCGCCTGTTCACCACCGGCACCACCATGCCCGGACAAGCCGACTGGCTCGGCCACCCCGACAGCTACCCCGCCTGGGAACACGCCGAAAAACACGACATCCCCATCTGCCTCCAGATGACCATCCACGGCATCCCCGCCCTACGCACCACCCTCGACCACTACCCCCGCACCCGCGTCCTCCTCGACCACTGCGCCCGCCCCGACCTCACCGACGGACCCCCCTACCACACCTCCCAAGCCCTCCTCGACCTCGCCCAATACCCCGGCGTCCACCTCAAACTCACCCACCGCGCCCTCGACGCCGCCACCCAAGGCGCCTCCACCATCCCCGACTTCCTCACCACCCTCCACACCACCTACGGACCCTCCCGCATCATGTGGGGATCCAACTACCCCGCCGCCCAAGGCCCCCTCACCGACCTCCTCACCCAAGCCCGCACCCACCTCACCACCCTCCCCGAAACCGCCACCACCGCCATCCTCGGCGGCACCGCCAACACCTTCTACTTCCACACCCCAGCAACCCCCGCAACCGCCACCCCCGGGGCCCACCATGCCTGACACCCACCTGCGCACCGCCCTGGACACCCACCCCATCGGCACCCTCCTGCGCACCGGCACCCTCACCCACCCCGACGTCACCCTCGACTTCGCCGACGTCACCCCCATCCACCACGCCTTCGCCCCCATGGTCCGCACCCAGACCTACGACCTCAGCGAACTCGCCGTCGTCACCGCCCTCCAAGCCATCGCCCACGGCCACCCCCTCACCCTCCTACCCGTCGTGGTCGCCGCACGCTTCCAACGCAAATGCCTCATCACCCACCGCGACCACCCCCTCACCCACCCCACCCAACTCCGCGGCCTCCGCATCGGCGTCCGCTCCTACACCCAGACCACCGGCATGTGGATCCGCAGCCACCTCACCGAGGACTACGGCATCACCGCCGAAGAATCCCACTGGATCACCCAGGACGAAGCCCACGTCCCCGAACACCACGACCCCCCCTACGTCCACCGCACCCTCACCGGCAGCCTCACCGACGCCCTCCGCAACGGCACCATCGACGCCGCCGTCCTCGGCAACGACCTCCCCGAAGGCGACGAATTCCGCCCCGTCTTCGACCACCCCACCGAACGCGACCACACCTGGTACACCACCCACGGCTACGCCCCCGTCAACCACCTCGTCGCCGTCGCCAACACCACCCTCCACCACCACCCCGACGCCGTCCGCGCCGCCTACACCCTCCTCACCCGCGCCGAACACGACACCACCACCCACCAACCCCCCCACACCCCCCACCTCACCCGCTCCGGCATCGACCACCTCACCACCCCCCTCAACGAGATCGCCGACGCCTGCCACGCCCAGGGCCTCCTCCCCCGCCGCCTCACCGCCGACGAACTCCTCACCCCCGCCCACCAACTCCTCGACACCACCCCCGCCACAAGCTGAACCACAGCGGGGTCGACTCCCCGAGCCACCACCCCGAGGCCCCGCCCCGTCCGGTCCGGGCACATGCCTCTGTCACATGCACAGCACGTCCGAGAGGATTGAAATGCACACGTCCGAGAAGATCGTCACCATCTACGAGGCGCCGGAGCGCGTCAAGGACCAGTACGCCGAGGTGGACGGCTACCGCACCCACTACCTGGAGGCCGGCGACCCCGCCGCGCCGCCGCTGCTGCTGGTGCACGGCGGGTCGGTCAAGATCGGCATGGGCGTGGACCGGTGGTACCCGACGATCCTGCCGCTGTCGGAGACCTTCCACGTGTACGCCATCGACCAGCTCGGCCACGGCGACACGGACGCGCCGCGCGACCCGCGCGACCTGGGCATGGTCACCGCACGGGCCGAACACGTCATCAAGTTCATCGAGCAGCTCGGGCTGGGCCCGGTGAACCTGGTCGGCCAGTCGCAGGGCGGCTGGATCATCACCTACATCACGCTGAAGCGGCCGGAGCTGGTGGCGAACCTGGTCATCATCGACTCCGCGAGCCTGTCGGGTTCGGCGGTCGGCGGGAAGCTGCCGTTCTTCAAGGACGCGTTCCGCCCGGGCACCATGATCCCCAAGGCCGACCTCACGTCGCGCCAGGGCATCCACGACCACGTCAGCAAGTTCACCCACACCCCCGACGTCGTCACCGACGACCTGCTCGACCGTCTCGTCGCGCTGTCGGGGAAGTGGTTCCAGCGCTACCGCGACCACGACCTGGAGTTCTGGCAGGACGCCGGCTGGGACCGGCACCAGGCGATGTACTCCATCGACGGCACCTACATCAGCGAGCTGGTCCACGAACTCACGATCCCGCCGCTGCTGCTGTGCGCGAAGCAGTCGAACAAGGGGATCGACGCGAGCGTCGAGCTCTACAAGAAGATCCCCGGGGCCCAGATGCACATCATCGACAAGGCCAACCACTTCCTGTGGCTGGACCAGCCCGGCGAGGTCAACAGCCTCATCACCTGGTACCTCAGTGAGCACTAGACAGCCCGCTCGCAACCGCCGACCCCCTCGACGCAGAGGAGACATCTCATGAGCGAATCCGGGCGAACTCCGCTGCTCCAGGCGAAGAACCTCCGGCTGGGACACCGCACCGGGCGTACCCGCGAATTCGTCGTCGCCATCGATTCCATCGACCTGACGATCGACACCGGGGAGTTCATCTCCGTCGTGGGCCCGAGCGGCTGCGGAAAGACCACCTTCCTGGAGGCCGTGGCCGGGCTGGTGCCGGTCGCCTCCGGGGACCTGCTCGTCAACGGGACGCCGATCAAGGGTCCGGCCCGCAACCGGGCGATCGTCTTCCAGAGCGCGTCCCTCTTCCCCTGGCGGACGGTCGAGCAGAACGTCTGGTTCGGGCTGGAGGTCCAGGGACGCCTCGACGAGGCGGCCCGGCAGCGCACCCGGCAACTGCTGCACACCGTGGGGCTGGAGAAGTACATGAAGGCCCGGCCGGACGAGCTGTCCGGCGGCATGCGGCAGCGGGTCAACCTGGCCCGCGCGCTGGCGGTCTCCCCCGACGTGCTGCTGTTCGACGAGCCGTTCGGCGCACTCGACGCGATGACCCGGGAGTCGCTCCAGGACGAGCTGCTGCGCATCTGGCAGGCCGATCCCGACGGGCCGAAGACCACCGCGGTCTTCATCACCCACGACGTCACCGAGAGCGTCCTGCTCTCCGACCGGGTGATCGTGCTCTCGCGCAACCCGGGGCGGATCGTCGCCGACGTCGCCATCAAGGCGCCGCGGCCCCGGACCAGTGCGCAGTGGCGCCTGGACCCGAAGTTCACCGAGTACTGCTCCGAGATCCTCGACGCGCTGCATCCGGAGCAGAAAGCGGCCCGGCAGTCCGTGACCGCCACCTCAACGGAATCCAGTGTTTAGGAGCCGATCCGAATGAACGACACGGTGACGAAGACGTCCGCCGACCGGGCGGCCCCGGACGTGGACGCCGCGAAGCGGCAGAAGCCGGCGCGCGCGCCCCGCATGACGTGGTCGGACCGGCTGCGCAACCTGCAGAGCCCGCTGTACAACCTGCTGGGCATCGTGATCCTCCTCGCCGCCTGGCAGATCTGCTCGGCGACCCACCTGGTGGACCCCACGTTCGCCAGCTCGCCGTGGAAGATCCTCGTGGCCGGCAAGCACCTCTACTCCCAGGGCGACATCTACACCGCGCTCGGCCAGACCGGGAAGGAGTTCGGGATCGGCGAGCTGATATCGATCGTCGCCGGCACGATCATCGGGCTCGTCATCGGCGCCAGCCGGGTGCTCTACGACATGACGCGCGGCCTCATCGACATCCTCTACTCCGTCCCGCACGTGCTGTTCCTGCCGGTGATCATCTTCTGGTTCGGGATCGGCAGCACCTCCCGGGTGATCATCGTCATCTGGTCGGGCATCCTGCCGCTGGTCATCAACACCGTCGCCGGCAGCCGGGCCCTGAACGCCGACTACCGCCGGGTCTCCACCGCCTTCTGCACCCCGAAGCTGAAGCGCTTCTACAAGGTCGCGCTGCCGGCGAGCCTGCCGTTCATCCTCAGCGGCATCCGGCTGTCGGTCGGCCGCGGGCTGATCGGCATCATCGTCGCCGAGTTCTTCATGGGCAGCGGCGGCATCGGCTTCATGGTCCAGTTCCACATGTCGCAGCTCGACACCAGCGGCGCGATGGCCGTCATCGTCACGCTCTGCGTGGCGGCCCTGCTGCTGAACTCGTTCGTCGCCTGGTGCGAGAAGCGGTTCGCCAACTGGTCCATCAACGACTGACCGGCAGCTCCGCTCCTCCCCTCCTGCTCTCTCCACCCCTCCTCATACACAGCGCTCATTGACGAAAGGCTTCCATGATGTCTGCCGCCAGACCCACCACCAGAGGCACCCGCCGCCCCCGCCTGATGGCCGCCGGAGCGGTCGCCGCCGCGGTCACCTTCACCGTCGCCGGGTGTTCCAGCTCCTCGGGCGGATCGTCCTCGGGCGCGTCCGCGTCCCACAGCATCAACATCGTCTTCGGGTCGAACTCGGCCAGCTACACCGACCTGTTCGTCGGGATCGACCAGGGGATCTTCAAGAAGCACGGCCTCAACGTCAAGCTGACCACCCTGTCGGGCGGCGCCACCGCCTCGACCTCCGCGCTGGCCGGCGGCCACGCCGACATGGCCTACGCCCAGGGGTCGAACATCGCCTCGGCGATCCTCGAAGGCGGCAAGTTCACCGTCATCGGGATGACCCAGTCCCACTACAACCTCCAGCTCTGGACGAACCCGTCCGTCACCTCCGCCCAGGGCCTGAAGGGCAAGAAGGTCTCCTCCGGCCAGCCGGGGACGGAGAGCGACGAGGGCTGGACCGCCTACCTCGAGGCGAACGGGATGCAGCGGTCCGACGTGACGACCGTGTACACCGGCGGCGCCAACACCGGCCAGTTCACCGCGCTGGAGACCGGCGGTGTACAGGGCACGCTGAGCACGCCCCCCGACGACCTGGTGCTGCGCACCCACGGCATGCGGCTGCTGGGCGACCTGACCGACCTGCCCAACGCGACCGACTCCGTCGTGGTGTCGGACAAGTGGCTGAGCGCCAATCCGACCATCGCCAAGAGCTTCATCGAGGCCGACAAGGAAGCCCTCGAGTACGCCCGGTCGCACAAGACCGAGGCCGTCAAGAGCATCGAGAAGCACACCCGCAGCGCCAACACCGCCGACGCGACCGAGGCGTACGAGTTCTACCTCAAGGTGCTCAACCCGACCCCGGTGCTGGACGCGGCGGACATCGCCACGCTGAAGACCGCCTTCGCGACCGCCGCCAAGAGCAAGGGCAAGACGGCCCCCGCGGACATCACCCCGTACTACAAGGTCATCTCCTGACCGTACGGCGACGGGTCTGAGCCACCGAGCGCCGGACGCGTGGAACTGCGAGAGAACGGATCGATAGCTGTGGAAAGTTCAGCCGCCCTTTACGCGCTGCCCCCGCTGCGCACGTTCGTGACCGGGGTGCTGACGTCGAACGGTGTCGCGCCGAAGGACGCGGACGTCGTGGCCGAGCGGATGCTGGAGGCGGACGCCCGGGGCGTCCCCTCCCACGGGATCACCCGGCTGGCACCGTACGTGGAACGGGTGCGGGCCGGCGGGTACAACCTCGACGCGAAGCCGCGGGCCGTCCGGGAGTCGCCGGTGAGCGCGCTCGTGGACGGCGACAACGGCTTCGGCCAGGTCGTGATGACCTACGCGGCCGATCTCGCCGCGGAGAAGGCCGCCGCCTCCGGCCTGGCCTGGGTGGGGGTGCGCAACTCCAACCACGCCGGCGCGGGCGGTGTCTACGCCGCCCGCGCCCTGGAGCACGACCTGATCGGCCTGTACGGCGCGATCGGCAACGCCAACCACATGGCGCCGTGGGGCGGGGTGGCACCGCTGCTGAGCACCAACCCGCTGGCCGTGGCGATCCCGGCGGGCGAGCAGCCGCCGGTGGTGCTGGACATGGCGACCACGGTGGTCTCCTTCGGCCGGCTGAAGCTCGCCTCCCAACGCGGCGAGCAGATCCCGGACAACTGGGTGATGGACACCGCCACCGGTGAGCCGGTCACCGACCCGGCTCAGGCGATGCACGGACTGCTGCTGCCGATCGGCGGCTACAAGGGCTACGGCCTGAACCTGGTCATCGGCATGCTGGCGGGCACCCTCAACGGGGCGGCCTTCGGCAGCGAGACGATCGACTTCAACCACGACCACGCCTCGCCGACCAACACCGGGAACATGATCCTGATGGTCCGGCCCGACCTGTTCCGTCCGCTGGAGGAGTTCAAGGCCAGCGCCGACGCCCGGATCAGGGAACTGCGCGAGTCCCGCCCGGTGGACCCGGCGCGCCCGGTGCGCACGCCGGGCGACGCGTGGGAGTCCCGGCAGCGCCGCAGCAGGGAGCGGGGCGTGCCGATCGAGCCGGGCACCGTGGCGAAGCTGACCGCCCTCGGCGCGGCCCACGGCATCGCGCTGCCGGCGCCGGCCGGGGAGGACGACCGATGAGAACGACGTGCGGACCTACGAAGCGGACGATGCGATGACGGTGAACGATCGACTGGTGATGCGGCGTGCCGAGCGGACCGAGGTGACCCGCGGCGGCGCCGTCCACAGCCTGCCGTACCTCGGCGAGTGGAACTCGGAGACGGCCGTGGTCACCACCGGCCAGACCGTCTTCCAGCCCGGCGGTGAGCTGCAACTGCACAGCCACAACGTGGACGAGTCGGTCCTCGTCCTGGAAGGCGAGGCGCAGGTCCAGATCGGCGAGGAGTACACCGATCTCGTGGCCGGCGACGCGACCTGGGTGAAGGCGGGCACGCCGCACCGCTTCCTGAACCGGGGTACCGGTGTCATGCGGATCTACTGGGTCTACGCCGGGCGCACGGTGACGCGCACCCTCGCCGCGACCGGGGAGACCGTCTCGCACCTGGACGAGATGGTGCGGGGCGGGCTGGTCCCCGAACTGCCGGCCGACCGGAGCGGCGGTGCGCGCGATGACGGCTAGCCGGACGTACCGGGCCCCGCGGCCGGCGGAGCTGGACGAGGAGCAGCGCGGTGTCCGCGCGACCGTGCTGGAGGGCTCCCGGGCCCCGCAGCGCGCGCTGCTCCGCCTGGAGGACGACGAGGAGCGGCTGCTCGGCCCCTTCGGCCTGGCGCTGCTCTCTCCCGGGATCGGCAGCCGCTCGCTGGCGGTGGGGGCGGCGTTCCGCGCGGCGTCGGTACTCACCGCCCGCGGGCGGGAGATCGCGATCCTGACCGTCGCGGCGGTCACCGGGTGCTCCTACGAGCGCTACGCGCACGCGGCGGTCGGCCGGTCTGCCGGGTTGACCGAGGAGGAGGTCGCCGCGCTCCTGGACGGCCGCTTCCCCGGCCGCGACGCGGTGGAGCGGGCGGTCCACGGCATCGCCCTGGCGTACCTGGCCGCCTCCTCCGGCGAGGGCCCGGCCCTGCCGGAGGAGGCGGTGGCGGTCCTCGACGACCGCGCCCTGTACGAACTGGTCATGCTTCTCGGCCACTACCGGAGCCTCGCCCTGGCGATGGACGTGTTCGGCGTCGGGGCGCCGCGGTGACGTCCACCGGGTCGCGGGCGACGCAGAACAGACAGCACTCACACGGAAGGCAGTCATGACCGCCATCGCGGAACCGGTCCTCGGCAGGCACGGAAGCTTCGTCTCGGGTGCGGAGGTGGGCGGCGGCGCCGGGCGGTACCGCGCCGTCGTCAACCCCGCGGACGGCTCCGTGGTGGGCGAGGTGGCCGACGGCACGCCCGAGACCGTCGACGAGGCCGTACGCGCCGCCACCGACCAGGCCCGGGTGTGGCGCTCGACGCCGCCGGCCCGGCGCAGCCGCATCCTGCTCGACATCGCCGCGGCGATCAGGGCCGACGCGGAGTCGATCGCGCGCGCCGAGACGCTGGACAACGGCAAGCCGCTCGCCCAGGCCGCCTCGGACGTCGAGTCCGCGGCGAGGTACTTCGAGTTCTTCGGCGGGTACGCCGACAAGTTCAACGGCGACGCGATCCCGCTGAGCCAGGCGTACGTCTCCTACACCGTGCACGAGCCGTTCGGCGTGGTCGGCCACATCCTGCCGTGGAACGCGCCGCTCCAGCAGGCGGCCCGGGGCATCGCCCCGTGCCTGGCGGCGGGCAACGCGGTGGTGGCCAAGCCGTCGGAGGAGACACCGCTGTCGACCCTCCGGCTGGCCCGGATCGCCGTGGAGTGCGGGCTGCCCGCGGGGCTGTTCAACGTCGTCACCGGGACCGGGGCCGAGGTCGGCGCCGCGCTGTGCGCGCACCCGGACGTGCGGCGGCTCGCCTTCACCGGCTCGGTGGCCACCGGCCGCGCGGTGGCGGCGGCCGCGGCCGACCGGGTGATCCCCTCGACGCTGGAGCTGGGCGGGAAGTCCGCGAACATCGTCTTCGCGGACGCCGACCTCGACGAGGCGGTGGCCGGCGCGGTCAAGGCGTCGATGGTCAACGCCGGGCAGATCTGCTCGGCCGGCACCCGGCTGCTGGTGGACGAGCGGATCGCCGAGCGGTTCGTGGAGCTGCTGACCGCCGCGCTGGACCGCCTGTCGGTGGGGCCGGGCATCGACGACCCGGACATCGGCGCCATCACCACCCGCGACCAGTTCGAGAAGGTCAGGCGGTACATCGAGATCGGCGAGGCCGAGGGGGCCACGGCGATCCGCTGCGGCCGGGCCGTCGCCGACCGCCCCGCGGGCGGCTTCTACGTCGACCCCGTCGTGTTCGTGCAGGTGCGCAACGACATGCGGATCGCCCGGGAGGAGGTGTTCGGACCGGTGCTGGGCGTGCAGACCTTCCGCGACGAGGAGGAGGCCGTCACCCTCGCCAACGACAGCGACTACGGGCTCGCCGCCGGGGTGTGGACCGCCGACCTCGGCACCGCGCTGCGCACGGCCAGGGACCTGGAGGTCGGCCAGGTCTTCGTCAACGAGTACTTCGCCGGCGGCGTGGAGACGCCCTTCGGCGGGGTCAAGCGCAGCGGCTACGGGCGGGAGAAGGGCCTGGCCGCGATGTACGAGTACACCCAGTCGAAGTCCGTCAACATCAAGATCGGCTGACCGGGCCGGCGGGCCAGCGCGCGTTGTGCGGTGCGCGCCGGCCCCCGGTCACCGCCACAGCTCGCGGATCGCGGGTGGCGGATCGCGCCGCTCAGCCGAGGGCCCACTTCTGGTTGGCGCCGCCGGTGCAGGTCCGGATGTCCAGGGCCGTGCTGTTCGCGGTGCCCTGCCCGACGGCGTCCAGGCACTTGCCCGAGGCGGTGTTGACCACCGCGCCGTCCGCGCGGACCCGCCACTGCTGGTTGCCGCCGCCGTTGCAGTCCCAGATCTCCACCGGGCTGCCGTCGGCGGTGGCGCCGCCGGTGACGTCGAGGCACTTGGTGTCGTAGACGGTCAACTGGTTCGTGGCTGTGGAGGTCCAGGTCTGGTTGCCGCCGCCGTTGCAGTCCCACAGCGCGGGCTGGGCGCCGTTGTCCTGGCTGAGCGCGGGGACGTCCACGCAGCGGCCGGACTGCGCGCCCTTGAGCGGGCCGGAGACGCTGCCGCGGGCCCACGCCTGGTTGCTGCCGCCGTTGCACCCCCACAGCTCCAGGGGTGTGCCGGCGGCGGTGCCCTGTCCGGTGGCGTCCAGGCACGTGCCGGAGGCGGCGTTGACCACGGCGCCGTCCGCGCGGAGCGTCCACCGCTGGGCGGCGGTGCCGTCGCAGTCGCCGATCTGCACCGCGGTGCCGTCGGCGGTGGCGCCGCCGGCCGTGCCCAGGCACTTCGCGCCGGCGTACACCGTCAGTTGCCCGGACGGGGTGGCCGTCCACTGCTGGTCGGCGCCGCCGGTGCAGTCCCACAGCGCGACCTGGGTGCCGTTCGTCCGGCTGGCGGCGGGCACGTCGGCGCACAGGCCGGAGCCGCGGCCCTTGAGGATGCCGCCGATGTCGCCCGGCGGGTCGGCCGTCACCGACAGGTCGTCGAACTGGTCGGTCTGGTAGCCGGCCACGCCGATGCCGACCTGGCCGGAGGTGTAGGTGCTGTCGTGGACGCTGCCGAGCGCGGCGCCGTCCACGCTCGCTGTGATCAGGTCGCCGGAGAAGCCCAGCGCCAGCGCGTGCCAGGAACCGGTGCCGAGTGCCGCGCGGGTGCCGGAGGCCAGCGTGGTGGAGGTCCCGGCCGCGGAGGTGCGGACCAGGGACCACGCGCCGCCGTCGCCGACCCGCAGCGCGTACGCCGCCTGGTGGCTCTGCGGGCGGTTCTGGGTGCCGGCGCGGCCGAGCAGTTCGGCGGTGCCGGCCTGCCGCAGGTCGACCTCGGCCCGGACCGTGTAGTCGGTCCAGGTCGGGTCGCCGACCAGGGAGAAGGCGTCGGAGTCGTCCTGCCACTCGATCGGCCTGACCGGCGCCATCTGCTGCACGCACTGCCCGGACCGGCCGTCGGCGCACGGCTGGACCTCGAAGGCGCCCTGCATGTCGGACAGGTACCTCGCCTCGGTGCCGCCGGCGTCGCCGTCGAAGTCGTCCGTGTACGGCAGCGCGAGGGCGTGCGGGGCCGGGCCGGCGGCGGTGCCCCTGCCCTGGCCGGTGGTGGTGGTGACCGTGTAGATCCAGCCGGGCTTCATCGTGAGCGCGTACGCCCCGCCGGACGGCGTGATGTCCTGGACGTGCACGAAGTCGGTCGCGGGGCTGGGGTCGTCGACGTGGGTGGCCCAGACGTGGACGGTGCCGGTGGACAGCCCGCCCCTGACCGTGAAGTGGGCCGTCTGGTCCCCGGTGGCCGTGGTAGTCTCCAGCACGGTGGAGTAGTCGGTGCCGTCGGGCGACTTGAGGGTGACGTAGCTGCCGTTCGACTCCGCGCCGCCGAGGTGGCCGGAGGCGGAGTCGACGAACGTCCAGCCGGGCTGGGCGAACTGGGTGACCTGGGCGGTCGCCCAGGTGTTCTCGCCGATCGCGTAGCTGCCCGACCACGGCGAGGCGGCGGTGGCCAGACCCACGGTGTCGTAGGGCAGGTTGGGGTAGATCGCGGCGACCAGGGGCCAGTTGAGGTAGGCGGTCATGCGCGCGTCGGTGTAGCCGCGCACGATCGAGCGGATCAGCGCCGGGGCGCCGGAGTCCATGTCGAGCGAGCCGTTCTCGCTGGCCCACAGCGGCCTGCCGTTGTCCTCGGCCGTGGCGGTTGCCGAGCAGGTGTCGGCGCTGCCGCCGTCCCCGCCCGCACAGGGGTAGTGCGCGCCGATGACGGACACCGCGTCGTTGAACGCCGGGTCGGCGGCCATGTCGTCCGCGACCTGCCAGCCGGAGTCGTCGGCGACGAGCTGGACGCTGGTGTAGCCGGCCTGGTCCAGGGCCGCCCGCAACCGGACGTACCAGCCGGCGTCGTGGCCGCGCTCGTTCCAGCCGCCGAGGTAGCTGATGTCCAGGCCGTGCTGTTTGGCGCAGCCGAGCCAGGTGATCAGGTAGCCGATGGTGTCGTCGGACCAGAAGCCGCCGTCGATCCAGCCCGGGGCGGCCCAGGCCAGGCCGTAGAGCCTGATGGCCGGGTTGCGGGCCTTCGCCTGCTCGGCGAGCCAGAACTCGTAGCCGGCGTCGCAGTCGACGGTCCCCCTGGTGTGCTCGACGGAGGGCTCGGCGCCGTCGGTGGAGTTGGCGTCGCCGCCGATCTCCAGCTTGAGCATCTGGAGGTCGGCGCCGTAGCCGGGGGTGAACAGGTAGTCGAGGATCTGGGACCGCTGCGTGGCCGGGTAGTCCCTCAGCAGGCGGGAGTTGCCCCCGCCGCCGCTGATCGCGCCGATCCCGTCGAAGGTCCGCCCGCCCTGTCCGCCGTCCACGGTGACCGAGGTGGCGGGGGTCGCCGCGCGGGCCGGCGTGGCGATCGCGGCCAGCGCGGTGGCCAGGAGCGCGAGCACCCAGAGGGGCGCGAGGAGTCTCAACGGTCGTCGCATCGCATGGTCCTTCGCCAGTGGGGTGGGCGGGACGGGCATGAGGGGACGGAACGGTGGGGGCGCTGTGCGCGGGAGGCCCTCCCGGGCCGTGCGACAGTGTGGTGTCGTGTTGGATTGGGCGTCAAGCTCCGTACCAAGGAGACATGTTCCGACACGGACGGGCGTTCCACGGCCGTCGGCGTGGGCCGCGCGCTTCCTGCTCCGGCAACCAAGCCACGCGCCGGGCCCGTTGGACCGCGCGGTCCGTGGACCGGACACTGGGGACATGACCGCCACGCTGCAGGACCGCCAGGACATCGCCGACCTCATGACCGGATGGATCCACCGGGACCTCGCCGAGTGGGACCGGCTGCGCGCCCTGTTCCATCCGGGGGCCCGGATCGAGATCACCTGGTTCGAGGGTCCGGCCACCGACTTCGTGGACGCCTCCGCGCGCATGGGCACGTCCGACCTGCGCACCAAGCACGTCATCACGGCGCCGTACGTGACCTTCTCCGCCGACGGCACCCGGGCCGTCACGGAGACCAACGCGATCCTCGTCGGAGAGAACGCCCGGCTCGGCTTCGGCTGCACCGCCCACAACCGCTTCCTCGACCGCGTCGAGCGGCGCGACGGCGCGTGGCGCATCACCGACCGCAAGAGCGTCTACGACTTCGCGTCGTTCACCTTCGCCCGCGGCGTCGTGGACATCGACCAGGAGGCGGTCGCCCGCCACCCGGTCGAGTACGCCGCCCTGGCCCACCTGCTCGAAGCGACCGGGTTCCCGGTACGGCGGGTCTTCGCGACCAAGGGCAGCGATCTGGAGCAGGACATCAAGCGGTCGGCCGCCGAGTGGCTGCGGGAGGGCTGAACCACCGCTGCGGCGACGCCCGGAGCCCCGCGCCGCAAGGCGGGTGGCCGGGGATCAGGGGCGCCCGCGCTTCGGGCGGGTGTCGTGGGCCGGCCCCTGCGCGGCGTCCTGCGTGGCGATGACGGCCGCCTGGACGCGGCGCTCCACGCCGAGCTTGGCCAGCAGGCGCGAGACGTTGTTCTTCACCGTCTTCTCCGACAGGTACAGCCGCCTGCCGATCTGCGCGTTGGTCAGCCCCTCGCCGATCAGGCCCAGGATCTCCCGCTCCCTGGGGGTCAGCCCCGACAGCGCCTCGTTGCCGGGCTCCTCGGGCTCCTGCCCGCCGCGCAGGCTGCTCATCAGCCGCGTGGTGGTGGCCGGGTCGAGCATCGACTGCCCCGACGCGACGGTCCGCACGGCGGAGACCAGGTCCGACCCCCTGATCTGCTTCAGGACGTATCCCGCGGCGCCCGCCATGATCGCGTCCAGCAGCGCCTCGTCGTCGTCGAACGAGGTGAGCATCAGACACCCCAGGTCGGGCATGCGCGAGCGCAGCTCGCGGCAGACGGTGATCCCGTCCCCGTCCGGCAGCCGCACGTCCAGCACCGCGACGTCGGGCCGCAGCGCGGGCCCGCGGGCGAGCGCCTGCTCCGCCGTGCCGGCCTCACCGATCACCTCGATGTCGGGTTCGGCGTCCAGCAGGTCGTGCACGCCCCTGCGGACGACCTCGTGGTCGTCCAGCAGGAACACCCTGATCGGTTCGTGCGGTGTCGACCGCCGCGCGTCGCTCATGTCTCCCGGCCCTCCGCCCAGTAGTCCCCGCCCGGTGCTCCGATCATCGGGCCACGGCCGCCCCTGCCTCTAGGGCCGAACGGTCCATTCGCCCCGGACGCCGGCCGGGCCCCGCGCCGCGCGCCCCGGCCCGCCCCGCGCGTCGAGGGGGCGGCGGCCCTCACCGGCCGGGCCACTTCGGAGGCTCCAGGACGTCCCCGACCGGCCGCCTGGAGGTGGCGGCGGTCTCCGGACCGTATCCCAGCCTGAGCAGCATCTGCACGTGGCCGATCCCGCCGTGCGGGTCGTTGAGCACCCAGCGCAGCTCGCGCCACTCCAGTGCCTGGTGCAGCAGGGACGCCCGCAGGCCGTGGGCGGTCGCGAGGAGCAGCACGTGCTCCAGTCCCTGGCCGGCGCGCAGCCAGTCCGCGGGGACGTCGCGGTGCGAGGACAGCACGCCCACCACGGGGTGCGGCTCGAAGGGCTCGGGCGGCGGCCTGCGCACCGACCCCTGGGCGGAGAAGTCCCGGACGGGCATCCGCCCGGCCTCGTCGCGCGGCCCGATCGCGGAGGACGGCACCCCGTCGGCGGCCCCGTCCCGCACCCACGAGCGGCTCTCCACCCGGCGCCGCGGGTCCGCGGACTCGTACCAGTCGGCCCGCGCCGTCAGTTCGAGCAGCCGCTCGGTCTCCGCCGGGTCGGGCAGGACCAGCCGCGCCCCCTCGCGCTCGGCCGCGGACACCAGCGCCCGCAGCACGGCCGCGGGCACGGAGCGGTCGGCGAAGGGGAAGCGGTTGCTGTGCCGGCGCCACAGCGCGTCGTACAGGCCGGGGGCGGAGCCGTCGCCGGTACGGGTTCCGCCGGTGCGGGTTCCCCTCGTACGGCCCTCCGCTTCCGCGCCGTCGGCCGTCCGTTCCCGCGGCCGCCGGCTGTCGGGCTCCCGGCCGCCCGGGCCCGGGCGCACTCCGGCCAGCCGCACCGACGCGAGGTGGCCCGGGTCGGCCGGCCGGGGCAGCAGCCGGACCACGGGCTCCCAGCCGAAGTGCGCCACCGCGACGCGCAGGTTGAACACCGCGGCGCCGACCGACAGGTGCAGGGCGCGCCCGTCGGGGTCGGCGTGCCGGACCATCCGTTCCGGGGCCGCGTGCACCTCGATGGTGAGCGTGGCGGGGTCCAGCCGGTAGCGCCAGGGCTGGGAGTTGTGGATCGAGGGGGCCGCGACCGCGGCCGAGATGAGCGTGTCCAGTGTCGTCTCGTCCAGCATCGGCGTGGCCATGGCATCCTCCGTGGGGGCTCTGCTCCCTCCACGCTCCCGGAGCGGCCGGCCGGGCGGCAGGGGCCGGCCGTAGCGCGGGCCGGGGCCGTTCGGCCCTGCCGGGGCGGCCGCGGACCGCCGAGGTGGCCGCCGTACGGCCCGGGCGGGGGCGGCCGGCGGGCCTCGCGGCCGGGCGGGGGGTGCCGTTGGGCCCGGATGTCGGGCCGGCCGGACCTACTCCCGGGGCTCGGTGTCTGGGACCGTCGAGGTGATGGGCGAGCCTTCGACGAAAGGGCTTCTTCCATGGGCACGGGTCGGCAGACGAGTCCGCGGACCGGCCGGCGTCGGCGGTTCTGGCGCTGGCGGCGCAATCCGCTCAGGCGCGGGAGCGACCGCCTGGAGGCGTGGACCCGGCTCGTGGCGGGCCTGCTGCTGGTGGTGGGGGCACCGATGGCCGGGGTGGAGGCGGGGCTGTCCGTCGTGGCGGACGCCGGCCGGCTTCCCGCGGACTGGAGGCAGGTCCCGGCCGTCGTCACCCACAAGGCACCGCCGCCCACGGCCGTCACCGGTGTCGGCCCGAACGGCGAGGAGGTGCGCGCCACGGTGCGCTGGCACGAGCCGGGCCACGACTCGCGCACCGGCACCACGCTGGTGGCACCCGGTACCCCGGCCGGCACGCGCACCACCATCTGGATCGACCCCGCCGGCGCCGTGCACCAGCCGCCCGCCGACTCGCGCGGCGTGAAGTCGGAGGCGATCGCCGTCGGCCTGCTGGTCGGTTCCGGGACGGCGCTGGCGGCCTGCGGCGGCGGCGCCGCGGTGTGCTGCGCGCTGAATCGGCGGCGCGCGGCCGACCTGGACCGCGAGTGGGCGTCGGTCGGCCCGGTGTGGCGCCGGCACCGTACCTGACCCGCCGCGCTCGGGGGGCCACCGGCCGTGCGTGCGAAGGATCGGCCGCCCGGCCGCCCCACGAGGCCCACGACGCCCGCGCACCCGCGCACCGCGCCGGAGCCTCGCCGCAGCCCTGGTCTCCGTCCTGGTCGGCGTCCGGTGGGCGTCGGGCCGGGGAGGGGGGATCGGAGGTGTTGGCGGCGTCGCGCGTTGTGCGCGACGCTGGAAGGAGTACCGCCGTCCGGCGCGGGGTGCCGCCCGCGCCACCACGGGAGCCCTGACCGGCGCGGCAGGGCGGTCGCCCCGCCACCTCCCGTGAGGACGCCTCCCGTAAGGAGGAGAACGCGTGGAAGGGAACGTCGGTCCCGAGGCGCACGCCTCCGACCCGGACCTGCTGTGGCGCCACATCACCGAGCGCAGGCGCCAGCTCGGCATGACCGAGAAGGAACTCGCGAAGCAGGCGCGCATGTCGCCGCGCTACCTGCGCCAACTCGCCGCGGTCGGCACCGACTTCGATCCCGGCGGGCTGTACCGGGTCGCCGCGGCCCTGGGCGTCACCTCGCAGCAACTGCTCGCGGGCCGCGCCGACGCGCCGCCCGGCCAGGCGGACCGCGCGCCGCGGCCGGTCCTCGTCCGCCTCACCAGCAAGGAGTGCTGGGACCGGCTGGGACCGCGCGGGGTGGGGCGGGTGGTGCTGCCGGCCGATCCGGCCCCCGTCGCGTTCCCCGTCAACTACGCCGTCGACGCCGGGACGGTCGTCTACCGCACCTCCCCGCACGGCGACGCCGCCCCGCGGGACGGCACGGCCGTCTCCTTCGAGGTGGACCAGGTCGACGACAGCACGGCCCTGGGCTGGAGCGTCCTGCTCACCGGGCACGCCGAGCGTGTGGAGGACTCCCCCGAGGCCCGCCGCCTCGACGAGACCCGGCCG
This sequence comes from Streptomyces sp. SN-593, assembly GCF_016756395.1. NCBI lineage: Bacteria > Bacillati > Actinomycetota > Actinomycetes > Kitasatosporales > Streptomycetaceae > Actinacidiphila > Actinacidiphila reveromycinica. Next base: position 444,471 of record NZ_AP018365.1, read on the forward strand.
GCCGACCCCTGGGCCGGCGGCGACCGCCCCCTGTGGGTGCGGGTGATCCCCGCGGCCGTCAGCGGCCGCCGCATCGGACAGATGTGAGCACGGACCGCCGACCGCGCCCGCCGGTTCCGGCCGGGAGGGGTACCGCGCCCGCGCCGAACCGCTGGACCTGGTGCTACGACGGCTACGACCCCGCGCGCGAGCGGCTGCGCGAGGCGCTGTGCACGCTCGGCAACGGCTACCTGGCGACCCGCGGCGCCGCGGCGGAGTCGGTCGCGGACGGGGTCCACTACCCGGGGACCTACGCGGCGGGCTGCTACAACAGGCTGACCTCGCAGGTGGCCGGCCACGAGGTCGACAACGAGGACATGGTCAACCTGCCCAACTGGCTGCCGCTGCGGGTCCGCGCCCGGGGCGGCCCGTGGCTGTCCCCCGACACCTGCCAGGTACTCGCCCACACGCAGGAACTGGACCTGCGGCGGGGCACCCTGACGCGGCGGATGCGGCTGCGGGACCGGGACGGGCGGGAGACCGCCGTCGAGGAGACCCGCCTCGTGCACATGGGTGATCCGCACCTCGCCGGCCAGCGCGTGGAGGTGACGGCCGCCGGGTGGTCGGGCGAGCTGGAGATCGAGTCCGGGCTGGACGGGCGCGTCGTCAACGGCGGGGTGGAGCGCTACCGCGACCTGGACGGCCGCCACCTGACCGACCTGAAGGCCGGCGCGCCCCGTCCCGACACCGTCACGCTCAGCTGCCGGACGTCCGGCTCCGGCATCGGCGTGGCCATGGCCTGCCGCACCCGCGTCGTCGGCGGCCCGCCGGGCCGGGCCGAGCAGACCGCCGGGGCCGCCGAGGCCGCCCGGACCGCCGGCGGGGGGCGCGCCTCCCTCCTCCTGACGGTGCCGGTGCGCCCGGGAGCACCGGTCGCCGTGGAGAAGGCGGTCGCGGTGCACACCACCCGGGACCCCGCCATCGGCGACCCGCTGGACGCGGCGCTCGCCCGCGCCGAGCGGGCCGCCGGCTTCAGCGCCCTGTTGCGCTCGCACACCACGGCGTGGGAGGAGCTGTGGCAGCGGGCCGACCTGGAGGCGCCTGGCCGGGCGGGGCACGTGCTGCGGCTGCACCTCTTCCACGTCCTCCAGACGCTGTCCCCGCACACCGCGGCCCTGGACGTCGGGGTGCCCGCGCGGGGCCTGCACGGAGAGGCGTACCGGGGGCACGTCTTCTGGGACGAGCTGTTCGTGCTGCCGTACCTGAACCTGCACCTGCCCGAGGTCTCCCGCGCGCTCCTGCTCTACCGCCACCGCCGGCTGGGGGCCGCCTGCCGCAACGCCGCCGAGGCCGGGCGGAAGGGCGCCATGTACCCCTGGCAGAGCGGCAGCGACGGGCGGGAGGAGACGCAGCGCCTGCACCTCAACCCGCGCTCCGGCCGGTGGCTGCCCGACCACTCCCGGCTCCAGCACCACGTGGGCTCCGCGGTGGCGTACAACGTGTGGCAGTACTACCAGGCCACCGGCGACGCGGAGTTCCTGCACGGCCAGGGCGCGGAGATGCTCCTCCAGATCGCGCGCTTCTGGGCGGACGCCGCGCGGTGGGACCCGGGCCGCGCCGCGTACCGCATCGAGGGGATCGTCGGCCCGGACGAGTACCACGACGCCTATCCGGGCGCGTCCCGGCCGGGTCTGGACGACAACGCCTACACCAACGTGACGGCGGCGTGGGTGCTGTGCCGGGCCCTGGAGACCGCCGGCCTCCTCCCCGCGCCGCGCCGGGACGAGCTGTTCGAACGGATCGGGCTGGGCCGGGCCGAGCTGGAACGCTGGGAGGACGTCTCCCACCGGTTGCGGGTGCCCTTCCACGAGGGCGTCGTCAGCCAGTTCGACGGGTACGGCGAGCTGGCCGAGCTGGACTGGGACGGCTACCGGCACCGGTACGGCGACATCCGCCGCCTGGACCGCATCCTGGAGGCCGAGGGGGACAGCGTCAACGGCTACCAGGCGTCCAAGCAGGCCGACGTGCTGATGCTGGGCTACCTGTTCCCGATGCCGGAGCTGGCCGGGCTGTTCCGGCGGCTCGGGCACCGTCTCGACGAGGAGACCTGGACCGCCACCGTGGACCACTACCTGGCCCGGACCAGCCACGGGTCGACGCTGAGCGAGCTGGTCCACGGATGGGTGCTGGCGCGCTGCCGCCGGGCCGAGGCGTGGAGCCACGTGCGGCAGTCACTGCTGGGCGACGTGGCCGACGTGCAGGGCGGCACCACCGGCGAGGGCATCCACCTGGGCGCCATGGGCGGCACCCTCGACCTGGTGCAGCGGTGCCTGACGGGTCTCGAACCGCGTCTCGGCGCGCTGTGCCTGGACCCGGTGCCGCTGCCGGAGCTGTCGCGGTTCCGCCTGTCGCTGCACTACCGCGGCCACTGGGGGGTGGGCGTCACGCTGCGGTCCGGCCGGCTGCACGTGAGCGTGCCGGACTCCGACCGGGGGCCCGTCCGGATCGTGGTGGGCGGGCAGGCCCGGACGGTGGCGCCGGGTACGGCGTTCACGACGGCGTTGCCGCAGGAGGGGGCAGGGACCGACTGAGCCGGCGTACCGACGCCGCGGGCGGGGTGCGCGCAGGTCAGCCCGCGCCGGGGCGTCAGCCCGCGCCGGGGCCTTCGAGCGGCACGCTCCACCGCAGGCGGGTGCCGCCGTCGGGGGCGGGGCCGACGTGGAAGGTGCCGCCGAGGCCGTCCGCGCGCTCGGCGAGGTTGCGCAGGCCGCCGCGCGGGGCGTCCGGGGCGATGCCGACGCCGTCGTCGCGGACGGTCAGGGTGAGCGTGCCGGCGGCGACCGTGAGCCGGATCAGGACGCTGGACGCCTCGGCGTGCCGGGCGACGTTGGACAGCGCCTCGTCGAGGACGGCGACGGCCTCCTCCGCGATCGCCGCGGGCACCTGCGCGTCGATCGGCCCCTCCATCTGGAGGGACGGGGTGAAGCGCAGCCCGCCGCCGCGGCGCTCGGCCTCCCGGGCCCGCAGCCCGAAGATCGTGGTCCGGATGATCTTGATCGTCTCGTCGAGGTCGTCCACGGCCCGCATGATCCGCTCGGTGGCCTGCGGGTGGTCCACGAACCGCAGGGTGCTCTGGAGCGTCATGCCCGTCGCGAACAGCCGCTGGATCGCCATGTCGTGCAGGTCCCTGGCGATGCGGTCACGGTCCTCCAGCACCGCCACCTGCTCCGCGTCCCGCCGGCGGGCGGCCAGCTCCATCGCCAGGGCCGCCTGCCCGGCGAAGGCGAGCAGCGGGGCGGTCTCCTCCTCGCTGAAGGGGGCCGCCCGCTCCTTGCGCGCCAGCAGCAGCACGCCCCGCACCCCGTCGTCGGTGACCATGGGCACCGCCACCACCGGGCCGAGGCCGCTCCACCGCGGCGGTCCCGCGGTGACCCGGGGGTCCTGCTGGATGTCGGCGGTGGCGATCTGCTCGCCGGTGGCCAGCGCGGCGCCCATGAACGAGCCGTCCACCGGCAGCACCAGGTCGCGGTGCGCGTCGGCGTCCACGCCCAGCGCGATCGCCACGCGCAGGTCGGCACTCCCGGTGACGGGCAGCGCGAGCACGCCGAGGTCGGCGTTCAGGATGCGGCCGGCGTGGCCGACGATGCCCTCCAGCACCTCGGCCTGCGGGGCACCGGACAGCAGCGCGCGGACGATCTGCGCGTTCGCCTCCAACCAGCGCTGCCGGTCGCGGGCCGCCTGGTACAGGCGGGCGTTCTCGATCGCGACACCGGCGGCGACCGCGAGCATCCGCAGGATCGTCTCGTCCTCCGCGTCGAAGTCCGCGCCGCCGCGCTTCTCGGTGAGGTAGAGGTTGCCGAACACCTCGTCGCGCACCCGGATCGGCACGCCCAGGAAGGAGCGCATCGGCGGGTGGTCGGGCGGGAAGCCGTACGACGACGGGTGCGCGGACAGCTCCGACAGCCGCAGCGGCTGCGGCCTCCTGATCAGCTCGCCCAGGATCCCGTGCCCGGAGGGCAGCGCGCCGATCCGCCCCGCCTGCTCCTCGGACACCCCCACCGTCAGGAACTCCGACAGCCGGGTGCCCTCGATCACGCCCAGCGCGCCGTACTCGGCGTCGACCAGGGTGACCGCGGACTCCACGATGCGCCGCAGCACCTGCGACAGGTCCAGTTCGCCGCCGACGGTCAGCAGCGCCTCCAGCAGGCCGTGGACGCGGGCCCGCGTGCCGGCCACCGCGTCGGCGCGGGCCTGCATCTCGTCGAGCAGGTGGTCCAGTTCGCGCCCAGGCCGGCGGCCGTCGTCGCCAAGGCTGTTGCCCACCGCATCCTCCGCCCGTGACATCGCGACGCTGTCGCCCGCAGCCCGCACGCTAACGGCGGGCGGCGCGGCAGCCGCACACCGACAGGGGCGCCGACCGGATTCCGCCCGTGATTCCGCCCGCTCGGCGCACGCCGGTCCACCCCGCGGGGTCGGGGCCGGGTCCGGTCCGAGGGCCGGGTGCGGGTCCGGTCACAGGGCCGGGTCCGGGTCCGGTCCGAAGGCCGGGTCCGGGTCCGGTCCGAAGGCCGGGTCCGGACCCGGCCCGGGCGGCGCGCGGCGGCGCGCCGCGGTGGCTCATCCGGCGGCCGGGGCGGCCGCGTCCGCGCCCCGCAGTTCGCACTCCACCCCGACGACGCCCTCGACCGCGCGCGCCAGCCGGGCCGCGGTCGGGATCAGCCGCGGCTCCCGCACGGCGCCGGTCAGCCGGACACGCCCCTCGCGGACCTGGACCCGCGGGTCCGGATCATCCGGGAAGAGCGCCTCGACGACCTGCCCGCGCACCTCGTCGGCGATCTCCTCGTCGGTGCGCAGGAAGACCTTGAGCAGGTCGGAGCGGCTGACGATGCCGCGCAGCTTTCCTCCCGCGTCGATCACCGGCAGCCGTTTGACGCCGCGCACCGCCATGATCCGGGCGGCCTGGGCGAGCGTGGAGTCGGCGTGCACGCACACCGCGGGGGCGGTCATCAGCCGGTCGGCGGTGACGGCCCCGGTCCGTTCCACGTCGCGGGCCCGCTCCTCCCGGTCCGACCGGTCCGGGGTGGTGGCGCGGAACTCCTCCTTCGGCAGCAGGTCCGCCTCGGAGACCACGCCGACCACCCGGCCCTCGCCCTCCAGCACGGGCAGCGCGCTGACCTTCCACCGCTTCATCGTCCTGACGATCTCCTTGAAGCCGGCCTCCCTGCCGAGGGCGACCACGGTGCGGGTCATCACGTCCTCGACGGACATCGGCGAGCTGAACATGGTCTCCTCCAGCGGGGTGCCGGGCGGCGGCCCGGGAGCGGCTGCTCCGCGCACGGCAGGATCGCCGCGGGTCGGCAGCCGGGGCCGTGGCGCCCGCCTCCCCTCCATCCTCGCGCGCGGACCGGGTCCGGCGCTGGGGCCGGACGGTCCCCGGTTGGGGCCGTCCGGGGGCCGTCCGGCCCGGGCGGAAACCCCGGGGCGCCGCGTCCGTCCAGCAGGAGAGGGCCGACCCGGCCGCAGGTCAGCGGGTCGGCGCGGGCGCGGGTCGGCGGGTCGGCGCGGGCCCGGGCCGGGCACGGGCGTCGGCTTATCATGTGCGGTCGACACCGAAGTGGGGACCGCGCCATGAGTGAAGCCGAGCAGCATCCGCCGTCCTGCTGCGCCCCCGGGCGCGCGGAGGGACCCGGCGCCGGAGACGCGCCCGGAGGCCGCGGCGGGCGCCTCGCCCACGGCCCGGCCCCGTCCCCCGGCCCCGTCCTGCTCGACACGGCGGCGGGCGACGGCGAAGCGGCGGCGGGCGGCCGCGCGGAGCGCAGCGGCGGCGGCCGAGCGGCGGACGCGGACGGCTCGGTGCTGCTGCCGGGCGGCCGGTTCCTGATGGGGACGGACGACACCGAGGGGTTCGCCGCCGACGGGGAGGGGCCGGTGCGGCCGGTGACACTGCGGCCGTTCCGGATCGACGCGTGCGCGGTGACCAACGAGCGGTTCGCCGCGTTCGTCGCGGACACCGGGCACGTCACCGAAGCGGAGCGGTTCGGCTGGTCGTACGTCTTCGCCGGGTTCCTGCCCACGCACCTGCGGCGCGGGGCCGCCCGTCCCGAGCACACGCCGTGGTGGTGCGGCGTGCCGGGCGCGTGGTGGCGGGAGCCGCTCGGCCCGGGCAGCGGCCTGAACGACCTCGGCGGGCACCCGGTGGTGCACGTGTCGTGGGCGGACGCCGCCGCCTACTGCCGGTGGGCCGGGGGCCGGCTGCCGACCGAGGCGGAGTGGGAGTACGCCGCCCGCGGCGGGCTGGAGCAGCGCCGCTACCCGTGGGGCGACGAGCTGACGCCTGGCGGCGAGCACCGCTGCAACATCTGGCAGGGCCGCTTCCCCACGAGGAACACCGCCGAGGACGGGTACGAGGGCACCGCCCCCGCCGACGCCTTCGCCCCCAACGGCTTCGGCCTGTACAACATGGCGGGCAACGTCTGGGAGTGGTGCGCCGACTGGTGGACCACCGCGCACCCGGCCGGCCCGCGCGCCAACCCGACCGGTCCGGGCCGCGGCACCTCCCGGGTGATGCGCGGGGGTTCGTACCTGTGCCACCACTCCTACTGCAACCGCTACCGGGTCGCCGCGCGCACCTCCAACACGCCCGACAGCACCACGGGCAACCTCGGTTTCCGCTGTGTCCGCGACGCGTGAGCGCGGCCCGATTGTGAACCACCGTGAAGCGGATGTAACCCGCGCGATAAAGTTCGCCCGGCCGCAACACTGCTGAGGGGACGTCATATTCCCTTGTGAGCTGGGGTGTTGGGCGCCCGGCGGCTAACCGGGCGGGACCCGGTTCTTTTTTCCGGAGCATTGACGAAAAAATCCCCGGGTCCGCATCCTGTCGGCATGCAGCAACACGACGGCCTCCTGTCCCGGCTGCGCCGGGGCCACGAGCAACTGGTGCTGGACCTGCTGCGCACGCACGGGCCGCTCAGCCGCGGCGAGTTGGGGGCGCGCTGCGGTCTGTCGCGCACCACCCTGTACGACATCGTCGGCGCGCTCGTCGGCAACGGCGCGGTGGTCGCGGCGGCACCCGAGGCCGGCCCGCGCAAGCGCGGCCGTCCGGTGGAGCGCCTCGCCCTCAACCCCGAGGCCGGGCTGGCGATCGGTATCGACTTCGCGCGGCGGGCCGTGCACGTCGCGGCGGTCAACGTGGCCCACGAGGTGGTCGGCTCGGCGAGCGAGCCGCACGGGCCGGACCTGGCCTGGAGCGACCGCGTCGCCCTGGCCGAGCGCCTGATCCGCGGCCTCGCCGGCGACTCGCTCCGGTTGGACGCCCTCAGCGCGATCGGTGTGGGCGTCGTCGGCCCGGTCGTGGGGTCCCTGGACGCGGCGGAGCCGGTCGGCACGGACGACCCCGCCGCCACGGCGAGGCTCACGGACGAACCGGGCGCCCCCGCGCCGGGCCGGGCGAACGGCGTGCACGCCACGCCGGTACCGGCCGAGCCCGCCGGTCCGGCCGTCCCGCCCGCGCCGGGCGCCCCGGGCGCCGCCGGGACCGCTGCCGGGGCCACCCTCGGCGGCACGTCCGCGTCGTCCACCGCCACGTCCGCGGCCCCCGCCTCCGCCTCCGCTGCCTCCGCCGCCGTCTCCGCGACCGGCGCGGGCCGGGGTTCGATGGAGCCGGGCCCCGTCTCCCGACTGTTGGAGGAGCGCTTCAAAGTTCCGGTACTGGTGGACAACAACACGCGCCTGGCCGCGCTCGCCGAGTCGACCTGGGGCGCGGCGGCCGGTGGGACGGACGTGCTCTACCTGCGGCTGTCGCACGGCGTCGGCGGCGGGCTGATCGTCGGCGGGGCCCCGCACCGCGGCGCCTACGGCCTGTCCGGCGAGTTCGGCCACATCACGGTCGTGCCGGACGGCGCCGCCTGCGAGTGCGGCGGCTCCGGCTGCCTGGAGACGGTGGCCTCGGTGGGTGCGGTGCTCGACGCCTACCGCGCGGCGGGGGGCCGGGCCGCCGACATCGGCGACGTGACGGCCGCCGCCCGCGACGGCGAGGATCTGGCGGTCGCGGTGCTGGCCGAGGTGGGACGGCGGACCGGCACCGTGCTGGCCGCGGTGTGCCACGCGATCGGCCCCGGCGTGATCGTCCTGGGCGGCGAACTCGTGGCCGCCGGGGACGCGTTGACCGGCCCGGTCGAGCGCGAGCTGGCCGCCGGCCTGCTGCCGGTCGCCCGCGACCGCGTGGACCTGCGCCGGGCGGCGCTCGGCGAGGCGGGCGCGGCGCTGGGCGGCATCGCGCTGGTACTGCGGGATTCGCCCCAGCTTCACGACCACCCGGCGCGGCCGGCAGCGGCGGCGGCCCGGCCGCCGGCCGGGGAGCCCGTGCACGGAACCGGAACCGCCACCCCAGCGCGGAGGACCGACCCGCGGCGTACGACCGCCGCCGCAGCGGCGGCGGGCGCCGCCCCGGCGGGCACGGCCGGACGCGGCGGCCACGGAGGCACCCGATGAGCAGGCACGAACGGAGCGAGGCGACGATGGACCTGGCGACGACCGGGAAGGACGGTGAACCGTCCGCGGGGGCACCGTCGGCGGGGGCACCCTCGGCGGGGACGGGCGCGGCGGGGACGGGCGCGGCCGCCGCGGCCGGAGCGGAGGACGCCCCGCCGGCGGCGGGGGCGGCGACCGCCAGGCCGCTCGACTGGCGCCGCGGCGCGCCGCGCCTGCTGCTGAACGTGATCGCCGTCGCGGTCGGCGTGGGCCTGTGGGCGCTGCTGGCCTCCCGGGGCGTGCACGACCTGCCCGGCCCGGTCGCCGTCGCCCGCCGGGCGGGCCAGTTGCTGGGCGACGGCACCCTGGAGGACGACATCGCCGCCAGCCTGCGGCGGGTGCTCACCGGTTTCCTGCTCGGCACCGTGCTGGCGGTGGTGGTCGGCTTCCTCATGGGCTGGTACCCCATCGCCCGCGGGCTGTTCGAGCCCTACGTCCAGTTCTTCCGCACCGTCCCGCCGCTGGCCGTGATCCCGCTGGCGGTGGTCCTGATGGGGATCGGCGAGACGCCCAAGATCTTCGTGATCTTCCTGGCGGCCTTCCTGTCCAGCGTGGTGGCGACCTTCCAGGGCGTGCTCGACGTGGACCGCACCCTCGTCGACGCGGCGCGGGTGCTGGGCGCGCGGGACCGCACCATCTTCCTGAAGGTGGTCATCCCGGCGTCGGCGCCGTTCATCCTGGTCGGCATGCGGATCGGGCTGGGCGCGGCCTGGTCCACCCTGGTGGCCGCGGAGCTGATCGCCGCGCAGCAGGGCCTCGGCTTCCGGATGCAGCACGCCGAGACGTACTACGACCTCGACACGATCTTCGTGGGACTGATCACCATCGGCGTGCTGGGCCTGGTCATGGACCGGCTGCTGCTGCTGGCCGAGCGCCGTCTCACCGGTTGGCAGGAGCGACGATGACACACAAGATCTCCTTCCGGGACGCCGTCAAGACGTACCCGGTGAAAAGCGGGACGTTCACCGCGCTGGGCGGGGTGTCGCTGGACGTCGGCGAGCGGGAGTTCGTCACCGTGGTCGGCCCGTCCGGCTGCGGGAAGAGCACGCTGCTCGGGATGGCCGCGGGGCTGGTGGAGCCCACCTCGGGCGGGGTGTCCGTGGACGGCCGGCCGGTCACCGGACCGGGGCCCGACCGCGGGGTGATCTTCCAGCAGTACGCGCTGTTCCCGTGGCTGACGGTGCGCCGCAACGTGGAGTTCGGGCTGCGGCTGACCTCCATGCCGGCCGGGGAGCGCCGGGCGCGCGCGGACCACGCGATCGAGCTGGTCGGGTTGACGGACTTCGCGGACGCGCTGCCGAAGACGCTGTCCGGCGGGATGAAGCAGCGCTGCGCGATCGCCCGGGCGTACGCGGTCGATCCGGAGGTGCTGCTGATGGACGAGCCGTTCGGCGCGCTGGACGCGCTGACCCGGGTGCAGCTCCAGGACCAGTTGCTGGACACCTGGAGCAAGGAGCGGCGCACCGTCATGTTCGTCACGCACGACGTGGAGGAGGCGGTCTACCTCGCCCAGCGGGTCGTGGTGATGGCCGCCAGGCCCGGGCGGGTGCACGCCGTGGTCGACGTGGACCTGCCCTATCCCCGGACCGAGGAGATCCGGCTGTCCGCCGGGTTCGCCGCTCTGCGCAACCAGGTGTGGCAGGCCGTCTACCACCAGGCCCCGGCCGGACCGGACCCGCGGAAACCGGCGGGCGGCGACGCCCAGGCTCCGGCGGGCGCCGGCACCTGACCGGCGGCCCGCCCGGCCCCTGACCGGCACCTGACGGCGGCCCGCCCGGCCCGCCCGGCTCCCCTTCCGCCCCCGCACCCCCTTCCTCCCCGAACCCCTTCCTCCCTCCCTTCTCCCCCAAGGCTCCCCAGCCCTCCCGAAAGGACCCCCGTCATGGCCCCGATGAGCCGGCGCGGCTTCGTCACCGCACTGTCCGCGTCCGCCCTGTCACTCACCGCAGCCGCGTGCTCCTCGAACAGCTCCGGCGGCTCGGGCGGGGGCACCAAGGTCCGCTTCGGCTACATCGGCGACTTCAACGGCTCCAGCCTGCTGGCGATAGCCGACGACCAGGGGCTGTGGAAGAAGGAGGGCCTGAGCGCGAGCGTCAAGGTCTTCACGAACGGCCCGATCCAGATCCAGGCGCTGGGCTCCGGCGACCTCGACTACGGCTACATCGGCCCGGGCGCCCTGTGGCTGCCCGCCAGCGGCAAGGCGAAGCTGATCGCCGTCGACACGCTCACCTACGCCGACCGGGTCATCGCGCAGCCCGGCATCACCTCGATCGAGCAGCTCAAGGGCAGGAAGGTCGGGGTGACGGAAGGCACGTCGGGCGAGATGATCCTCGACCTGGCGCTGGACAAGGCGGGGATGAAGATCTCCGACATCAAGAAGGTGGCGATGGACCCGGCCACCATCGTGTCGGCGTTCTCCGCGGGGCAGATCGACGGAGCCGGCTTCTACTACCCGCTGATCGACACGATCAAGAAGCGCAAGCCGAAGCTGGTGGAGCTCGCCGCCGACCGGGACTTCCCCGATCACGCCTTCCCGACCGCCTTCGTCTCCGGGCCCAAGGCCGACCCGTCCCGTGACGCGAAGGTCGTCCGGGTGCTCCAGGCGGCGAACGACTGGCGGGTCGCGCACAAGGACCAGGCGATCGGCCTGTCCGCGAAGATGCTCCAGGTCACCGAGGCCCAGGTGCGCGCGGACGCGGCCAACGTCCAACTCCTCACCACCGCGCAGCTCGTGGCGAAGACGAAGGACGGCACCGTCGACACCTGGCTGAACGGCCTCGCCCGCTTCTTCGTGGGCACCGGCCAGTTGGAGAAGGCGCCGGCGCCGTCCGCCTACTACGAGGGCGCCGCCTTCACGAAGGCGTACGGCAAGTGAACATCCTGTTCCTGATGACCGACCAGCACCGGGTGGACACCCTCGGCGCGTACGGGAACCCGCACGTGGCCACCCCGCACCTGGACCGGCTGGCGGCCGGCGGCACCCGCTTCGACCGCTTCTACACGCCCACCGCGATCTGCACGCCGGCCCGGGCCAGCCTGCTCACCGGCCAGGCGCCGTTCCGCCACCGGCTGCTGGCCAACCACGAGCGCAACGTCGGCTACCTGGAGGACCTGCGCGAGGACGTCTTCACCTTCCCCGCCGCCCTCGCCGAGCGCGGCTACCAGCTCGGCCTGGTCGGCAAGTGGCACGGCGGCACCCTGCGCAACGCGGCGTCGTACGGCTTCGAGGGCCCGGATCTGGCCGGCTGGCACAACCCGGTGGACCATCCCGACTACCTCGCCTACCTCGACGCGAACGGCCTGCCGCCGTACCGCATCTCCGAGCCGGTGCGCGGCACCATGCCCAACGGCAACCCCGGCAACCTGCTGGCCGCGCGCCTGCACCAGCCGGTGGAGGCCACCTTCGAGCACTACCTGGCCACCCGGACCATCGAGCAGTTGGAGCGCTACGCCGCCACCGGCCGGCCCTTCTTCCAGGCCACCCACTTCTTCGGGCCGCACCTGCCCTACCTGCTGCCGGACGCGTACTTCGACCGGTACGACCCGGCGCTGGTCGAGCTGCCGCCCTCGATCGCCGAGACCTTCGAGGGCAAGCCGCCGGTGCAGCGCAACTACAGCGCGCACTGGACGTTCGACACGATGCCGATCGAGGTCACCCGCAAGCTCATCGCCGTGTACTGGGGCTACGTCACGCTCATCGACGAGCAGATCGGCCGCATCCTGACCCGGATGGACGAGCTGGGCCTGACCGGCACCACGTCGGTGTTCTTCACCGCCGACCACGGCGAGTTCACCGGCGCGCACCGGCTGCACGACAAGGGCCCGGCGATGTACGAGGACATCTACCGCATCCCCGGCATCGTCCGGGTGCCGGGCCAACCGCCGCAGGTCCGGGACGAGTTCGCCTCGCTCACCGACTGCACCGCGACCGTCCTGGAGCTGGCCGGCTGCGATCCGGCGCCGGCGGTGGACAGCCGCAGCCTGCTGCCGCTGGTGCGCGGCGAACGGCCCGCCTGGCGCACGGAGTTGCTCGCCGAGTTCCACGGGCACCACTTCCCCTACCCGCAGCGGATGCTCCGCGACGACCGCTACAAGCTCGTGGTGAACCCGGAGTCGGTCAACGAGCTGTACGACCTGGCGGCCGACCCCCACGAACTGTCCAACCGCTACCCGCACCCGGAGATGGCCGACGTCCGCCGCCGCCTGATGCGGAGGCTCTACGGCCTGCTGCGCGAGCGCGGCGACAACTTCTACCACTGGATGACGCCGATGTACGACATCGGCGCCTCCGACTACGACCCGAGCCTGAGCGCCTTCGAACCCGAGGGCACCACCGCCTAGGCGCGCCACGCCGCCGGTCTCGGGCCGGCGGCGCCGGGCCGGGGTGGGGCGGCGCCCGTCCGTGGTCGGGTGGACGGGCCCGGAGCGGCTACGGGCGGCGGGAGCCTGGCCGTGGTCACGTCAGGACGAGCAGCATCACCGCCATGCCGAGGGCCATCGCGCCGTGGCAGCCGACGTCCACGGACGCGTGGAGCGGCAGGGGACGGGGTGGGCGGTGACCGTGCGGGGCGGGACCCGGGGCCGGCCCTGGCGGCCGCGCGGGCGCGGCCGCTCCGGCCGGCGCGGGCACCTTCGTGCGGAGGGTCGGCGGCCGCACGGGGAGGGCGCGGGCGCCGTCGAGCGCCGAGGACAGCCACCACAGCCCCATGGCGAGGAAGCCCACGGCGAGCACGCCGGCGACGACGCGGGAGGCGCCGTGGAGGTGCATCGACATCCCCCCGCCGGACCCGGACATGTCCATCCCCGGCATGTCCGCCATCGCGGCCGGTCCGCCCGCCTCCGGACGACCGCCGCTCATGCCGCCGGGCATCGCGAGCAGCATCCACGCCATGGCGGCCGCCATCACCGCGTGCGCCACCGCGTGCGTCCACGGGTGCGGCGTCCCGTACGCCCGCGCGGCCCCGCCCTCCGGGCGCCCGCGGCGCAGCCGCCCTTCGCGGACCAGGGCCGTCGCCGGGAACCACACCGCGGCCAGCCCGAAGAACACCGCTTGCGGCGCGGCGGGCACGTCCATGCCCCACGGCCACGCCATGACCGCCATCGCGGCTCCCATCACCGCGTGCACCCCGTGCGCGATCCGCTCCCCCGCCGCACCGCCCGAGACGGCCAGGCGGTCCGGCTTCCCCGCTCGCCCGGGCCGCCCAGGCGCGGCAGCGCCGACCCGCCCCACCACGCCGGACGCCCCCGCGCCACCGCCCGGTTCGGCCCCACCGGACGATTCGGCGCCTCCGTCCGGTTCCACCTCAGCGTCCGCGGCCGCCTCCCGGCCCCCGCAGGCCGTGGCGTCCGGCGCCGCCCCGTCGGCCGCCCGAGCCGCGGCCAGGGCCGCACCCGCGTCCGTGGACTCCGGACCCCGCGCCCGGTCCCGGCCCGGGCGCAGCGCCCGGGCCGCGCCCAGCACCGTCAGCGCGCCGAAGAGGACCGTCAGTATCCAGCGCAGTCCGTGTGCCGCGATCACCGGGACACTCCCGTGACGAACCGGCGCCGGATCAGCGCGCCCACCGCGAGGTCGACCCCGAGGAAGACGAGCAGGGGCAGGCCGAGCAGCGGCAGGTAGTAGCCGAGCACCGCGGCCACCAGCAGTGCCGGGGCCAGCACCCGCCCCGGAACCCGGCGCCAGGCGCCGCGCGCGGGGGCGCGCCCCGGCAGGCGCGCCGACCCGTCCCGGCGGGTCGGCCGGCGCAGCCACCACATCCGGTAGCCGAGCAGGGCCACCGCGATGAGCCCGACCGCCAGCAGCGCCAGGACGATCTGGTTGGCGAGCCCGAAGAGCAGCCCCATGTGAGCGTCGATGCCCCAGCGGGTGAGCTTCGCGAGCACCGGGTAGTCCGCGAAGCGGAGCCGCGCGGTGACCTTCCCGGTGTGCGGGTCCACCGCCACCGAGTCCTGGCGCTCCGGCCAGTGGCGGGTGTTCTCCTTCACCGTCCACGCCGTACCGGGGGCGGCGGGCGGGGTGACGACCAGCGGGCCGCCGAGGCCCGCGCGGTGGGCGGAGGCCACCACCGTTCCGATGCCGACGCTGCGGCCGCCGCCGTGCGCCACCGGGTCCGCCGCGGGCAGGACCGTGGACACCGAGGGGCTGCCGCCCTTCAGCCTCGCCTGCAACGCACCGATGCTCGCCCCCGCGTGGTCCGACCAGGTCAGCCCGGTGGCCGACAGCCCGAGCAGGCCCGCGGACAGGCCGAGCCCCGCCACCGCGTGCCACGACAGCGTCCGGCGGCGGCCGGCGCCGCCGCGCACCCTGGGCAGCACGGTCCGGCGCAGCCGCTCCCCCTTGCGGCGCCGCGCCCCGAGCCACAGCGCGAGCCCGCCGAGCACCTCGACCCACAGCCAACTGGCGGCCAGCTCGCTGTAGTTGCGGCCGAACGCGCCGAGGTGCAGGGTGCGGTGCAGCGTGTCGAGCCAGGCGCGTACCGGCAGCCACTGCCCGTACGTGGTGAGCACGCCACGCACCTTGCCGGTGTACGGGTCGACGAACGCGGTCCGGCTGTACCCGTCGGGCAGGCCGGGCGTGCCGAGCAGCACCCGGGTGGTGTCGGTCGGCCCGGCGGGCGGGTCGACCGACTGGAGGGTGCCGCCGGGGACGGCCGCCTCGCCCGCGGCGACCTGCCGGGCCAGCGGGACGACCTGCGCGGGATTCCGCGCGGCCACGTGCAGTTCGTGCCGGTAGACGATCCCCTCGATCTGCGGCGAGGCGGTGTACACCAGCCCGGTCGTCGCGGCGACGAGCAGGAAGGGGCCGACGAGCACACCGGCGTAGAAGTGCAGCCTCCGCAGCAGCGGGCGGACCGCCGCCCAGCGGCCGCCCGGCCCGCGAACCGTCTCCCGCGTCCCCGACCCCGACCCCGTCGCTGTCGACCGGGGCGCCGGGTCCGGCGCGCCTCGCTCCCGCGTCCCCGGGTCGAGAGCTGTGTCGCTCGCTGCCATGCCGTCTCCCGCCGTGCGTTGCCGAGTCGAGGTGGGAGAGCCCAACGCGCCCACCTCTTCATACGTCGGACGTCCGGAGCGCCGAGTTCCGGCCGCCCGGACCCTTCCGGAACGGGAAGCCGCCCACCGGGCCGCCCGGGCACGGCGGAGGGGGCCCGCCCGGCGGTCCGGTCGCTCCGCCGCCGACGGCCGGGGATGGCCGGCGATGGCCGCCGGAAGGGGGAGGCGGCGCCCCGGCGTTTCCGGCCGCGGCGGGCGCCGACACCACTCCGCCATATTGACGCGTGCATGTCGGATGGCTAATTTCGATGAGCGCTCTCCGCACGGCACGTCCGCCCCTCCACACCGCGGCCGCTCCCGGCGACCCGGCTCCGCGTGCGCACGCGGGGACCCGTCCGCCGGGGACGATGTGGCGAAACCGCCGGGTCTCGACCTGACAACGTTGCCAGATCGGCGTCCGGCTCGTCCGGGCCGGCCCCAGCACCTCGCACCTCGCACGCCGGACGCCGTCCGTGGGGAGAGCGCTCCCGGTGCGCCGGCTCCCCCGTGCCCGTCCACCGCCGCGGACCGGGACCCTCGCCACCCCCACACGAACAGGTGAGACATGAAGAGATTCGTCCAGTGGGCGCTGACGCTGGCCGCGGCGGCAGGACTCGCCGCCACGTCGCCGGCCGCCGCCCACGCCCTGGCCGCTCCGGCCGACGCGGCCGGCCAGGTGACCACCGCGCACGCGTGTTCCGAGCCGCTGCGTCCCGGCGCCCCGGTCTGCTACGCGCTGGTCCGTACCGACCTGCACGCGTTGCACGACAACGCGCTCGCCCCCGACGCGACGCCGTCCGGCTACGGCCCCTCGGACCTCCAGCGGGCGTACAACCTGGCCTCCGCCGCCGCGTCGAACGGCGCCGGAGCCACCGTGGCCGTCACGGAACTGGCGGACAACCCCAACCTCGAGTCCGACCTCGCCACCTACCGCGCGCAGTACGGCCTGCCCGCGTGCACCACGGCCAACGGCTGCTTCCGGAAGGTCAACG
Organism: Streptomyces sp. SN-593; assembly: GCF_016756395.1. Taxonomy (NCBI): domain Bacteria; kingdom Bacillati; phylum Actinomycetota; class Actinomycetes; order Kitasatosporales; family Streptomycetaceae; genus Actinacidiphila; species Actinacidiphila reveromycinica. Next base: position 461,000 of record NZ_AP018365.1, read on the forward strand.
GCAGCGGCCAGCAGGGCAACTACCCCGGCGGGGACACGGGGTGGGGCACGGAGGCGTCGCTCGACGTGGACATGGTCTCCGCGGTGTGCCCGCTGTGCCACATCCTGGTGATCGAGTCCGGCGACCTGGACTCCGCCCAGAACACGGCCGTCTCGCTCGGCGCCCACTTCATCTCCAACAGCTGGGGCACCGGCGACGGTTCGGGCGACGCGGGCGCCGACGCGGACTTCAACCACGCCGGGGTCGTGGACGTCGCCAGTTCGGGCGACGGCGGCTACGGGGTGAGCTTCCCCGCCACCTCGAAGTACGTCGTGGCCGCCGGCGGCACCAGCCTGCACCAGGCCACCGGCACCTCGCGGGGCTGGACCGAGACGGCCTGGTCGGGCTCCGGGGCGGGCTGCTCGTCGTGGGAGTCCAAGCCGAGCTGGCAGACCGACACCGGATGCGGGAGCCACCGTACGGTCGCCGACGTCTCGGCGGTCGCCGACCCCGCCACCGGTGTGGCCGTCTACGACACCTACGGGCAGGGCGGCTGGTTCGTGGTCGGCGGCACCAGCGCCTCCTCGCCGATCATCGCCTCGACCTACGCGCTCGCCGGGGCACCCGCCACGAACGCGGCGTCCGTGCTGTACAGCCACACGTCCTCGCTCAACGACGTGACGTCGGGCTCCGACGGCTCGTGCAGCCCCTCCTACCTGTGCACCGCCGCCGGCGGCTACGACGGCCCCACCGGCCTTGGCACCCCCAACGGGCTCGGCGCCTTCAACGGCAGCGGGAGCACCGGTTCGCAGACCGGTCCGATCACCGCCGGCGTCTCGTCCTCGCTGTGCGTGGACGACCGCTCCTCCAGCACCGCGAACCTCAACCCGGTGCAGATCTGGAACTGCAACGGCAGTTCCGCCCAGCAGTGGACCGTGTCCTCCGGCAACACCCTCAAGGCGCTGGGCAAGTGCCTGGACGTCGACAACTCCGGCACCGCGGACGGCACCACCGTGGACCTCTACGACTGCAACAACACCGGCGCCCAGGTCTGGCAGCCCCAGTCCAACGGCTCCCTGCTCAACCCCAACTCCGGCAAGTGCCTCGACGACCCGAACAGTTCCACCACCGAGGGCACCCAGCTCCAGCTCTGGGACTGCAACGGCACCGCCGCGCAGCACTGGAACCTCCCCGGCTGACCTGAGCGGCGGACGGCGCGCGGGACGGCGACGACGTCCCGCGCGCCCACGCGGCAGCGACTCCCCCGCCGCCGCGGCATCCCCCTTCGCGGGCCGATCCGCCGGGCGGCCGATCCGCCGGCCGGCGGGTCAGCACGCGGACGCGCAGGCCCGTACGTCGGCGAGCGCCTGCCGGGCGAGCACGCGGAAGTCCTCGCCGGAGGTCTTCCCGCTCCAGCGTTCGAAGGCGATCGCCGAGGCGAGCGCGCCGAGGTCCGCCGACACGCGGGCGGTGACCTCGGGCACCCCGCGCCGTCTGAGCGCGTCGGCCATCGACACCACGAGGGCGAGGTTCTTCAGCGCCTCGCGTTCCCGCAGTTCGGGGTTGGCGGCGATCACCACCTGCCTGCGGGCGGCGAACTCCCGGCGTTCGGCCGTGAAGACCTCCCCGCCGAGCGCGTCCAGCGCGTGGGCGACCAGGTCGAGGGGCGCCGCCGTCTCCGGCGCCGCGGCGATCGCCTCGGTGATCAGTCCGTCGACCGAGCCGCGGCCGAAGAGCACTTCCCTCTTGTCCTGGAAGTGGCGGAAGAAGGTGCTCTTGCCCAGCCCGGCCCGCCGCGCGATGTCGATCACGGTCGTGTCGTCGTACCCCCGCTCGGCGAAGAGCTCCAGCGCGGCGTGCGCGAGCCGTTCCGCGGCGTTCGGTTCCCAGCGAGCCATGGCACCCAGTGTACGGGACTCGGTCCCGTCACTCGTGTTACGGTGATGAAACCAAGTCCCATCACTCGCCCGAGGAGTCCGCACCCATGAAGCGCATCCAGTACCACCAGTACGGCGGACCGGAGGTCATGCGGCTGGAGGACTTCGAACCGGCGCCGCTCGGCGCCGACGAGGTCCTCGTCCGTGTCCACGCCGCCGCGGCCAACCCGATGGACTTCGGCATCCGCGCCGGCCGCATGAAACACGTCACCGGCCGGCGTTTCCCCCGCGCGATGGGCTACGACCTCGCGGGCGTCGTCGAGTCCGTCGGCGACCGCGTCACCCGGCTGCGGGTCGGCGACGAGGTGCTCGGCGGGACACCGATCAAGACGGCCGGGGCGTTCGCCGAGGCGGTCGTGACGCAGGAGAAGTGCCTCGTGCACAAGCCCGGGGGGCTGTCCTTCGAGGACGCCGCCGCGATCCCGACCGTCGGCATCACCGCCCTCCAGGCCCTGGTCACCAAGGGGAAGCTGCAACCGGGCCAGGCCGTGTTCGTGCACAGCTGCCTCGGCGGGGTCGGCCGCTCCGCCGTGCAGATCGCCCTCGCCCACCGGGCCACGGTCGCGGGCAGTTGCCGGGACAGCGCCGGCGCCGAGGCACGCGACCTCGGCGTCGACCCGGTCGTCGGCTTCGACGTCGATCCCGACTCGCTCGCCGGGCGGTTCGACCTCGTCCTCGTCGCCGCCGGCACGCTCCCGTTCAGAGCCGCGCGGACGATGATCAAGCCGGGCGGCCGCATCATCAGCGTGCTGCCCACCCCGGCGAACCTCGCCCGGAGCGTGCTGCCCGGGCCGTTCCGCGCCTTGATCGCCCAGCCGGTCACCGAGGATCTGGAGACGGTCGCCCGGGCCGCCGCCGAGGGGACGCTGCGGCTGCCGATCGCCCGCACCGTGCCGCTCTCGCAGGCGGTCCCGGCGCTGACCGAACTGGAGCAGGGCGGCGCCGCGACCCGGGGCAAGCTGGTCATCACACCAGGGTGAGCCGCTCCCCCGGCGCGGGGACGGTGGCCGGGATGCGTTCCAGCACACCCCCGGCGAAGACGTCGTAGAGCGGCAGGGTGTTCAGGTGGACGTAGCCGATGTGGCAGTCACAGGCGGCCAGGGGGCAGGGGCGCGGCCGCAGGGCCGCGCGGAAGCCGCCGTCGTAGAGGTTGCCGAGCGGCGCGGGCACGAAGTGGCAGCGGCGCACGGTCCCCTCGCCGTCCACCGAGACCACCGACTCCCCCGTCCGGCAGGGCAGTCCGGCGCTGGCGTGCGGGTGCCTGCTGTAGGGGAACAGGGGGTCGAGGTCCGTCCACCGGCCGGCCTCCTCGTCGGTGTACGTGTGGCCCTCGGCCGCGTTGATCCACAGGTAGACGTGGTCGGGCAGGTCGGCGCGCAACCGCCGTGCCGCGTCGAGGTGTTCGGGCCGGCCGACGACGCCCACGCTGAACCGGACACCGCGCGCGGCCAGGTCCCGGCACTTGGCGAGGAACCGGTCGTAGGGGGTCTGGCCGGGGTGGTAGGTGCACCACAGCGCGAGGGTGTCGAGGTCGGCGCCGGCCAGCCACCCGGTGCGGCCGCTGAGGTTGGTCTGGATGGCGACGCGCCGCACGTGCGGCATCAGCGACAGTCCGGTCAGGGCGTCGCGGTACCAGGAGCGGACCAGGCCCTCGCCCCACGGCGTGAACAGGATCGACAGGCGGTCGCCGGTCTGCTGCCCGGCCCAGTGGGTGAAGCGCTCCAACGCGGCGCGGTCGGCCCGCAGTTGCTCTCCGGTGTCACGGCGCTTGGCGAACGGGCAGTACGGGCAGTCGTAGTCGCAGGAGGCGAGCGGTCCGCGGTAGAGCAGGGTCAGGTCCACGCCGTCACCTCCGCTCGTAGGCGGTCATCGCGGCGCGGACGGCCGGCGAGAACAGGGCGGGGCCGATCGCGTCGGAGTGGGCCAGCCCCTCGGGGGTCAGCCGCAGCGCGGTCCCGTCGTCGGTGAGCCAGCCGCGGTCGGCGAGGCGGTCGAGCACGTCGCCGAAGTGGTCGGCCGGCGCGGCGCCGAACCGGGCGCGGTACTCCGCGTGCTCCAGGCCCGCGGCCTGGAGCAGGGACTGGAGCAGGTGGCGCCGGCGGGCCTCGTCGCCGTCGACGCGGCGGCCGGTCTCGGCGTGCGCGAAGTCGGCCGCGGGGCGGGCGACGAAGTCGTCGATGATGCCGCGGATCTGGTGCATGCCCACGGCGTAGTCGAAGGAGTAGTGCAGCCCCGAGGTGTAGGAGCGGGCGCCGCAGCCCAGGCCGATCATGCCGTCGGTCTGGCAGGCGTAGTCGTCGGCGCCCTGCGGCGGGGCGTCGGCGCGGCGGAACATCCGCATGGACTGCTGCGCGTAGCCGTGGGCGAGCAGGTGGTCGCGGCCCGCACGGTACAGCCGCAGCCGCTGCTCGTCCCAGGCCGGGTCGGCTTCCTGGGTGGCGCGGCGGCCGAGGCCGGTCAGCGGGCGGACGTAGAGCGGGTAGAGGTACAGCTCCTCGGGCCGCCAGGCGAGGGCCGCGTCCAGGGATGCGCGCCAGGTGCGCTCGGTCTGGCCGTCGATGCCGTAGATGAGGTCGATGTTGAGGACGGGTATCGCTGCGTCGCGGACGCGTCCGAGCGCGTCCTCGACGTCGGCGCGCCGCTGGGGGCGGACGGCGGCACGCGCCTCCGCGTCCACGAAGCTCTGCACGCCGAGGCTGAGCCGGGTGGTGCCGCGGTCGGCGAGCACGCCGAGGCGGTCGGCGGTGGCGGTGGCCGGGGACGCCTCCACGGACAGCGGGACGGCGCGCAGGTCGGCCCCCATGCGCCGCTCGGCGATGTCGCACAGGCGCTCCAGCTCCGCGGCGGTGAGGAAGGTGGGGGTGCCGCCGCCGAACGCGGCGGTGGCGAACCGGGCTTCGCCGTCGAGGGCGGCGCGCACCGCGCCGGCCTGCCGCTCCAGCGCGTCGAGGTAGGCGCCGGTGAGGCCGTCGGGGGCGCCGACCCGGGTGAAGAGGTTGCAGAAGCCGCAGCGGACCTCGCAGAAGGGGACGTGCAGGTAGAGCGAGAGGCTGTCCTGCGGCTCGCCCGCCCACAGGTCGCGCAGCGCGGGCCGCTCGGGCAGCGGCCGGTAGGCGGTCTTGTGCGGGTAGGCGTAGACGTAGCTCTGGTACGGGCCGCCGTCGAGGGCGGTGCGGGGTGGGGCGACGGTCATCGGTCGGCCTCCGACGGGTCGAGGAAGAAGTGGGCGTAGGGCACGGTCCACACGGACGGGTGGCCGAGCCGGTGGCCGGTGTAGCCGTCGTCGCCGTAGGCGGTGCCGTGGTCGGAGCAGACGATCGCGAAGCAGCGGCGCCTGCTGCTCGCGGCGGCGAACAGTCGCCCGATGTGCCGGTCGACGTATTCCAGTGCGGCGGCATGGGTGGCGCGGCTGTCGCCGGCCTCGCGCCCGGCGCCGGGCAGGTGGAACCAGTTCGGCTGGTGCAGGGCGGAGACGTTGACGAAGAGGAACAGCTTCCGCTCGGGCGGCAGGGCGCGCACCACGTCCTGCGCGCACGCCACCTGGTGCTCGAACGAGGTGGGCGAGGTGACGCCGAAGTCCGGTGTCCAGTGGGCTTCGTGGAAGAGGCCGGGCAGGACGGAGCCGAGCGGGCCCCGCTGGTTGAAGAAGCCGACCCCGCCGACGCAGGCGGTGTGGTAGCCGGCGGCGGCCAGGCCGGAGACGAGGTCGGGCGTGTCGTAGACGTAGGTGCCGGGCGCGGTGGTCTCGCTGCCGGCGAAGCGCGCGGCGAACAGCCGCGCGTGCGGTCCGGGGGTGGCCGGGGTCGGCAGGAAGCCGGCGAAGATCGCCTGGTGGGAGGCGTAGGTGAAGCTGCCGGGGGCGTGCCGCTCCTCCCACCGGCCGCCGGGGAGGTGGCGGGCCAGGTGCGGGATGCGGCCCTGCTCGGCCAGTTCGGCGGCGACGTCGTGGCGCAGCGTGTCCAGGGTGACCAGGAGGAGGTCGTGGCTGCCGACCACCTCGGTCATGTCCGGCTCAGCGGCCGGAGGGGAGGCGGGCATCCGTGGGTCCTTCGCGGTGCGGGGCGGGCGGGCTGTACGGGGCCGGCGGGCGCGGTGGGCGGTGCGCCCCGGCCGCCCGGCCGGAGTCGGGCGCGGGGGGCCGGCGGGGTCCGGCCCCGGCGGCCGGCTCCGCGTGCGGCCGCAGGATCTCCGCGACCTGGGCGGCGTACGTGTCCCGTCCCTCGGCGCCGCTGCCGGGCAGTCCGGTGAGGCCGGGCAGCAGGTCGCCGAAGGCGTTGACCTCGCCGACGGCGGCCCGGCGCCAGCCGACCGCCGGCAGCAGGTCCACGCCGACGCACAGGGTCCGGGGGAAGCAGGCGGCGGCCCGCTCGCACACGTCGAGCAGGTCGCTCCAGCGGGCGCCGGCCGCCTCGACCGCGGCGCGCGCGGCGTCGAGGTCGCCGCGCCGCCCGCCCAGGTGGAGGTTGGTCAGCGGGGAGCGGCTGGTGCGCACCACGGCGTGGGTGGCGCGTCCGCCGACCACGACGACCCGCAGGTCGGCGGCGCGGCCGGTCTGGGACGCCTTGGGCAGCCAGCGTTCCAGGTGCAGCCCGTCGGGGGCGAGCGCGTCCACGATCGCGGCGACGTCGGCCTCGCCGTCGTAGCGCCGCACCTTCAGGGAGTTGTGCAGGTGGCCGTCGGCGGCGCGCTCCACCGAGGTGGTGGCCCGCACCCTTCCGCCTCCGGCGGTCTCGACGGCGAGCACGCCGGAGGCGGACGAGCCGTGCGCGGGCTTCACGAACACCCGGGGCAGGCGGTGCGCGCGCATCAGCTCCCGGACGTCGTCCCACCCGCGCACCGGGGCCGCGCCGGGCCCGGACGTCGGCGACGCGGGGACGGGCACGCCGGCGGCGCGCAGGACCGCATGGCAGCGCCGCTTGTCGAACAGCACGGCGAGGTCGTCCGGGTCGTCCAGCCGGCGGCCGCCGCGCAGGCCGGCGACGGCGGCCAGGAAGCCGGCGTACCAGCGGGCGGAGCCGTCCACGCGGGTGGGGGCGTGCCCCTCCCCGCGCAGCCGGCGGTCCACCTCGTCGTCCTCCCCCGGCGAGTCGAGCCGCACGACCTCACGCGCGTCGAAGTCGGCCCCGCCGTCGCGCAGGACGTCGCGCCAGGCGACGACGCGCGGGGCGGGCAGCCCGGCGGCCCGGACGGCGTCCGCGAAGAGGGTCACGCGCCGGTTGCCGGGGTTGCCGACGACGGCCAGGCGCGGGGCGGCGCCACTCGCCGGGGAGGCCATCACTCGCCCACGGAGACGTAGCGCCAGACGGTGCCGTCGCTTTCCGTGTCCTCGTCGGCGTCGTCCTTGTCGAGGTCCAGCTCGACGCCGGCCGGGCGCAGGGTCTCGGCGAGGCGGTTCCGCATCGGCTCGCTGAGGTAGTGGTGGTGCAGGTCGAGCCTGGCGAGGTGGGTCAGCGGCTGGCCGGCGAGCAGCGCGCCGGCGCCCTCGTCGGTGAGCACACCCATGGACAGGTCCAGCTCCTCCAGCCGGGCCACGACCGGCGCCGCGGCCACCGCCGCCGCGACCGCGTCCTGCATCTCGCTGTTGCGCAGCGCCAGGTGGCGCAGGTTCGGGAAGCGGGCGCCGGACAGGATGCCCTCCAGGTCCGTCACCTCGCTGTCGCCGCCGTAGTCGGGGGTGCCGAGCCACAGGTCGAGGTGTTCCAGGGCGGGCAGGTCGCTGGCGGCGACGCCCCGCACCACCTCGGCGGGCAGCCCGCCGGTCTCCATGACCAGGCGGCGCAGGGCGGCGTGCTTCACGGCGGGGAAGACGAGGTCGGTGCCGCCGCGCACACCCAGCTCCGCCAGCTCCGGGTAGGCGTCGAGCAGCGGGGTGATGTCACCTTGGTGGATCCAGGAGATCTCGCACTCCTCCATCACCATGTCGCCGACGAACACCGCGCGCAGCGCGGGGAAGCGGTCGCGGGCACCGGTCAGCGCGTTCACCACCGGCTCGCACGAGCTGTCGTACGCCTCCTCCCAGGCACCCACGATCAGCGCCTTCACCCGGGTGGTGTCGACGGTCTCGCAGAACCGGGCGAAGGCGGCCGGCCAGTCCTCCTCGGAGTCGTAGACCTCGCCCCGGACGCGCCAGGCCACGGCGTCGGGGTCTGGCAGGTCGGCCACGGGTGCGTCGCGGCCCGGGAAGTCGTACGCGGGCAGCCCGTGCAGCTCGTCGAGGTGGTCACCGATGGTCATGCGCCTGCTCCTGGGAAGGGTCGGGTGGTGCGTGGTGACCGCAGTTCTACCAACCGGGTCCGACAACGCGCGTCCAGGGGTGTCCGGGGCGGCCCGAGGGCGGCCCCGGAGGCGGCCCGTGGCTGGCCGCACCGCCAACGTGCCCGGCGGGCGGGGCCGTTGGCGGGGGGCCGTGGTAGGCCGGTTGTCGGTGCCCGGCCCTACGGTCGTGGACGGAGGGCAGGCGCGCGGTGCGCCGCCGGAGGAGGTGTGCCGTGTACCGGCAGGGAGACGTGCTGATGGTGCCCGTGGCGGAGGAGGCGGTGCCCGCGCACGTGGCCGCGGCGCGCCGTGAGCCGCGCGACGGGCGGGGCCGGCTGGTGCTGGCGCTGGGAGAGGTCACCGGCCACGCGCACGCCGTGGTCGGGCCGGGCGAACTGGTCCGGGAGCCGGGGCCGTTCGGGCCGTTCCTGCTCCATCTCCCGCAGGGCGGGCGGGTGGTCCACGAGGAGCACGCGACGATCACGCTGCCGCGCGGCTGGTTCCGGGTGATCCGGCAGCGGGAGTACGTGCCGGGGTCGGTGCGGATCGTGGCGGACTGAGCGGGACGCGCGCGCCGGCGTGACGCGGGGACGGAGGGACACGGGGTTCCCCGCGGGCGCGGCGGCGAACACGTCGGAGGCACCGGACGGCAGGGCGGCCCGGGGGCGGCGGTGCTGCCGGGCCATGGGAAGAGCGAGTGGACGGGAAGGCGAGGAGCGCGGTGGACGTGGTGGAGACGACGGTGGAGACGGTGGGCGCGGCGGAGGCGGCGGGCCCGGGCGGCGGCGTGACGGTGGGCGGTGCCGGCCCGGAGGCAGGCTCGGGTACAGGCCCGCAGGCAGGCTCGGGCACGGGTACGGAGACCGGCACGGGTACGGAGACCGGCACGGGTACGGGGACCGCCTCGGGTGCGGAGACCGCCTCGGGTGAGGGGGTGCCGGACGAGCTGCTGCGGCGCTGGCGCGCCTGCTCCTCGGCGACCGGACCGGCCGACCGGGCCGCCGCCGAGCGCGGCATACGGCTCGCCTACACGCGCGCCGGGCTGCCGGAGCCGGAGCGGATCGTGTGGGTCGGCTCGCCCCGCGCGGCCGTCGACGTGCTGCGCGCCCTCGCCGACGCCGGGCCGAGCGTGCGCGACCGGGTGCGTACGGCGCCGTGGGCCGCCGAACGGGCGCGCCTGAACGCCGACTTGGGCGCGGCCGGGTGGTCCGCGCACTGGAGCGCGACCGGCGGCCGGCTGTGGGAGACGACGCACGCGCTGGTCGACCGCATCCGGCAGGGGGTCGTCGAGGAGCTGGCGGGCACCGGCCCGTCCGCGCCCGGGGACACGGCCTCGGGAGCATCCGGGGGCGCTGCCGGGAGCGGCCCCGCCGCGGTCGACCGCGCCGCGCGGCAGGACAGCGCCCGGGTGGAGGCCGAGGTCCGGCTGCTGCTGCTCGACGCGGTGCTCGGCCAGCACGACGCCCCCTGGCTCGCGGCCTTCCCCGCCGACCGGGCTCCGCTGGACGGACTCGCCGAGGTGTGCCGCACCGCCGGCTGGTGGTGGCCCTTCGCCCGGGTCGCGGTGGTGAGCGAGCGCCCGGTCGCCCTGCACCGCGACGAGGCCGGCCGGCTCGACCACGGCGAGGGCCCCGCGCTCGCCTACCCGGACGGCTTCGCCCTCCACGCGTGGCGCGGCATGCCGGTGTCGGCGGCGTTCCTCGCCGAGCTGCGGACGCTGACCCCGGACCGTATCCGCGCGGAGGAGAACGCCGAGCTGCGGCGGGTGATGCTGGAGTACTACGGGTACGACCGCTACCTCACCGAGTCCGGCGCCCGCCCGCTGCACCGCGACGAGACCGGCGTCCTGTGGCGGATCGACCTCGCCGGCGACGAGCCGGTGGTGATGGTGGAGGTGGTCAACTCCACTCCCGAACCGGACGGCACCCACCGCACGTACTGGCTGCGCGTCCCGCCGGCGACCCGCACGGCCCGCGCGGGCGTCGCCTGGACGTTCGGGGTGTCCGAGGAGGAGTACCGGCCGATGCGGCAGACCTGAGCGCCGTCCGCCCCGGGCGCGGCGCCCGGGGCGGACAGGGCGGACAGGACGGACGAGGTGGAGGTGGTGGACGGGGTGGACGGGATGCCGTCAGCGGCCGGCGGCCTCGTCGCCGCGCAGCGTCATCACCGCGCTGGTGACGGTGGCGACCGGCTTGCCGTCCGGGCGGCTGATCTCGCACGCGTAGTGCGTGAGGGTGCGGCCGCTGTGGGTCGGGTGGGCCCGGGCGAGGAGTTCGCCGGTCCAGGCCGGCCGCAGGAAGGTGGCCTTCAGGTCGATGCTGGTGAACGACTCCCCCGGGCCCACCAGCGTGGAGCGCGCGGTGCCGATGGCCGCGTCCGCCAGCTCGACCAGGAACCCGCCGTGCACGGTGCCCTGCTGGTTGCCGTGCAGGTCGGTGTCGGCCAGCACCCGCAGCGTGGCCGTGCCCGCGCCGACCTCGACGATCTCGAAGCCGAGCAGCCGGGAGATCGCGGTCGGGTAGCGCATGGGGGTGCGGTGGCCGGGCTCCAGGGTGCCGGCGAGCTGGCGCCGCAGGTAGTCCAGCACCGGCAGGTCCGGGGCCGCGGCGCCGGGGGCCGCGAAGTGGGTCGCGTTCTGCTCCATGCGGCCCACCCTAGGCGCCCGTTGCAGTACATTGGGACGATTGTCATGGATACAAGGTGGTCCCGCCCATGTCCCGCCCCCCGCGTTACAAGGCCGTCGTGGACGGCTTCGCCGCCGCGATCCGCTCCGGCGAACTGCCGCCGGGCACCCGCCTGCCCACCCACCGCACGCTCGCACGCGAGCACGGCATCGCGCTGGCCACCGCGACGCGGGTCTACGGCGAGCTGACCGCGGCCGGGCTCGTCGCCGGCGAGCCGGGGCGCGGCACCTTCGTCCGCGACCGGTCCGGGTACGACGGGCTCGACGCGCGCCGCATCCCGCGCGGCCGGCGCGTCGCGGACCTCTCCTTCAACCAGCCGCTCGCGCCGGGCCAGGGCGACGAGTTGCGCGAGGCGCTGCGCCGGCTGGCGGCGAGCGGCGACATCGCGTCGCTGCTCGGGCAGCACCCGGTGGGCGGCCGTGCCACCGACCGCGCGGCGGTGGCCACGCACCTGCTGGACGCGGGGCTCGACGTGCCGCCCGACGCGGTCCTGCTCACCGCGGGGGCGCAGCACGCCCTCGACACCGCGGTGCGCGCGCTGGCCCGGCCCGGCGACGTCATCGCGGTGGACGCGCTCACCTATCCCGGGATCAAGCTGGCCGCGGACGTGCACGGCGTCGAACTCGCGGCGGTGCCGCACACGGTGGAGGGCATGGACCTGGACGCGCTGGCGGCGCTCGCCGGGCGCCGCCGGCTGGCGGCGGTCTACACGATGCCGACCCTGCACAACCCGCTCGGCACCGTCGCCTCCGCCGCCCACCGCCTCGCGCTGGCGGACCTGGCGCGACGCGCCGACCTGACACTGATCGAGGACGGGACGTACGCCTTCCTGCTTCCGGGTCCGGCGCCGTTGCAGGCCCTGGCACCGGAACGCACCGTCCACCTCGCCGGGTTGTCCAAGAGCGTCGCGGCCGGGCTGCGCTTCGGCCACCTGGTCGCGCCCCCGGCGTACGTCCCGGCGCTGACCCGCGTGCTGCGCGCGTCCACCTGGGGGCTGCCGCCGCTCGTCACCGCGCTGGCGACCGGGTGGATCGCCGACGGCACCGTCCGGGGCCTTGCGGAGGACCGGCGCCAGGACGCGCGGGCCCGCCAGGAGGTGGCCCAGCGGGTGCTGGGCGGGCTCGACTACCGGGCCCATCCGGCCGCGCCGTTCGGCTGGTTGGGCCTGCCCGCGACACCCGGGCGGGCCGCGGGGGCCGCGCGTGCCCTGGCGGAACGGGGCGTGCTGGTGTCGACCTCGGACGCCTTCGCGGTCGGGACGTCCTCGCCCCGCCCGGCCCTGCGCCTCGCGCTGGCCTCACCCCGGTCGCACCTGCGCCTGGAGGACGCCCTGCGGCAGGTGCGCGCCACTGCGGCCACGCCCTGAGCGGTCCGCGCTCGGCAACCTGCCCACGGCGCGGGCAGGTTCGGACGCCCGCCGTGAAGTGGTCGCGGGTGTCGGTGGTGAGCACGTTGGGGTTCTCCAGCGCGGCGAAGTGGCCACCGCGCCCGGCGACCCGCCACCGGGGCGGGCCGGGTGTCGGTCATCGGGCCGTGGTCCCAGGGCCGTTCACGGCCGCCTGCCGGCTGCTGCCGGCCGCGCGGGCGTCACAGGGCGTCGCGCAGTGCGGGCAGCAGGGTCCGCTCGGCCCAGTCCAGGAACGGCTGCTGGTGGGCGCCGCCGATCTGGATCAGCGCGATCTCGTCGAAGCCCGCGTCGGCGTACGGGCGCACCGCGTCCACGAACGCCCCGACGTCGTCGCCGCACGGGATGGACCGGGCGACGTCCTCGGGCCGGACGAACTGCGTGGCGCCGGCGAACCCGGCGGTGCCGGGGAGCTCCGCGTTGACCTTCCACCCGTTGCCGAACCAGCGGAACTGCTCGTGCGCCCGGGCGACCGCCGCCTCGCGGTCGGGGTCGTAGCACACCGGCAACTGGCCGACCCGCGGCTTGCCCGCTCCCCCTTCGCGGTCGAACGCCTCCAGCAGGCCGCGGTCCGGCTCGGTGGCGATGACCAGGTCGGCGAGGCGCCCGGCCAGAGCGCACGACCGCGGACCGGAGACCGCCACGCCGATCGGCGGGGGCGTGTCCGGCAGGTCCCACAACCGGGCGCCGCGCACCTCGAAGTGCGGCCCGTGGTGGTCGAGTTCGGCCCCGTCGAGCAGCGCCCTGATGATGCCCACCGCCTCCTCGAACCTCTCCAGCCGCGTCGCCACCGGCGGCCAGCCGCCGCCCGCCACGTGCTCGTTGAGGTTCTCGCCGGAGCCGAGCCCGAGCCGGAAGCGGCCTTCGGACAGCAGGTGGACCGTCGCCGCCTTCTGCGCGACGACCGCCGGGTGGTAGCGGGTGGTCGGGCACGTCACGTACGTCATCAGCGGGATGCGCTCGGTGGCCTGCGCGGCCGCGCCGAGCACGCTCCACGCGTACGGCGCGTGGCCCTGCGCGTCCAGCCAGGGGGAGTAGTGGTCGGAGGTGACGGAGAAGTCGAAGCCGGCGCGTTCCGCGCCCACCACGTGTTCCACGAGGTCACGCGGTCCCGCCTGCTCGGTCATCATCGTGTAGCCGAGCTGCACCATGCCGCATCATCCTTCCGGTCGGTGGTCCGCGTCGCGCAGCGCCTCCAGCCGGCGCGCGGCCGGCCCGAGCGAGCGCCCGCGGCGCAGTGCGGTGTCCTGCCAGGGGTCGGGTCCGCGCAGGCGGGCGCCGATGTCCCGCAGGGTCCAGCGCCGTGCCGTGGTGGCCGGATCGTCCACCTCGGCCCAGGTCAGCGGCATGGCCACGGGTGCGCCGGGCCGGGCACGCACGGCGTACGGTGCGACGGAGGTCTGGGCGTAGCCGTTGCGGCCGACGTCGAGGAAGAGCCGGCCGCGCCGGGCCGCCTTGCGGGTCTCGGTGGTGAGCTGCCCGGGGTGCCGGGCCGCGAGCGTGGCGGCGACGTCGCGGGCGAAGCGCAGCACCTCGTCCGCGGGGGCGCGCCGGTCCAGCGGCACCAGCAGGTGCAGGCCGCGGGAGCCGGTGGTCATCACCGCGCAGGGCAGCCGCAGGTCGGCGAGCAGGGCGCGCAGCAGCCGGGCGCTCCCGCGCACCGGACCGAAGTCGTCCTCGGCCGGGTCGAGGTCGAAGACGAGGCGGTCGGGGTGGTGCGGCCGGTCGGCCCGGGACAGCCAGCGGTGCGGGGTGACGCACGCCTGCGACGCCGCGTACAGGAGTGTGGCGGTGTCGTCGCAGACCAGGTGGGTGAGGGTGCCGTGCTCCTTCGGCACCGTGGCGCGGTGGACCCAGTCGGGGAAGTGCCGCGGCACGTCCTTCTGCATGAAGGACCCGCCCTCGACGCCGTCCGGGCGGCGCTCCAGCATCAGCGGCCGTCCCCGCAGGTGCGGGAGCATGCGGGGCGCGACCGCGCGGTAGTACGCGACCAGGTCGGCCTTGGTGAGCCCGTCGTCGGGGAAGAGCACCTTGTCCGGCCGGTTCAGGCGTACGGTGTGCCGTCCGCCGCGCACCGTGGTCGCCGTGTCCGTCGTCGAGGCCATCAGCCGCCCTCCGCTCGTCGGCCCGCTCCGTCGCGTGGGGACGCGTCCCGTCGTGCCGCCGGCCCCGGCAGCGCACGTGCCGAAGCCGCCGACCGTCCTCGGGTACCCGGTGCCCGCGGTCCGACACGTGCGCGCCGCCGCCGGGCGGACGGCGGCGGGGGGCGGACGGCGGCGAGGGGCGGGGGCCGTTTCCGGTGCGGCGGTGTGGGTACCCGGTGGAACGCACCGGACCGAGTGAAGCCGACGAGAGGGTGTGATGTCGTGCGTGCCGCTTTCCTGACCGCTACCGAGGGTGTCGAGCAGGTGGAGCTGACCTCGCCGTGGCAGGCGTTGTCCGACAAGGGGGTGACCCCCACGCTGATCGCGCCCGAGGCGGGTGAGGTGCAGGCGTTCCGGCACCTGGACAAGGCCGACACCTTCCCGTCCGACCTGACGGTGGACGAGGCGTCGGTGGACGACTTCGACGTGCTGGTGCTGCCCGGCGGCGTGGCCAACCCCGACGCGTTGCGCCAGGACGCCAAGGCGCTCGACCTCGTGCGCGGCTTCTTCGCGGCGGGCAAGCCGGTCGCGGCGATCTGCCACGCCCCCTGGACGCTCCTGGAGGCCGACACCGTGCGCGGCCGGACCCTCACCTCGTGGCCGAGCCTGCGCACCGACCTGCTCAACGCGGGAGCCACCTGGGTGGACGAGCAGGTCGAGGTGTGCACGGCCGGGCCGAACACCCTGATCACCAGTCGCAAGCCGGACGACCTGCCGGCGTTCAACCGCGCGGTCCTCCAGGAACTCGGCGCGGCCTGAGGGGTCCGGCGGGGCCGGCCGGCCCCGACCCCACCGGCCCGTCCCGCGACGCAGGACGCCGCGGGCCGGGCCGGTGGGGTGCGGGTGGCCGGGTGAACGGGGCTACGTGACCGGGAGGGTGGTCCACTTCTGGGCGTTGGTGCCGTTGCAGTCCCACAGCCGGAGCTGGGTGTTGTCCACCGTGGAGGAGTTCGGGTCGTCCAGGCACCGCCCGGACTGCGGGTTCCGGTAGCCGCCGTCGTAAGGCTGCCAGACCTGCGAGCCGGTGCCGTTGCAGTCGTAGAGCTGCACGAGCGTGCCGTTCGCGGTGCCGCCGCCGGTGGCGTCCGCGCACTTGCCGTAGACCTGGAGGGTTCCGTCGCTGCGGCGGGTCCACCACTGCGCGTTGGTGTTGTTGCAGCCGCGCACCTCGATGGGGGTGCCGTTGTCGGTCAGGGCGTGGTCGTCGTTGAGGCACTTGCCGGCGATGCCGGAGTACACCACGCCGCTGGCGCCGGGGGCGCCGATCCAGCCGGCCGCGTCGGCGGCCTGGATACCGCTGTCGAACGCGTCGGCCATCTTCTGGTAGCCGCTGTCCTTGGGGTGCAGCGGGTCCGACAGGTCGGAGGCGGTCAGCGCGCCCATGTTGACGTAGCGGACGTGCTTGCCGGCCGCCTGCTCGTCCCGGGCGATGCCCGGCACGTCCGCGTTGAACGCCGGGCGATAGGGCTCCTCGATGGAGTTGGTCGACACGATCAGCGTGGCGAGCAGCACCGTGACGCCCGGGTCGTCGGCGGTGATCTGGTCCACCAGGGCGTGCAGCCGCTGCGTGGCGGTGGAGACCTCGTACGCCTGGTTGAGGTCGTTCGTGCCGATCATCAGCGTGATGACGTTGGGCCGGTAGATGCTGAGCGTCGAGTCGGCGATGCCGGCGATCTGGTCGATCCGCCAGCCGCGGTGGCCCTCGTTGTCCGGGTCCGCCATGGTGCCGCTCTGGAGGCCGCCGACGAAGTCGACCGTGTGGCCCTCGCCGGTGAGTTCGTCACGCAGCGGGATGCGGTAGCCGTTGCCGCTGCTGCTGCCGACACCCCAGGTGATCGAGTCGCCCAGCGGCATCACCCGCAGCGCGGCCGGTGCGGTGGCCGAGGCGGGTGCGGCCGACGGGGCCGCGGCCGACGCGTTCGGGGCGAGCGCGCCGACGGCCGCCAGGAGCGCGGCGGCTCCCGTCGCGGCCGCCGCGAGGAGTCTTCTCATCTGCTGTACTCACCTTCCGTGGGGGGCCGCGGCCGCCGCGCCGAGCGCGTCGTGCCGGCGGCCTTGGCCGGGTGGTGCCGGAGCCGCCCGCGCGTCTGCGGGCGGTGGTGCCCAGTGCTCGGTGGTACGGATCAGTGCTTCGGTGGTACCGATCGCCCGACCACCAGCGGAGTACGGGTTCGTGCGGACGGGGCCGGCGCCGGGCCGTGGTTCCCGCGGCCGGCACCGCGGACGGACCGGTCGGCGCGGCGGGCCCCCGCCCTGCGGGCGACCGTGCGGACCGGGGCTCCCCGCTGCCACGGGGCGCCCCGGTCCCGGCGCCGCCGAGGCGGCGCCGCCGGCGTCAGCGGGAGATCGCGACGACTGCCTCGTTCCCGGCGCCCGCGGTGACGGCCACGGAGAAGATCCCCGTGGACGCCGTGTAGGTGACGGCCCCGACGCTGCCGGTGGTCGCGGTGACGGTCGGCTTGCTCGGCGCGTAGCCGTGCAGCGTGACCGGCGCCTCGCCGGCGGCGAAGGAGACGGTGGTGCGCACGGTCCCGTCGTCGCTGAGGTTCTTGATGCGCTTGTCGCCGTGCGCGACGAACTTGCCCGCGTCGCCGAGGAAGGCGATCCCGGACGGCCCGACCGGCGCCACCACCCAGTAGGTGCCGGTGGAGACGGTCGCCTTGACGCTGCCGCCGGCGGCGACGAGCGCGCCGGTGCCCGCGAAGTAGTCGTAGGCGTACGCCTGCCCGCCGACGCCGGCCTCGGCCAGCGTGAAGGAGGCGCTCTGGACCGGGCCGGTGGCGATCGTGCCCTGGGTCACGCCGAGCCAGTCGATGTTGCCGCCGCTGGCGCCGGTGACGGTGGCGCGCACGGTGTTGGCGCCCTTGGCGAGCTTCGCGGTCAGCCCGACGACGGTCCAGGTGGTCCACCATCCGGTCGAGGGGAACGACAGGGTCTGCGCGGCGGCGCCGTTGACCGAGACCGCCAGCGGGCGGTCGGTGAACGAGGCGTTGGCGTAGCGGAACTGGAGGGTGTAGGTGCCGGCCGCGGGCGCGGTCACCGTCCACTGGACGTAGTCGCCGGTGTCGTGCTGGAAGTCGGCGTAACCGCTGCCGGTGTAGCCGGAGTTGTCGGTGCCGACCGTCGCACCGGACAGGGTGGCGCTCTCGGCCTGGTAGACCTGCTGCGGGGCCGGGGTCTGGCGGGCGTAGGCGAAGACGTAGCCGTAGCCGAGGCCGCCGGCGTGCTGGACGTGGGTGGTCGCCACCATCGCGGGCAGCTTCCCGGCCGCCTCGGCGACGTAGGTCGCGTCCGTGGGGACGATCGGCGAGTCCGGCTTGACGATGATCCCGTCGGCGCGGGCCACCTGGAAGAGGTTCTCGGCGTTGACCTTGCCCAGCGCGTCGCCGACGCCCACCGGCCCCGCGGACAGGTTGGCCAGCAGCAGGTTGTTGGTCTCGCCGCTCATGAACACGTCGACCCAGGGCCAGATCCCCAGCGACGCGGCGAACTGCGAGTCGTACAGGAACATGTCCCACTTGGGCCTGTCGAAGCGGTCGTCGCTGACCCGGATCGTGGTGAGGTTCGGGTAGCGGACGCTTTGCAGGTAGTCGCGCGGCAGCGCCATGCAGTACTGGAGGTCCATGCCGTTGGCCGCCGCCTGGTGGGCCATGTTGTCGAAGAAGGCGTCGGCGTCGGTGAGGTTCTCGGCGGGCTTGGCGTTGTTGCACAGCCAGTCCTGCTCGTAGACCACGACGCCGCCCTCCTTGAGGTAGGCCATGATCTCCTGCCACCACCCCGGGTCGATGACCACGTTGCCGGAGAACGCGTAGTCGTCGTGGTACGGGCTGGACTTGTCCATCCACCGGGCGTGCGTGACCAGCGGCATGCCGAGGTCCTTGCGGAACGCGGCGAGGCCGTCGGGGAACAGTTCCGCGTCCGCCTCGTAGAGTGAGGTGCCGTCGGGCAGGTCGTTCCAGTCGCCGTTCGGGCCCTTGGGGTACCACCAGCTGTCGAGCTGCATGTAGCCCATCGGGATCTTCTGCGCGGCCCACTCGTCGCGCACCGCGAGGAGGGTGCCGGTGTAGCCCTTGGACGCGTCGAACTTGTAGTAGTAGTCGGCGCCGTTGTCGGTCCAGTAGCCCAGGGTGCTCAGCACGATGCCCGTGTCGTTGGCCGGCACCGTCTTGCCCGCGAGCGTGCGCACCGCGTTGCCCCAGGCGCGGTAGGCGGCGCCGACGCCGTCCTTCGTGGTCAGGATCGTCTTGCGGGTGTAGCCGGCCGGCAGGCTGCCGACGGCGCTGACCACGCCCGCCGCGATCGCCCCGCTGGACGCCTTGCTGGTCTGCGCCTCCTGGAAGTGGTCGGCGGCCGAGAGCACGAAGGTGTTGCCCGCGTCGTCGAAGAAGACCCACGGGCTGTCGGACGCGCCCGCGAAGGTGTTGAACTGGGGCCGCCCGAAGCAGTCGCTGTGGCTCAACTGGTGGGCCAGGGACGGGTAGGAGGTGAAGGTGGGGAAGGGCGAGGCGTTCGCCGCGGCCTTCACGTAGGTGTCGGTGAACACCACCGCGGAGGCGCTGTCGTAGACGCGGATGCCGCCCTTGCGGGCGCCCGACTGGAAGGTGAAGGTCGTCTCGGTGTACGTCCCGAGGGCGTCCGATCCGGAGGCGGTGGCGATGCCGGTGGCGGCGCCGACCGAACCGCCGAAGCTCCAGCCCAGCGCGCTCGCCGTGACCTTCCAGGCGCCCGACGCGCTCACCGTCCCGCTCAGGACGTGCGGCTTCGCCGCCGCGCCGTCGGCGCTCGCCCGCGCCACCCCGCCGGCCAGCGGCAGGGCCAGGGCGGCCGAGCCGACTCCGGCGGCCCTGATGAAGACGCGACGGCTGATTCCGGTCATGGGGTGCTCCTCGTCTCGTTGCGGGGCAGCGACGTGCGCGCGGCGCGGAGGCAAGCGGCCGTGTTCGCTGAGGTGCTGAGGTTCGCTGAGGTGCTGGGGAAGTGCGCGTGACGGTGGTGCGCAGGTGAACGCCGCACAGAGGACGGCGGCGGTGCCCGTCCGGTACGGGGAGGCTGCGGCTCATCCCGGTGGGGGGATGACGCTCAGTGTGCAGCGGTGCGCGTTTTCAGGTCAAGACGCGCGACGAAGAAACACGGGCGACATCGGTTCACCCATGTGAAGAGGAAGCCGGAGAGTGTCCCTCTCCCACGTTGTAATCGCGCTCTCAACCCACTCAGGTTCATACTGTCGTTCGGCGTTCATGTACGCGACCGTTGTGGAGGCTCCTCCGCGGCCGCGCCGCCCCTCGCCCGCGCCGCGGCCCCCGGGATGCCGCGCCCCTTCCGTCCCGCCCGCACCACCCGGCGGTCACGGATCGTCACCTTGGACGTCAGGGGGCGGTGCGGGCGAAGAAGGCGCGGATCGCGGACCGGAGCAGGGCGTGCTGGGCCGCGTCGTCGGGGTGGTCGAAGTAGTGGCCGAACGGCATGACGTACAACTCCTTCGGCCCGGCGAGGTTGTTGAAGACCGCGAACTGGCCGGGCGGGGGGACGTACGCGTCGAAGAGGGCCGCACCGACGTGGACCGGGATGCGCAGGTGGCGGGCGGCGGTGGCCGCGTCGAAGTAGGCGACGACGTCCAGGACGGACGGGTCGCAGAGGTACCGCTCGCGCACGTGGGAACCGCTGCCCAGGCACTCCAGGCCGACCCGCAGGAGGTGGTTGCCGAAGCTCGGCACGGTGAGCTGGCCGGAGGTGAACCGCTCGTCCCACGGCAGCGCCAGCGCGCCGATGCCGCCGCCGAAACTGGTGCCCTGGAAGTCCAGCCGCAGGCTCCGGGTGGCCGGCACCAGTTCGTGCAGCGCCGTCACGGCGCACCACACGTCCGCGGCGCACCCGCCGTGCACGTACGTCCCGCGCGACGCGATCCCCTGGAGGACGTGCGGAGTGCCGATGTCCGGCATCTCGCTGAGCGCGGGCAGCCCGCGCAGGCACGGCTGCACCGCCGCCACGCCGTCGATCGGCAGCCGCGGGTCCGGCGCCGCCCGGCCGCCGTAGCCGTGCGCCACCACCGCGGCGCGACTCGGCTCGGCGTCGGCCGGCAGCGTGAGCCAGCCGCCCAGCCGCACCCCGCCGAGCGAGGTGTAGCTGATCCGGTACGCCACCAGGGCGGGGCCGTCCGGGGCGCCGCCACCCGCGGACCCGTCGTCCGGGCCGGCGCCGCGCCGCCAGCCGTCGTCCAGGCGCTCCTCGATCCGCGCGTCCACCCGGACTTCGCGGCACCGCTCGTACAGGTCCCGCCAGAACGCGGCGAAGTCGTCGGGCTCGTTGTCCGGACCGGGCACCGCGGTGAGCGCGTCGAGGTCGTGGCCGTAGGTCGGGTCGAAGGGGTACGGGTGCGTTCGGGGCGGCATCGGGCGGCGCGCCATCGGTGTCTCCGTGAGGGGTCGGGCGGCCCGGGCGGGCCGGCTGCGGCATGTCCGTCGGCGTCCCCGGCGGCTCCCGGGCAGACGCGTACCCGGCCGCTTCCGGCGGGTCGCCGCACCCCCGGGACGACCTCGCCGGCAGGCGGACGCCCCGCGGCACGCTGCCAGAAAGCGCACTCTCCATGCAAACCCTCCCCGGCTTCTGGACTGCGCCATTGACATGGAAAGCGCTTACTCCTAGCGTTCCGGGGCGGGCGCACCGCGCCCGGACCACCGCCTGCCCGAAGCCCGTCCGCCACCCGCCGCCGCGCCCGCGCGCCGCCCGTCCCGCCACCCGCCCGGAGCCGTCCGTCCGCGGTCGCCCTCCCCCGGGCGCCCGCCCCCGGACGCGTCGGCGCCGCACCCGACAGAGAGTCGCTGATGCCCGCATTCGACCTGCCGCTGGAAGAACTCCGCCGGTACCGCCCCGAGCAGCCGGAGCCCGACGACTTCGACGCCTTCTGGACCGGCACCCTCGAAGAGGCCCGCGCGGTGCCCGTCGGGGCCCGCTTCGCCCCGTTCGAGGCGCCGTTGAGCGGGGTGGAGGTGTTCGACGCCACGTTCGCCGGGTACGGCGGCCACCCGGTGAAGGGCTGGCTGCTGCTGCCGGCGGGCGGCGAGGGTCCGCTGCCGGCGGTGGTGAAGTACATCGGCTACAACGGCGGCCGCGGCCTGCCGCACGAGCACCTGCTGTGGCCCGCGGCCGGCTTCGCCTGCCTCGTGATGGACTCCCGCGGCCAGGGCAGCGGCGGCTCGGTCGGCGACACCCCGGACCCGGTGGGCAGCGCCCCCGCGCACCCCGGCCAGATGACCCGCGGGATCGGCGACCGGGACGGCTACTACTACCGGCGGCTGTTCACCGACGCAGTCCGCGCGGTGGAGGCGGTGCGCGCTCACCCGCGGGTGGACCCCTCCCGCGTCGCGGTGACCGGCGGCAGCCAGGGCGGCGGCATCACCCTGGCCGTGGCCGGACTGGTGCCCGGCCTCGCCGCGGTGGCGGTGGACGTGCCGTTCCTGTGCCACTTCCCGCGCGCCCTGCGCGTCGCCGGGAGCGGTCCGTACCGCGAGATCGCCGCCTACCTGCGCGCGCACCGCGATCACGTCGACGCCGCCTTCCGCACGCTGGCGTACTTCGACGGGGCCCACTTCGCCGCGCGCGCCACCGCGCCCGCGCTGTTCTCCGTCGCCCTGGAGGACACCACCTGCCCGCCCTCCACGGTCTTCGCGGCCTACAACTCCTACCGCGGCGCCGACAAGGCGATCGAGGTCTACCCGTTCAACGACCACGAGGGCGGCGGTCCCTTCCAGACGCTGCGCCAGCTCGAGTGGCTGCCGGCGCGGTGCGCGGGCCCGGCGACGGCGGGCGTCGCGGTGACGGGGGCCGGCCGTGCGCACTGAAGAGCGTGACCACGACGTCGTGGTGGTCGGCGGCGGGCTGGCCGGGGTGTGCGCGGCGGTGGCCGCGGCGCGCCTGGGCCGCAGCGTGGCGCTGGTGCACAACCGGCCGGTGCTGGGCGGGAACTCCAGCAGCGAGGTGCGGGTGTGGGTGTGCGGGGCGACCGCGCACGGCGTGCACCGCTACGCGCGGGAGACCGGCATCATGGGCGAGCTGTACACCGAGAACCAGTACCGCAACCCCGAGGGCAACCCGCACTACTGGGACCAGGTCGTCCTGGACGCGGTGCTGGCCGAGCCGCTGGTCGACCTGTACCTGAACACCGACGTGCGGGAGGTCGCGGCGGACGGGCCGCAGGAGGCGCGGACCGTGCGGTCCGTCACCGGGTGGACCATGGGCGCCGAGCGCACCACGGTCTTCCGTGCCGCCCAGTTCCTGGACTGCACCGGCGACGGCCTGGTCGGGCACCTGGCCGGCGCCCGCTACCGGATCGGCCGCGAGGCGCGCTCACAGTACGGCGAGAGCTGGGCCCCGGAGGTCGCCGACGAGGCGCTGCTGGGCTCCACGATCCTGTTCTCCACCAAGGACGCCGGCCGCCCGGTGAAGTTCGTCGCGCCCTCCTACGCCAAGGACCTGGCCACCACGCCGATCCTGCGCAACCGGGTGCTGCGCACCGGGGACAACGGCTGCGACTACTGGTGGATCGAGTGGGGCGGCGAGCTGGACACCGTCCACGACAACGAGCGCATCCGCGACGAACTCCAGTCGGTGGTCATGGGCGTGTGGGACCACATCAAGAACTCCGGCGAGTTCGACGCGGCGAACCTGACGCTGGAGTGGGCCGGGTCGCTGCCCGGCAAGCGCGAGTACCGGCGGTTCGTCGGCGACCACACGCTGACCCAGCAGGACATCCTCGGACAGCGGCAGTTCGCCGACCGCGTCGCCTTCGGCGGCTGGTCGGTGGACCTGCACCCGGTGCAGGGGATGTACGCCGAGGAGCCCGGCGCCCGCCAGCGGTACGCCGACGGGGTCTTCCACATCCCCCTGCGCTGCCTGTACTCCGCCAACGTCACCAACCTGCTGTTCGCCGGGCGGAACATCTCCGCGACCCACATCGCGTTCGGCGCCACCCGCGTCATGGCGACCTGCGCGACGCTCGGCGAGGCCGCCGGCACCGCCGCCGCGCTGTGCGCCGAGCACCGGCTCACCCCACGGGAACTCGCCCACGACCGCGCCGGCCTGGTCGCCCAGACGCTGCTGCGCCAGGACGCCTCGGTGATCGGCGTCCGCAACACCGACCCCGGCGACCTGGCCCGCGGCGCCCGGGTCACCGCCTCCTCCACCCAGGACGTCCTCGGCACCCCGCGGGGCGGGGCGCGGGCGGACGGCGCCGCACCGGAGGGAGTGCGGCCGGAGGACGCCGGGGCGGACGGGGCGCGGGCGGAGGACGCCGGGGCGGACGGGGCGCGGGCGGAACCGTACCCGCTCGCCCGGGACGTCGCGCTGCTGCTGCCGGCCGACCCCGCGCTGGACGCGGTGGAACTGCTGGCCCGCACGCGCGAACCCGGGGGCGCCGAGCTGACGGTGGAGCTGTGGGGCACCGGACTCCCGGAGAACGGGGTCCCCGCCGACCACCTGGCCACCGTCACGGTGCCGGTGCCGCCCGGCGGGCCGCACTGGGTCCGCGCGCGGTTCGACCACCGGCCGGCGCGGCCGCACAACGTCGTGGTCGTGGTCCGCGCCCGCCGGGACACGGACCTGTACCTGGGGGACGGGCGGGTGGACGGCGTGCTGTCGCTGCGCCGCCGGGCCGAGGGCGACGCAGCGGTGGACCACGACATCCCCGAGGAGGACGGGCAGAACGTGCTGGAGTGGTCGGCCCGCGAGCTGCGCCGCCGCTCGTTCTGCTTCCACGCCGAGCCGCCCACCGCCGCGTTCGCGCCGGACCGCGCCGTCGGCGGCTACCAGCGGCCGTACGGCGGGCCCCAGATGTGGTCCTCGGCCGAGCTGGCCGATCCCGCGGACGCGGACGAGTGGCTCCAGTTGGAGTGGGACGGGCCCGTCGTCCTGCGCACCGTCCAGGTGGTGTTCGACGACGACGTGGACGAGTACCTCAACAACCTGCACCGGCACCGCACCCCGTTCGAGGTCATGCCGGAACTCGTCAGGGACTACCGGGTGCTGGTGCGCGGCGAGGACGGGCGGTGGCGGACGGTGGAGACGGTCCGCGGCAACCGGCGCCGCCACCGCGTCCACCGCCTCGCCGAGCCGGTGCGGGCCGGCGCGCTGCGGATCGCGGTGGACGCCGTCCACGGCGCGCGGCACGCCCACGTGGTCGCGGTCCGCGCGTACGAGGAGTAGGCGCGCACGAGGGGTCGGCGCGGACGGGTGCACCGGCGCGGAGGAGGGATCGGCGCGGACGGGAGGGGCCCGGGCGGCCGGCCCCGAGGCCGCGGTGGGCGAGGGCACCGAGCCGGCCGGCCGGGGCCGGCGGACCGGAGGCACGTACCGGGCGGCGCCCCCGGTCGCGGGAACCGGGGGCGCCACGGGCCCGTCTACGGCTGCGGCGGGAGCAGGCCCTAAGGTTCAGGGCAGAGCATCGCGGCTCGCCTACGGGAGACGGGGGACCCATGTCCGTGCCATGGAGCAGTGAGGGCCTACCGCCCGCCGCGGCGGGTCGGCTGTCCTCGGCCGGGGACAGCGGGACGTGGACGTCCGCGCTGTCCACCGGCGAGTTCGCCGCGATCCGCTCGGTCGGCTTCCGGCCGGTCGGGCAGGTGATGGGGTCGGCGGTCTTCCGCATCGGGCGCAGCGGCAGGTTCTGGGGCTACCACGACTGCCAGTTCGCCGCGGCGCGCTACCGCTACCGCAGCGCCGCGCGCTTCGACGCGCCGGTCGCGCTGTCGGGGAACGGCTCGCCGTCGCGCCCGCTCGTCGAGGTCTTCGACCGGGCCCGGCGGACCGCGCTGACCCGGATGACGGCGGAGTGCCGGGCGCTGGGGGGCGACGGCGTGGTGGCCGCCGCGCTGACCATGGCGCCGTTCACCGGGCGGGCGGACTGCCTGGAGTTCAAGGTGATCGGCACCGCGGTGCGCGCCGAGGGCGAGCGGCACGCCGAGCAGCCGTTCACCTCGCATCTGGACGGGCAGGGCTTCGCGAAGCTGCTGGCCGCCGGGTGGGTACCGGTCGAGTTGCTGGTCGGCATGTCGATCGGCATCCGCCACGACGACTACCGGACCACCGCGCAGACGTACTCCTGGTCCAATGTCGAGGTGCGCGGCTGGAGCGACCTGGTGCACGCGGTCCGCGCCGACGCGCGGCAGCAGTTGAGGGCACAGGGCGCCCGGCGCGGCGGGGACGGGATCGTGATGGCCGACAGCGAGCTGCGGGTGTGGTCGGAGACGTGCCTGCTGTCCGGCGACAACGAGCAGGAGGACCACATCGCGGAGGCGACGATGGTGGGCAGCAGCATCGCGCGGTTCCGGGTCCGCACGCCGCCGCCGCGCACGCTGTCGGTGATGCCGCTGGGCGACCGGGGGGCGAAGCTGCGCCGACGGCTGGCCACGGTGGCGATGAGTCCGTACGCGGACCGCGCGCAGTACCAGCGGCTGGTCGAGGAGATCAGCGAACTGGACGGTTAGGGCCTTTCGTCCGGCTCTCCACGACGTCCCGCGACGCACCGCCTCCCACCCGGCCGCACCGCCGCACCGCCGCACCGCCGCACCGCCGCACCGCCGCACCGCCGCACCGCCGGGACTTTCCACCGTACGACCGCACGTCTCACGAGGGGTACTGACATGACGAACCAGCAGCCGGGCGCCGAGGGCGTTCCCGCCGACGCGATGCGCAGGTTGTCGGAGCTGGCGCCCGGCCGCCCGGGGTCGATCTTCACCAGCGACCTGTCGGTGAACGAGTTCCTGCTGGTGCGCGAGGCGGGCTTCAAGCCCATCGGCCTGGTGCTCGGCAGTTCGATCTACCACGTCGGCATGCAGTTGGGCCGCTGGAGCAGGAACCAGGAGCTGGAAACCCTCAGCCAGGCGATGTACCACGCCCGGGAGCTGGCGATGACCCGGATGGAGGCCGAGGCGGCGGCGCTGGGCGCGGACGGCATCGTCGGCGTCCGGCTGACCGTCGAGGCGCGGGAGTTCGGCAAGGACGTCGCGGAGTTCATCGCGATCGGCACCGCGGTCAGCGGCGACACCGCTCCTCCCGGGGGCGGCACCTGGCGCAACAACAAGGGCCAGCCGTTCACCTCGGACCTGTCGGGGCAGGACTTCTGGACGCTGATCCGGGCCGGTTACGCGCCGCTGGGCATGGTGATGGGAAGCTGCGTCTACCACGTCGCGCACCAGAAGATGGGCTCGGTGATGTCGAACATGGGCCGCAACGTGGAGATCGAGCAGTTCACCCAGGCGCTGTACGACGCGAGGGAGCTGGCGATGGCGCGGATGCAGGCGGAGGCGGAGGCGCTGCACGCCGAAGGCGTGGTCGGGGTGCGGCTCGATGCGCACAACCACCGCTGGGGCGGCCACACCACGGAGTTCTTCTCGATCGGCACGGCGGTGCGGCCGCTGCGGCCGGACCACGAGATCGAGCGGCCCACCATGGTGCTCGGCCTCGACGGTTGAGCAGGCGGGCATCCGGCGGGCATCCGGCGGACCCTACGACATCTCGGAGGTGGGAAGGACGATGAGCGGGCAGGACGCGGTCCCGGCGCTGCCGGGCGACGAGGGCGGGCCGGGTTCCGGCGCGTCGATCGACATGCTGGCGGCCGCGCTGCGGCGTGACGCGGCGGACCTGGAGCTGTACGCGAAGGTGCTCACGGAGTCGCTGGCGGACGCGCTGCCGGCCGGTTCGGTGACCGCGGAGCGCAGGCGCGGCGTCGGCGACCGGCTGGCCGGCCGCGCGGGCCGGGTGGAGCGGCTCGACGTCGCCCTGGACGACCGGCGGCTGAGCCTCACGCTGGCGCACGGCCGCCCGCAGGGCGAGGTGGCCACGGTGGTGCGCGGCGTGGTCCTGTCCCGCACGCCGGTGCCGCTGGACACGTGGGTCGCCGAGTTGGCCGCGGCGCTGTCGGCGCGGGCCCGGTCCGACGCCCGGGCCCGCGCCGCCCTCGAACGGCTGGTCCTGGGCGGCTGACCGCGCGGTCGGCCGCCCGGGGGCGGGGCCGCCGGGTACGGGCGGCCCGGCCCCGCCGGTCAGTTGGAGTAGACCTCCGCGCGGTCGACCGAGACGTACGCGGCACTGGAGGCGGCGTCCTTGGTGCCGGTCACCCGGACGCGCAGCGTGTGCTTGCCGTACGCGAGTTCGGGGCTGACGTAGTTCACCTGCTCGCCCGTGCGGATCGCCCCGTAGTAGTCGGCGGTGGTCTCGGCGCCGCCGTCCACGGAGAAGGCGGCGATGCCGTTGCCGGTGTCGCGCACCGACAGCAGGGCGATGCGGGTGCCGGTGAACGTGTAGGTGGCGGTGGCGCCGGCGGTCGCGCTCCAGTGGTCGTCGCCCCAGAAGCACTGGACGCCGCAGCCGGTGCCGGAGTTCCAGCCGCCGGTGTAGGCGACGGAGCCCGAACCGCTGGTGGTGTTGGTGTCGTTGATCCAGTACGGGCCGCCGCCGGGGTCGCCGGAGGGCAGGTCCTGGGTGGCGCCGGCCGCGAGCGGCGAGCCGAAGTTCGGCGTGCCGTCGGCGTTCCAGTTGATCTTCTGGGCGCGGGTCGTGCGGCCGTCGTAGGTGTAGGAGGACGTGTTCTTGCCGTGGTAGACGATCCAGTCCTGGGTGCCGTCGGGGCTCTTGAAGAATCCGTTGGAGCCCGGGCCCCACACGCCCGTGGAGTCGTTGCGGGAGAAGACCGCCCCCGCGTGCTGGGTCCAGTTGCCCGGCGTCAGCGGATCGGCGCTCTGCGGGAGGGACTTCATCCAGAGCTGGTAGTCCGGCAGGCCCGTGTCGCACGTGGAGTACACCAGGTAGGTGGTGCCCGCGTGCTGGAGGATCGAGGGGGCCTCGCGGATGGTGGAGCAGCCGCCGTCGGAGGGCAGGTAGACCCGGTTGCCGGAGACCGTCCAGGGGTTGGACATCGGGGCGATGTAGATCAGGTTGTGGCCCTCGGCACCGGCGCCGGACCACAGGACGTAGAGGCTGTTGTCGCTCTGCCGCAGCAGCACCGGGTCGATGGCCCACTGGTCGGGGGCGTTCGGCGGTTGCAGCTCGGCCTTGAAGTGGTACGGGCCGAGCGGGTTCGTGCCCGTGGACTCGACGACGTAGAGGCGGTGGTTGTCGTCCACCCCGTTGTCGGCGGTGTAGTAGATGTACCAGTGCCCGTCGATCAGGTAGAAGGAGGGCGCCCAGACCTGCTGGTTGCGCGAGGCGTCGGTGTCCTTCCAGACGGTGGTGCGGGGCGCGGTGAGCAGTTCCCCGAGGGTCGGGGCGACCGCGATGCGCACCGCGTCGCCCTCGGTGGCGGCCAGGTAGTAGTTGCCCTGGTAGTAGGTCATGTAGGGGTCGGGGCTGGTGCCGAGCGGGTTGCGGAAGGTGCCGGTGGCGGCGTGCGCGCTCGACGGTTTCAGGCCCATGCAGCACAGCGCGGTGAGCAGCAGGACCAGGACGATGTTCCCGAGGGATCGGAGCGGCGGGCCGGACGCTTCGCGGGGCATGGGCGCCTCCTTGGATAGACGGTGGTGGGGGGTGGACACGTCTGATCGCGGTCGAGCCGAGCCGACTTTACAACGTTGCACACAGCGCGCGACAGCTCCTTGCACCCTCCTGCCGCCCCCTCCCCCGGCGCCGGCGCGGTTCCGGTGCGGCGGACGGGCTCCCCGCGCCGGCGCCGGCTCGTAGGCTTCGGGCGTGACCAGTCGCAGCCGCACAGCCGATCTGCTGGCGGGCCCCGTGGTGGTTCTCGCGGCGGCCGCAACCCTCTGCCGCACCCTGCTCGTCGAGGAGGCGCGGCCGGCGCCCTCCATGTACCCGCGGGTGCCCGCGCCGGAGGGCCTGCTCGACAGGGAGAAGGAGTACCTGGCCTGGTTGGACTCCTACGTCACCTGGCTGGTCCGCGTCGCCCGCTCGCACCAGAGGCGCTTCACGGCGCTGACCTGCGCGGCGGGGCTGTCCGCGCTGGCGATCCCCTTCGCCGTCGCCGTGCGGGCACCGGCCTGGGTCCCCGCCCTCCTCGGCCTGGCCACCGCTGCCTGCCAGTTCCTGCTGGTCACGTGGCAGGACCAGAAGCTGTACGTCCTGATCCACGAGCAGTCCGTCCGGCTCCAGAGGCTGCGGCGGGACTTCGGCTTCGACACGGAATCCGCCGGCGACGGCCGGAGCATGCGCAGGCGCTACACCGAGTTCCGCCGGGCCGTGGAGAGCGTCAAGGAGGAGAGCGGGGCCGCCGTCTTCCGGATCAAGGGCCAGGAGCCGCCGCAGCCGCCGTCCACCGGGTGACGGCGGCGGTTCCCGCGCGACGGCCGCCGACCGGTCGGCGCGCGGCGGACGTTCAGTCGTCCTCGGGCCGCGTCCGGGCGTCCACGCCCGGCGCGGTGTGCACCGCCGCCGTACGGCCGCAGGCACGGCAGCCGGGCTCCCCCGCCGCCCGGCCGGGTTCCGCCAGGCCGCTGCACACCGCGCACTGGAGCAGCGCGCAGGAGTCGCAACGGAACCCGCCGCCGGTCCGCACCAGCCCGAACAGGTCGTCGTGGGCGGGGTACACCGTCGCGGCGCCCTGTGTCCGGTCGTGGGACGGGACCTGGTAGGGCACCACGGTGTGCTCGCACCAGGCGCAACGGGTGCTCGACGGCGTCAGCGTGACGTTCGGGACGCGGGCACCCCACTCGATCGGGGCGCCGTCGGCCTCGTGGAAGAGGTGGAAGAGGTGGACCAGGTCGCGGCCGAAGGTGCCCTCGGGGGTCTCGACGACGGTGTACACCAACTCGTCCCTGACCGGTGTCCGGCGCAGGAACTCCATCGCCGCCGCCCGGTCCGGCCCGCTGTGCACGTGGCAGGTTCCCCGGGCGTTCCGCTCGGTCCGCAGGAAGCGCACGCCGTCCGCGACGGCCGCGCCCTTCTCCCGCCTGGTGAATCGCGTGCGCCGGCCCCCTGTACGTCTTCGGGTACGTCCTCGCGGCGGATGACACCGATGCTCCTCCGCGATCTGTCGGACCGTCAACTCCCGTCACCCGTACGGTTCAGCCACCCCGTTCGCGTGCCGCCCACCGCCGGCCGGGCAGGATTGAGGGAAGGCCGTAAGGGCTGTCCCGTGATCCCCGGCGGATCAGCGTGCGGCGTCAGATGCGGTGGATCGCACGGCGGAGGGTCGTCCTCATACCAGGCCGTATATGGATGGGCCCGACAACGAAGCGAGGGGCCGTAGCTGACGCCGCACGCCCGTCGGGGGCTACGGGGCAGCCCTTAGGGTGTCCGCATGGATCTCGACACCGTGCGGACCTTCGTCGCGGCCGCCGACGCCGGGCGGTTCCATGAGGCCGCCGCCGAACTGGCGGTCACCCAGCAGGCCGTGTCCAAGCGGATCGCCGCGTTGGAGCGCGACCTCGGGGTCCGGCTGTTCACCCGCACCGCCCGCGGCGCGGACCTCACCATCGACGGCCAGGCGTTCCTGCCGCACGCGCGCGAACTGCTGCGCGTCGCCGAGCGCGCCGCGGCCTCGGTGGGCGCCGGGCGCCGGCAGCTCCGGGTGGACGTCCTCACCTCGCGCGGCGCGGGGTCGGGACTGATGCGCGACTTCCACCGTACGCACCCGGAGGTCGAACTCGACGTGCTGATGCTCTTCGACATCGACACCGCCGTCGCCTCGATCCGGTCCGGCGCGATCGACGCGTCCTTCCGGGCCGTCACCGTGCCCGGCCGGCCCCTGCCGGAGGACGTCGTGTCGGCCCGGGTGCTCGACGAGCCGCTCGAACTGCTCACCGGACCCGGCCACGCGCTGGCCGGCGCACGGTCGGTGACCGTCGCCCGACTGGCCGGGCACCGGATCTGGATGCCCGGCATCGTCCCCGGCACCGAGTGGGCCGCCTACTACGACGCACTGCTCGCCGCGTACGACCTGTCCATCGAGGCCACCGGCCCCAACTTCGGCTCCGACGCGCTGCTCGACACCATCGCTGACACCCCCGCGCTGGCGACCTTCACGGGCGCCCGCACCCGCCTGGTCTGGCCCGCCGGGTACGGGCTGCGCCGCATCCCGGTGACCGACCCGACGCCGGTGTACCCGCACTCCCTGCTCTGGCACCGGGACAACCCGCA
The DNA here is from genome assembly GCF_016756395.1 of Streptomyces sp. SN-593. Lineage (NCBI taxonomy): Bacteria > Bacillati > Actinomycetota > Actinomycetes > Kitasatosporales > Streptomycetaceae > Actinacidiphila > Actinacidiphila reveromycinica. Next base: position 492,483 of record NZ_AP018365.1, read on the forward strand.
TCCGGCGCTGGCCGCCCTGCGCGCCCACCTGGCCGCCGCGGCCCCGGCCCGCGGCGCGCCCGGCACCTGGACCCCGGCCTGGGCGGCGCCGCACTGACGCCCCCGCCCGTCCGGCCCCTCCGCCCGCGCCGGGCTTTACTTGCGTACGCCAAGCACTTTCGGTATACAAGTACCTGAGACGTGGAGGTGGGCACTCGTGGTGGACGAGAGCGGCACGGAGCCCGGCGCCGGGCACAGCGGCGCGGACTGCGGCATCGACGCGGCGGCACCCGGCCCCGGCGTGACGTCGGTCGCGGACGCCGTGGTCGAACTGCTGCGGACCGTACGGCGGTCCAAGGCGAGGCTGCTGGCCGCGGCGAGCGACGACGTCGACTCGGCGACCCAGATCCTGCTGCGGACCGCGGCGGCCGAGGGGCCGCTGCGGGCCAGCGCGCTGGCCGCCAGCGTCCAGTCGGACCTGTCGACGGTCAGCCGCCAGGTCGCCGCGCTGGTGGGCCGCGGGCTGCTGGAGCGCCGCGCCGACCCGGTGGACGGCAGGGCCAGCCTGCTGGTGGTGACCGACTCCGGCCAGGCCGTGATCGCCGAGCACGAGAAGGCCCGGACGGCCTTCTTCGCGGAGGTGGTCGGCGACTGGTCGCCCGAGGAGTGCGGCCGGTTCGCCCGGATGCTGGAACGGTTCACCGCCGCCTACGACACGACTCACGCACATTGGATGACCGAGGCGGCGCTGGTCCGAGCCCGTAGCGGTGAAACGAAGGAAGGCATGAGCGCATGAGCGCCACCTCGCCCGGCAGGACCGGCGCGCCGTCGGAGGGCGCGCTGTCCCACCGGCAGATACTCACGATCCTGTCCGGTCTCGTCCTCGGCATGTTCCTCGCCGCGCTGGACCAGACGATCGTGTCGACCGCGATCAAGACGATAGGCAACGACCTCGACGACCTGTCCGCGCAGGCATGGGTCACCACCGCGTTCCTCATCACCTCGACGATCGCCGCACCGCTGTTCGGCAAACTGTCCGACCTCTACGGCCGCAAGCGGCTGTTCATGTTCTCGATCGTGATCTTCGTGGTCGGGTCCGCGCTGTGCGGCCTGGCCCAGTCGATGTACGAACTGGCCGCGTTCCGCGCCTTCCAGGGCATCGGGGCCGGCGGCATCATGCCGCTCGCCCTGGCCGTGATCGGCGACATCATCCCGCCGCGCGAGCGCGCCCGCTACCAGGGCTACATGATGGCGGTCTTCGCCAGCGCCTCGGTCCTCGGCCCGGTCCTGGGCGGCCTGTTCTCCGGCACCGACAGCTTCCTCGGCACCGCCGGCTGGCGCTGGATCTTCTACATCAACGTGCCCGTGGCGGCGATCGCGCTGGTCGTCATCGCCAAGGTGCTGCACCTGGACCACGTCCGCCGTGAGCGGCGCATCGACTGGTGGGGGTCGGTGCTGCTGGCCGTCGGCCTGGTGCCGCTGCTGGTCGTCGCCGAGCAGGGCCAGAGCTGGGGCTGGGCCTCGGCCGGCGCGTTCGCCTGCTACCTGACCGGCGCCGCCGGCCTCGCGCTGTTCGTCTGGGTCGAGCACCGGATGGGCGACGACGCGCTGCTGCCGCTGCGGCTCTTCCGCAGCAGCACCTTCTCGGTCGCCTCGGCCCAGGTCGCGATCATCGGCATGGCCATGTTCGGCGGCATGTCGGTGATCCCGCTCTACCTCCAGATCGTCAAGGGCGCCTCGCCGACCAAGTCCGGGCTGCTCATGCTCCCGATGGTCGCGGGACTGATGCTCGCGTCCCTCGGCTCGGGCCGGCTCATCGCGCGGACCGGCCGCTACAAGGTCTTCCCGGTGGTCGGCTCGGTCCTGATGGTGCTCGGAATGAGCGTGATGACCACGATCGGCGCGGACACGCCCCTGTGGCGGACCGACATCTACATGGCGGTCTTCGGCATCGGCCTCGGCCTGAACATGCAGAGCCTGGTCCTGGCGATGCAGAACGCCGTACCGGCCAAGGACATGGGCGTGGCCTCCGCGTCCTCGACGTTCTTCCGCTCCATCGGCGGCACGCTCGGTACCGCGATCTTCCTGTCCGTGCTCTTCTCGCAGGCCGGCTCCAAGATCGGCCACGCGTACACGAAGGCGGCGGGCGACCCGGCCTTCGTCGCGGCCGGCAGGGCCCACCCGGACCAGATCGCGGCGCTCCACCAGCACCTGGGCGGCGGGCTGGACGACACGTCCTTCCTCAACAGCCTCGCCCGGCCGATCAGCCACCCGTTCTTCGCGGGCTTCTCCTCCGCCGGCGACGTCGTCTTCACGATCGTGGCCGTGCTGCTGCTGGCGGCGATCGTGCTGTCCGTCCGCCTCAAGGAGGTGCCGCTGCGCCTGGTCTCGGGCAACCAGGCGCGCAGCCAGGCGGAGGCCCCCGGCGCGGTCCCGGCCGAGGACGCCGGCGCGCCGGCCGGAACCGCCGCCGCGCCCGGCCCGGGGCTCTCCCCCGGCACCGCCACGGTTCCCGGCACCGCGCTCGCCGCCGAGGCTCCCCCGGCCGGCCCGGCGAACTGACCCGCCGCGCCGGGCGCCGGCCGGCCCCCGCCGCGTGACGCACCGCGGCCGGGCGACCGGGGCAGGCCGACCGCAGTCGGGCGACCGCGGCCGGGCGACCGGGGAACACCTGCGCGCCGCCACCCCGGGCGGGGTGGCGGCGCGCGTCCGTGCGGGGGTGTCAGCGCAGGCGTTCGGCCGGCGACGCCGGCAGGGCCGCGGTCGGGTCGTGCCCGCGGGAGGGCGCGGTGGCCGGAGCGGCGGGCGCCGCCGCGTGCTGGCCGGAGGCGCCGTGCAGCGCGTGGGCGAGCGCCGGCAGACCTCCGACGAGCGGCAGGTTCGCGCTGGAGCGGGACAGGTCGATGCTGATCGCCGGCTTCGTGCTGGGCGCCACGATGAGCCCGTTGTCCGTGCCGGCCACGATGAGTGCGAGCCGGTGCCCGGCCGGCACCACGTGGTCGCTGGAGGCGAGCTGGAGGGTGATGGTGTACGCCTTGCCCGGCGTGAGCGAGACGCCCTTCAGCGACGGGGCGTAGTGCCCGAGGTCGGCCCAGCCGCGGCTGAACACGGTCTGCTGGACGCTCTCGGTGTCGGCCGCGGTGTCGAGGTAGCAGGCGCTGTCGCCCGAGGTGCTGTCGCCCCAGCAGGACCGGGTGCCGAGGGTGGTGATGCCCTCGCCGCCCGCCTCGTAGTCGCGGATGGTCGCCGGGCCGAGGTCGACCAGGACCGCGGACAGGTGGGCGCTGGTGGTGGACGGGGTAGCGGTGAGCGTCACCGTGCCGCCGCCCGACAGCCTCAGGTCGCTGGAGAGCACGCCGGTGGTGAAGGACGCCTTGTCGGCCGTCGCCTGGGTCGCCTGTGCGGCCCAGTCGTCCTCGCTCCGCGCCGGGTTGTCGGTGAACTTCTCCGTCCCGGTGGCAGGCGGGGCGCCGGCGCTCAGGGTGCCGAGGCCGTTCGCGGCGCCCGGCTTCAGGGCGACCTGGGTCGCGGTGGTGCCCGGCGCGGGCCAGACCGCGTCGGTCGTCCAGTGGTCGGGGGTGCGCTCGATGTCGGCCATCGGCTGGCTCTGCACGCCGTTGTCGACGTTCATCAGGTAGTGGTCGAACCACTGGTGGAGGGTGTCGACCCAGGCGGAGCGGCGGTAGTCGAACGGGTCCACGTGGCCGGTCTGCGACAGCCAGATCTTGCGCTGCACGCCGTTCGCGGCGAGCGCGTCCCACCACTGGCCGAAGTTCTTGGTGCGGACGTTGAGGTCCTGCATGCCCTGCGCGACGAAGACGCTCGCCTTCACCTTGGACGCGTTGGCGTAGTAGTCGCGGTCCTGCCAGGCGGTGGTCCAGTCGCCGTTGCGCGGCGCCCCGGTGCGCAGGGCCTGCTGTTCGGCGGAGCAGCGGGACTGCGCGCCGGAGCTCTCCACCGCGGAGGCGAGGGCGTCGGGCCCGCCGTCGTAGAGCGCCGCGCCCTGCGCGAAGTAGTAGTCGTACCAGGAGCTGATCCCGCTGATGTCCACGATGGTCTTCAGGCCGTCGACCCCGGTGGCGGCCACGCCGTTGGCGACGGTGGCGTCCCAGCTCTTGCCGATCATGCCGACCGAGCCGTTGGACCAGCCCGCCTGCGCCGTGGTGCCGCCGGTGCGCGTGGTGTACGCGGTGGCTCTGCCGTTCAGCCAGTCGATGACGGACTTGGCCGAGGTGATGTCGGACGCGCCGCCGACGTCGACGCAGCCGTCCGAGCGGTCGGTGCCGGCCAGGTCCACCAGCACCACCGCGTAGCCGCGCGGCACGAAGTAGTTGTCGTAGAAAAGCGGGAACCCGACCGGGTTGCCGCTCGTGTCGTACGTCTTGACCTGGCTCTCGTTTCCGCGGCCGCAGCAGGAGTAGTACGGGCTGGCGTCCATGATCACCGGCACCTTCTGGCCCGCGGCGGCGGGCTCGGAGGGCCTGATGATGTCGGCCGCCACGCGGTCCGTCTTCCCGTCGTGGTCGCCGTCGAGGCCGGTGTCGACCCACACCGACTGCCGGATGGCGCCGGCGTACGAGTCGACCGGCTGGCTGCCGGTGTCCAACGGGCCCGGGCGGGCGTGGGCGGCGCCCGGGGCGAGGAGGACGAACATCAGGGCGGCGAGGACCGCCGCCACGACGGACATCGAGTGGGTGCGGGACCTCCGCGTGAGTGACAGCACCCCGGGACGCTACCCTCTGACACCGCCATGACAACAGGTCGCCTTCACGCCAATGGGGACGGTTCCCGGCCAACGGGCGGGTGGGGGCGGCACGAGGCGGGCGCACGCCGCGCTCCACACAGGTGCGCGCGGACCCGCGTGCACCTGGACCGCGTCGAGCGGTCCCGCGAGCGCTTCGACCGGACCCGCGCGGACCGGGGCGGTGTCGTACCCCGCCGGTAGTCTCGCGGGCCCGGGCCGCCGTACCGTGGCGCCGCCCACCCCACCCCAGGGAGCACCAGGTGCAGTTCCTCACCCGCCTCGTCGACGGACATGTCTGCGCGTACCGGCGGGACGGCGACGACGAGGGGCCGCTGCGGCCCGTGGCGCGCTGGCGGCCGTGCGCCGGCGACGAGGTGGTCGGGCACGCCGCGGACCCCTCCCTCGGGCGCGCCTACTACACCACCCTCCACGCGGTCGTCTGCGTGGCGGCCGACGGCGGGCAGGTCTGGCGGTCGGACTTCGCGCCCCGTTCGGACGAGCGGTACGGGCACCGGCCCGGCTGCGCGCTCTCGGCGGACGGCCGCGCGCTGTGGGTCTACCGGCCGGACGCGATGGCCGGACGCGGCCGGCCCGACCAGTGGACCGTGCTGGACACCGGGACCGGCGCCGCGCTCGCGTCCGCCGACCTGGGGACCGTCGGGCACAGCGGACTCCAGTTCCTCCACCCGGCCAGCGGCGAGGTCCTGCTCGACGTGGGTGAAGGGCAGGACGGCGCGGCCGTGCACCGCGCCTCGCTCGCCGACGGCCGGATCGACCTGGTCCGCTACCCCTGGGACGACCGCTGCCTGCTCGGACTCGCGCCGGACGGACGCCACTTCATGACGGTCGACCACGCCCAGGCCGACATCGCCCTGCACACCTACCCGGACGGCGAGGTGGAGTTCACGCTGCCGGTCGCCGCCTTCGGGCACGACCCGGAGGCGGCCCGCGTCGAGTGGAGCGGCGGCTACCTGGACGCCGACACCGTGATCGTCACCCTCGTCGGCGAATCGGATGGGTACGGCGGGTCGGATGGGTCCGGCGACGAAGGCGACGAAGGCGCGGAGGAGTGGACCCGCCGCTACCTCGTCGACACCCGCACCGGCCGGGTCCGCGGGGCCTTCGACGCCCGCACCGAGGAGCTCTACGACGTCCGTCCGCTCGGCGACGGTAGCTGGCTCACCACGGCGCCCTCCGGCCACCCCGTACGCCGTTCCGCCCGGTAGCCCCGGTCCGCCCCACAGGCCCTGGCGGAGGGACCGTCGCATGGGGGCGCCCGACCGCGGTGTGTCCATGCCATTGACGTACGCCCGGCACCCCCCTACGGTTCACCGTCGAATCGCTTCGACGCGTCGCGTCGAAGCGATTCGACGGAGCGTTCGCTCCTCCTTCCGACCCCGTGGAGGTCCTTCGATGCCGAAGGCGCGCAACCGAATCGGAATGACCGCGATGGCCCTGGCCGGCGCCCTGCTCCTCGCTTCGTGCGGGAGTTCGGGCGGTTCGACGGGCGACGGCAAGACCCTCAAGCTCTGGCACTACGAAGCACCCGACAGTGCGATGGGCATCGCCTGGAACCAGGCGATCGCCGAGTTCAAGAAGGAACACCCGGGCGTCAAGGTGGAGTTCGAGGCCAAGGGCTTCGAGCAGATCCAGAAGACCGCCTCGATGGTCCTCAACTCCGACGACGCACCGGACGTCATGGAGTACAACAAGGGCAACTCCACCGCCGGCCTGCTCGCCAAGCAGGGGCTGCTCACCGACCTGACCCCCGAAGTGACCAAGTACGGCTGGGACAAGGAGCTCAGCCCCAACGTGGCCATCACCAGCCGCTACGACGCGCAGGGCGTGATGGGCTCCGGCGACTGGTACGGCGTGCCCGACTTCGGCGAGTACACGATGGTCTACTACAACAAGGACCTCTTCGCGAAGAACGGCGTCCAGGTCCCCACCACACCGGAGCAGTTCACCGCGGCGCTGGCCGCCTTCAAGGCCAAGGGCATCACCCCGCTCGCCGACGCGGGCGCGGAGTACCCGGCGCAGCAGTACTTCTACCAGCTCGCCCTGTCGAAGGCCGACCGCGCCTGGGTCGACGCCTTCCAGCTCTACAAGGGCAAGGTGGACTTCCACGACGCGGCCTGGACCTACGCGGCGAACACCTTCGCCGACTGGGTCGCCAAGGGCTACATCGCCAAGACCTCCAGCAGCGCGAAGGCGGAGGACGCCGGCGTCTCGTTCATCAACGGCAAGTACCCGATCTTCTTCTCGGGAAGCTGGTGGTACGGGCGCTTCAAGAGCGAGAACAAGTTCGCCTGGGGCTCGTTCCTGTGGCCCGGCTCGAAGCTGACCCCGGGGTCCGGCGGCAACCTGTGGGTCGTCCCGAAGAAGGCGAAGAACAAGCAACTCGCCTACGACTTCATCGACCTCACCATGCAGAAAGCGGTGCAGAACACGCTCGGCAACAACGGCGGCATCCCGGTGGCGGCCTCTCCCACGGCCGTCACCGACCCCGCCTCGAAGACCCTCATCGCGAACTTCGACAAGGTCTCCGCCGCCGACGGCCTCGCCTTCTACCCCGACTGGCCGGTCCCCGGGTTCTACGACGTGATGGTCTCCGCCGTCCAGAAGCTCATCACCGGCACCGCGAAACCGGACCAGGTGCTGGACGAGTTGCAGAAGGCGTACGACGCGGGCGTGCCGACGTCATGACGGCACGACGCCACCGCCCGGTGAACACCTACCCGCTCTACCTGGTGCCCGGGGCCATCGCCCTGCTCGCGGTCATCGTCTGCCCGTTCGCGCTGAACGTCTGGTACAGCCTGACCCGTTGGCAGGGTGTGGGCTCGCCGCACTGGGCGGGCCTGGCCAACTACCGCCAGTTGGTGCGGGACACGCAGTTCTGGCAGTCCTTCCAGCACAGCCTGGCCATGGTGGTGGCGATGGCGGTGGTCCCGACCGTGATCGGACTGGTGGTGGCCGCCGCCCTGTTCGACTTCGTCGCCAAGCACTTCGGGTCGAAGCCGGCCGCAGTGCTGCGGGCCTGCTTCTACCTGCCCCAGGTGCTGCCGATCACGGTGGCCGGCATCGTGTGGAGCTGGATCCTGGCGCCGGAGGACGGCTCGCTCAACTCGCTGCTGAAGGCGGTGGGTCTGGGCGGGCTGCGCCAGGACTGGCTGGGCGACCCGAACATCGCGCTCTACAGCGTGATGGCCGTCATGGTCTGGGTCCAACTGGGCTTCCCCGTGGTCATCTTCATGTCGGGGCTGCAACGCGTGGACCCGGCCCTGCACGAGGCCGCCGAGCTGGACGGGGCGTCCTGGTGGCAGCGCTTCTGGCACGTGACGCTGCCCCAACTGCGCCCGGAGATCCACGTGGTGCTGCTGTGGTGCACCATCGCGGCGCTCAAGGTCTTCGGCGCGGTGTACGTCCTGACCAAGGGCGGGCCGGCCGACGCCACCGAGGTGCCCTCGTACTTCTCGTTCTCGACCTTCTTCGAGAAGACCCAGGTCGGCTACGGATCGGCGATCGCGACCGTCATGACGCTGCTGATCCTCGCGCTGACCGTGGTGGGCCTGGGCTTCCAGACCCGTGCGGAGGACGCCCGGTGAGCGCGGCGAGGCGCTACCCCGCGCTGGCCGCGATCGTCCTGGGCGCCGTCCTGATGGTGCTTCCGCTGCTGGTGGTGCTCGACAACGCGCTGAAGTCGCCGGCCGACTACGCCGCCCACGGCCCGCTGTCGCTGCCGCACGGCATCCACCTGGAGAACCTGCGGAGCTTCTGGACCCGGGTGGACTTCGGCCGGATGCTCGTCAACTCCACCCTGATCTCCGGGTCGGTGGCCCTGGCGGGCGTGCTGCTGTCGGTCCTCAACGCCTACGCCATCGGCATCGGCCGGCTCCGGGGCCGTACCTGGATCCTGGCGTTCTTCGTGCTGGCGAACGTCCTGCCGCAGGAGTCGCTGGTCTACCCGCTGTACTACCTGTCCAAGCAACTCGGCCTCTACGACACCCGGTTGAGCCTGATCATCGTCTTCAGCGTGATCCAGTCGGCGTTCGGCACCTACCTGCTGTCGTCGGTGCTCGGCGCCTTCCCCCGGGAGATCGTCGAGGCGGCCAGGATCGACGGCGCCACCAGTTGGCAGGTGCTGTGGCGGATCGTGGTGCCGGTCAGCCGCTCCACGCTCGGCGTCCTGATGGTGCTCTTCTTCATCTGGACCTGGAACGAGTTCCTGCTGCCGCTGGTGATGCTCCCGTCGAACGACCACCAGACGGTCTCGGTCGCCCTCGGGGTGCTCCAGGGCCAGCGGCTGATGGACGCCACCATGACGAACGCGGCCGGCCTGCTGGGCACCCTGCCCGCCGTCGTGTTCTTCCTGGTCTTCCAGCGGACGCTGACCCGCGGCATCGCCGTGGGCTCGGTCAAGTAGCCACCGCCGGGTACCGGCGGCCCGACCAGAAGGGTCCCCCAGACGATGAAGTTCACCGACGGATACTGGCTGCTGCGCGAGGGGGTCACGGCGGCCCATCCGGCGCAGGTGCTCGACGCCACCGCCGGCGAGGGCACGCTGACCGTCCACGCGCCCACCCAGCCCGTCCGGCACCGCGGCGACCTGCTCAAGGGCCCGCTCGTCACCGTCGACTGCACCGCGCCGATGCCGGACGTGATCGGCGTGCGCGTCACCCACTTCGACGGCGGGCGGGCCGCGGGCCCGCGCTTCGCCCTGCGCACCGCCGCCCACGCACCGCAGGCGGCGGTCACCGGCGACGAGGCGACCCTCGTCTCCGGCGGGCTGAGCGTGCACTTCGCGCGCGGCGACGGCTGGGCGATGGACTTCCGCGCCGGCGGCCGCACCCTGACCGGCAGCGGCCCGAAGTCCATGGGCTTCATGCAGCCCGCCGACGGCCGCCACTACGTCCGCGAGCAGCTCCGGCTGGAGGTGGGCACCAGCGTCTACGGCCTCGGCGAGCGCTTCGGGCCGCTGGTCAGGAACGGCCAGAGCGTCGACATCTGGAACGCCGACGGCGGCACCAGCAGCGAGCAGTCCTACAAGAACATCCCGTTCTACCTCACCGACGCCGGCTACGGCGTCTTCGTGGACGACCCGGGCCGGGTCTCCTTCGAGGTCGCCTCCGAGCAGGTCTCCCGGGTCGGCTTCAGCATCGAGGGCCAGCACCTGCGGTACTACGTCATCTACGGGCCCACGCCCAAGGAGATCCTGCGCAAGTACACCGCGCTCACCGGCCGCCCGGCGCTCCCGCCGGCCTGGTCCTTCGGCCTGTGGCTGAGCACCTCCTTCACCACCTCCTACGACGAGCAGACCGTCACCGGCTTCGTGGACGGCATGGCCGCGCGCGAACTGCCCCTGTCCGTCTTCCACTTCGACTGCTTCTGGATGCGCGAGTTCAACTGGTGCGACTTCGCCTGGGACCCGAGGGTCTTCCCCGACCCGGAGGGGATGCTGCGCCGGCTGAAGGAGCGGGGGCTGAGGATCTCGCTGTGGATCAACCCCTACATCGCCCAGCGGTCACCGCTGTTCGCCGAGGGCAAGGCGGCCGGCTACCTGCTGCTGCGGCCCGACGGCGACGTGTGGCAGTGGGACCTGTGGCAACCCGGCATGGCACTGGTGGACTTCACCAACCCCGGTGCCCGCGCCTGGTACGCCGACAAGCTGCGGACGCTGCTGGCGATGGGCGTCGACTGCTTCAAGACGGACTTCGGCGAGCGGGTCCCCACCGACGTCGCGTACTTCGACGGCTCCGACCCCGAACGCATGCACAACTACTACGCGTTGCTCTACAACCGGACCGTCTTCGAGGTGCTGGCCGAGCAGCGCGGTCCGGCGGAGGCGGTGGTCTTCGCCCGCTCGGCCTCCGTCGGCAGCCAGCAGTTCCCGGTGCACTGGGGCGGCGACTGCGAGTCGACCTGGGTGTCCATGGCCGAGTCGCTGCGCGGCGGGCTGTCCCTCGGCCTGTCCGGGTTCGGCTTCTGGAGCCACGACATCGGCGGCTTCGAGGGGCGCCCGGACCCCGGACTGTTCAAGCGCTGGATCGCCTTCGGGATGCTCTCCTCGCACAGCCGGCTGCACGGCTCGTCGTCCTACCGCGCGCCCTGGCTGTTCGACGAGGAGGCGGTGGAGGTGCTGCGCGTCTTCACCCGGCTCAAGCACCGCCTGATGCCCTACCTGTACCAGGCCGCGTACGAGGCGCACACCGACGGCCTGCCGGTGATGCGCGCGATGGTGCTGGAGTTCCCCGACGACCCCGGATGCAGCCACCTGGAACGGCAGTACATGCTCGGCGGCGACCTGCTGGTGGCCCCGGTGCTCTCCCCCGCCGGGGAGGTGGCGTACTACGTGCCCGAGGGCACCTGGACGCACTTCGGCACCGGACAGGAGGTCACCGGCCCGCGCTGGGTGCGCGAGACGCACGGCTACACGAGCGTCCCGCTGCTGGTGCGGCCGGGCGCGGTGGTCCCGCTGGCGGCGGCCGACGACCGTCCGGACGACGACTGGGCCGACGGCGTGACGCTGCGGGTCTTCCGGCCGGCCGACGGCGCGCGCGCCACGGTGCGCGTCCCGCGCCCGGACGGCGGTCCCGCGCTCGTGGCGACCGTCGTCCGCGAAGGGGAGGTGCTGCGGGCGCAGCTCGCGGACGCGTCCCTGCCGTGGGGCGTGGAGGTCGCGGGCGGGCCCGCGGCCCGGGCCGCGGCCGGAACCGGTAGCCTCACCATCCGTCTGTCCGGCAGTTGAGGGAGATCCGCACGGGTGGGGCCGCCGGACGAGGGAGCGCCATGGTCAAGATCACCGACGTCGCCGCGCACGCGGGCGTCTCGCCGAGCACCGTCAGCTACGCGCTCAGCGGCAAGCGGCCGATCTCCCAGGAGACGCGGCTGCGGATCGAGCGCAGCATCCGTGAACTGGGCTACCGGCCGCACGCCGGCGCCCGGTCGCTGGCCAGCAGCAGGGCCCGGGTGCTGGCGCTGGTGCTGCCGCTGCGCCGGGGCATGCACGTGCCGGTGGTCATGCAGTTCGCGACCTCGGTGGTCACCGCCGCGCGGGACCACGACCACGACGTGCTCCTGCTCACCGGGAGCGAGGGCGAGGAGGGCCTGATCCGGGTCTCGCACAGCGCGATGGCGGACACGTTCGTCATCATGGACGTCGAGGTGGACGACCGCCGGCTGCCGCTGCTGCGGACCCTGGACCAGCCGTCGGTGCTGATCGGCTACCCGGCCGATCCGACCGGGCTGACCTGCGTCGACCTGGACTTCCGGCAGGCGGCGCAGGCGTGCGTGGACCATCTGGCCGCGCTCGGCCACCGCAGGGTCGCGCTGGTCGGCTCGCACCCGGAGGTCTACGTCCGCGGGACCGGTTTCGCGCGGCGGGTGGCCGCGGGCTTCACCGCGGCCGCCGACCGGCACGGGTTGGCGTCCTCCGTCCACCCCTGCGCCGACACCCCGGTCGCGGCGCGGGCGCTGGCCGAGCGGCTGGTGCGCGAGCAGCCGGGCCTGACCGCGGTCGTGGTCCACAACGAGCCCATCGTGCAGCCACTGGTGGAGGCGCTGACCGCGCTGGGGCTGCGGGTGCCGCAGGACGTCTCGGTCGCCGCGATCTGTCCCGACGAGATCGCGGAACCGGCCGCCACCCCGATCACGTCGGTGTCCCTCCCCACCGCGCTGGTCGGCGCCCGCGCGGTGGAGCTGCTGATGTCCAAACTCCAGGGCGCGGCCGTCCCCGAGACGACCATGCTCCCGGTCCACCTCACCGTCCGCGCCACCACCGCCCCGCCGCCCGCGTAGGCCGGCCCGCGCCGGGCGCGGGTGCGGGCCGCCCGGGCCGGGCGCACGGGTCGGCCGCCCGGGCCGGGCACACGGATCGGGGTGCCCGGATCGGCCCCCCGGCCGACCACAACAAGCCGCCGACCAGGGCCGATCCGCCGCCCGCTGCTGCTACGGTGGATCGGCTGGCGAGCTGGAAGAGCAGCGGCCGCCTGACCACGATTCCCACGGAGCCGCCACCCATGCCGTCCACACCCGCCCCCGGCGCACTCCCGCCGGCCCGGATACGCGGTGCCGTCCGCGGCACGTACATCGCCTTCGCCGGCTGCGGTCTCGCCTTCTCCAGCTGGGCCTCGCGCCTGCCGCAGGTCCGCGACCACCTGCACCTGTCGCCGGCGCGGCTCGGCCTGGTGCTGCTGGCCATCGCCGCCGGCTCGCTGATCGCGCTGCCCCTGGCCGGACCGCTGATCCACCGTGCCGGCACCAGGAACACCGTCGCCTGCATGTCGCTGCTGCTGTGCGTGGGCCTGTCGACCGTGGCGGTCGGCTACCCGCACGGCACGCTCCCGGTCGTGGTCGGGCTGTTCCTGCTGGGCCTGGGCACCGGCGCGTGGGACGTGGCGATGAACGTCCACGGGGCGCTGGTCGAGAAGCACCTCGGCCGGTCGATCATGTCCCGGTTCCACGCCGGCTACAGCCTGGGCACCGTCGCGGGCGCGCTGATCGGCGCGGGCATGGTCGCCCTGCACGTCCCGGTCACCGTGCACCTGGTCCTAGCCGCGGCCGTGATCGCGCTGGCCGTGCCCTGGGGGACCCGCTCCTTCCTGCGGGACGACGCCCCCCTCGACGACGGCCCCGACGAGCCGGCGCCCGCGCCGCGCGGCCCGCTCGCGGCGTGGCGCGAGCCGCGCACGCTGCTGATCGGCGTCTTCGTGCTCGCCTTCGCCTTCGCCGAGGGCACGGGCAACGACTGGATCGGGATCGCCACGATCGACGGCTACGGCACGTCGGCGCTGGTGGGCACCCTCTCCTTTGCGACGTTCCTGGCCACGATGACGCTCGGCCGGTGGTTCGGGCCCATGCTGCTCGACCGGCACGGCCGGGTGCCGGTGCTGCGGGTCCTGGCCGCCTTCGGCATCGCGGGGGCGCTGCTGTTCGTCTTCGCCCCCGCCACGCCGCTGGCCTTCCTCGGCACGGTGCTGTGGGGCCTGGGGGTCTCGCTGGGCTTCCCGGTCGGCATGAGCGCCGGGGCCGACGAGCCGAGGTACGCCGCCGGGCGGGTCAGCGTCATCGCGTCGATCGGCTACTGCGCGTTCCTGGCCGGGCCGCCCTCGATCGGCCTGCTCGCCGACCACCTGACGACGCTGCGCGCCCTGACCTCCGTGGCCGTCCTGCTCGGCGTCGCGGCACTGATCACCTCGGCCGTCACCCCGCCGCGGGGGGTCGTCGCCTCCTCGACGGTGCCCCGCCAGGAGCCCGCCGACCACGACAGCCGTACGGCTTCGTAGCGCCGGCGTCCGCCGACCCCGAGACGACAGCCCGGGCCCCCGCCCGCCCCTTCCCGAACCCGAACCCGACGGCAACGGCTACCGGCCGGGGCCGGGGTGCGCTGCCGGCGGCCGGGGGCGGCTCCGGTCGCCGTGCGGCCGGCCGGCGGCGTGGCCTCCGGCCACGGCCGGCGGCTCCTCGCCGAGGCCGCCGGTCCGCCAGGTGGCGCCGTCGGCGGTCACCGCGAAGGACCGCGTTCCGGGCAGCGAGCGCAGCCAGTCCCGGGCCGATCCGCCCCTCGCGTAGCCGGCGGTGGCGCAGATGTCCGCTTCCGTCAGCCCGCGGCAGACGACGGTCAGGGAGGCGAGCGCGTCGGCCGGGGGGCGCCCGGTGTGCGGGTCCACGATGTGGCAGCCGCGCTCCGCGGGTCCGGAGGTGGCGACGGCGAGTTCGCCGTCGGCGTGCACCACGGTCGCCAGCCGGCCCGGGCGCAGCGGATCGCCGACGCCGATCCGCCAGGGGCCGCCGTGCACCTGCACGTCGCCCCCGCCGTTGACGCACACCGCCTCGGCGCCCGCCGAGGCGAGCATCGCGGCCACGCGTTCCACCGCCCACCCCTTGACCAGTCCGGTCGGGTCGAAGCCGCCGCGGTAGCCGGCGCTGAACCAGCCGCCGGTGCGGCGTTCCGCGGCCTCGCACAGCCGCATCACCTCCCACACCTCGGGCGAGCACGCCGACAGCGCGAGGGTGCCGGCCGCCAGGCGGCTGATCTGGCTGCCGGGCCGGTAGGTCGAGAACGTCCCGTCCACGTGGCGCAGCCAGGCCACCGCGGCCTCCAGCGCGGCCGCCGGGCGGGGGCCGCCGCCGCGCACGTCGAAGGAGAAGACCGTGCCCATGGTGTGCTCGACCCGGCGGAGCCGGGCGCCGTCCTGGTCCGCCACCTCAGCCTCCTGCCTGGTCCAGGGCGCTCTGCAAGGACTGGATGTAGCCCTCGCTGGTGTAGGTCGCGCCCGAGACGGTGTCGATCGACGCGCTCTGCGCGGACAGCGCCTCCTGCGTGAGCTGGGGCACCGCGAAGCCGGTGATCTCCTCGTCGCGGGGGCTGCCGGTCGGTGTCTGGAGGGCGGTGACCGCGGTGATGCGGCCGGCCTTCAGGGTGACCCGGAGCTGCACCGGCCCGTAGCGGGTCTGGACGGTGTCGCCGTCCACGGTGCGGGTGCCCGTGGAGCCGGCGGCGGGCGAGGTCGCCGGCGAGGTCGCGGACGCGGACGGCGCGGGCGTGTCCGCCGCGGAGCCGCCGGCGGCGGCCGTGGCCGTGCTGTGCGGCTTGAGGCTGAGCAGGAGCAGCACGCCGGCGACGGTCACCAGGACGCTCAGCGCGATCCGCCGCAGCGGGCGGGGGGCAAGGCTGTTCACGGGCAGCTCACAGTTCGAAGGACTCGTGGTGGATGTGGCGGGCCGGCACGCCGGCCGAGCGCAGCGCCTCGTACGACGCCCGGGCCATGCCGGGCGGTCCGCACAGGTACACGTCGTGGCCGGCGATGTCGGGGAGCGCGCCGCGCAGGAAGCCGGCGGTCAGCCGGGGACTGCGGCCGTCCGCCTCGTTGAGCAGGTAGTGCAGGCGGGCACCGCGGTTGCGGGCGATCGCCTCCAGTTCGCCGCGCAGCGCCAGGTCGTCCGCGGTGCGGGCCCGGTAGATCAGGGTGAGGTCGCCCGGGCGGGCGGGCAGCGCCTCGAACAGGGCGCGCAGCGGCGTCACGCCGACCCCGCCGGCGAGCAGCAGCACCTTCTGCCGGGTCCTGCGGTCGGCGGTCAGCGCGCCGTACGGCCCCTCGGCCCAGATCCGGGTGCCCGGACGCAGCCGGGTGAGCGCCTGGCTGTGGCCGCCCACCGCCTTGACGGTGATGCGCAGCAGGTCGGGCCGCGGCGCGGTGGACAGCGAGTAGGGGCTCGCGGTCCACCACAGGCCGGGGGCCAGGAAGCGCCACCGCAGGAACTGCCCGGGCCGGGCGGGCAGATGGGCCAGGCCGCGGCCGGTCACGATCACCGAGACCACCTCGGGGGCCTCCCGCACCACCTGCGCCACGCGCAGCCGGTGCCGCAGGTTCAGCCGCAGCGGCGCCGCCACGCGGAACCAGAGCACCGCCGCGGCGGCCGCCGCGTACAGCGCGTACCAGAACGCGCGGGCGAGGGGGTGGGCGGAGAAGTCCGCGCCCAGGGCGAGCTGGTGCCAGAAGGCGAGGAACACCGCCAGGTACGTGAGCAGGTGCAGGTAGTACCAGGTCTCGTAGCGGACCCTGCGGCGCACCGCGCGGGCGGACACGACGCCGACGGCGACCAGCAGCGCGCCGCCGATGGTGCCCTTGAGCATGTCGGGGTAGGTCAGCACGACCGTGGCGGTCTCGCCGAGCACGCCGTCGTGGGCCTGCACGGCGTACCCCCACAGGACCAGGGTGACGTGCGCGAGCAGCAGGCAGACGGTGTAGCGGCCGAGCGCGGCGTGCCAGCGGGCCACCCGGTCGCTGCCCACCCCCTGTTCCAGCACCGGCACCCGGGCCATCAGGCCGACCAGCAGCGCGCAGGAGTACCCGCACAGCAGCCCGGCGATCCGGCCGGCGCCGAGCAGCCAGTCCGCGGTGCCGACCACGGAGCCGGTGTCCTGCCACCACAGGGCGAGGACCGCGGCCGCGCCCGCCCAGCAGAGCAGGAGGACCAGTGCGGCCGGGGAGCGCCGTGGGGCGGGCGCCGCGGCATGCCGCGTCGTACGCGGGCCGTAGGTGGTGGTCATGCGGACGTTTCCTTTCCTCGCCGTGCACCGCCACTGTGCGGGGGCAACCTCTCAGCCAGCTCTGAACCGGCCCTGCCGGGGGAAGCTCACAGCGGACTCAGAGGCGGCGCGGCGTGGCGGCGGGGGCGCGGGGAGGGATGCTGGAAGGACCATGGACACCGCACCGCGCGCCCGGCCCGCGCCCCTCACCCGGCCCGACGGCTCCCCGATCCGGGTGCTCGTGGTCGACGACGAACCGGACCTGACCGAGGTGGTGGCCGGGGTCCTGCGCTACGAGGGCTGGCAGGTGCGCACCGCCGGGGACGTGGCGAGCGCGCTCACCGAGGCCGCCGGATTCCGCCCCGACGCGGTGGTCCTGGACGTCATGCTGCCGGACGGGAACGGGCTGGCCGCGCTCGCCGGCCTGCGGGCGGCGCTGCCGGACGTGTGCGTGCTGTTCCTCACCGCGCGGGACTCCGTCGAGGACCGGATCGCGGGCATCACGGCCGGCGGCGACGACTACGTCACGAAGCCGTTCAGCCTGGAGGAGGTGGTGGCCCGGCTGCGCGGCCTGCTGCGCCGGGCGGGGATGACCAGGGCGCGCGACGACGCGGCGCAGCTCGTGGTCGGCGACCTCACCCTCGACGAGGACGCCCGGGAGGTGGCCCGCGGCGGCGAGCCGGTCGAGCTGTCGCCGACGGAGTTCGAGCTGCTGCGCTACCTCATGCGCAACCCGCGCCGGGTCCTGAGCAAGGCGCGGATCCTCGACCAGGTGTGGTCCTACGACTTCGGCGGCCAGGCGCACGTGGTGGAGCTGTACATCAGCTACCTGCGGCGGAAGATCGACGCGGGTCGGCCGCCGATGATCCACACCGTGCGCGGGGCGGGCTACGTGCTCAAGGCCGCGCCGCGGTGACGCGGTCCGGGCGGCTGCGCGCCGCCGCACGGCGGGTCCTGCCGCGCACCCTGCGGGCCCGGCTGACCTGCGGCCTGGTGGTGCTGCTGGCGCTCGGCTGCGCCGCGGTGGGGATCGCGGCCGTCGTCACGCTGCGCTCCTTCCTCACCCAGCGGCTCGACCAGCAGATCGCGCAGGCGGGCGGGACGTTCCCGGCGAGCCTGGAGCACCGCGGGCGCGGCGAGCCGGACGCGGACAACCCGCACGGCGACACCCGCCGGCAGACGCCGGGCACGTTCGGCGCCCGCCTGCTGGACGGGAAGGTCACCGCGGCCGGGGTGGTCCGCTCCGGTGCGGGCACCTCGGTGCGGCTGACGGCGGGCGACGAGGCGGCGATCGCCGCGGTGCCGGTGGACGGCGGCGTGCACCGGCTGCACCTGTCGGCGCTCGGCGACTACCGCGTCAAGGCGGTGGACGGCGACGACGGCGACGTGCTGGTGACCGGGCTGCCGCTGGACGGCGTGGAGGACGCCGTGACCCGGCTGCTGGCGGTGGAGGGCGGCGTCTTCGGCGGCGCGCTGCTGGTGGCGGGGGCGGCGGGCGCGTTCTGGGTGCGCTGGTCGCTGCGGCCACTGCGCCGGGTCGCGGACACCGCCACCGCGGTGACCGCGCTGCCGCTGGCCAGCGGCGAGGTGACCCTGCCGGACCGGGTGCCGGACACCGATCCGCGCACCGAGGTCGGCCGGGTCGGCATCGCGCTGAACCGGATGCTCGGCCACGTGGAGGGGGCGCTCGGGGAGCGGCACGCCAGCCAGGAGCGGCTGCGCCGTTTCGCCGCGGACGCCAGCCACGAGCTGCGCACCCCGGTCGCCTCGGTCCGCGGCCACGCCGAGCTCGCCCGGCTGCACCCGGGACCGGTGCCGCCCGGTGTGGCGCGCGCGCTCGAGCGGATCACGGCGGAGTCGGTGCGAATGGGCGGCATGGTCGACGACCTGCTGCTGCTCGCCCGGCTGGACGCCGGCCGGCCGCTGGCCGCCGAGCCGGTGGACCTGACCCGGCTGGTGCTGGACGCCGTGGACGACGCGCGCGCGGCCGGCCCGGACCACCGCTGGGAGCTGGACCTGCCGGAGGAGCCGGTCGTCGTGGCCGGCGACCCGCTGCGGCTCCAGCAGGTCGCCGGGAACCTGCTGGGCAACGCCCGCCGGCACACCCCGCCCGGCACCCGCGTCACGGTCCGGCTGCGCCAGGGCGGGGACGGCACCCGGTTCCAGGTCGAGGACGACGGCCCGGGCATTCCGGAGGGGGTGCGGGACACCGTCTTCGAGCGGTTCGCCCGCGCCGACCACACCCGTCCCGAGGGAGCGGGCGGCGGCGCGGGGCCGGAGGGTCACGGCGCCGGGCTCGGCCTGGCGATCGTCGAGGCGGTGGCGACCGCGCACGGCGGCACCGCCGACGTGCGCAGCCGCCCGGGCGCGACGGTCTTCACGGTCACCCTGCCCCTCCCCCACCCGTCACAGGACTGAGCCGGCCGCACCCCGCACCGTCCGGGCCCAGTGCGCCGTCCGGACAACCGGCGGCCGGGCCCCGGTCGTTCGCGGCGCCCTGCGGGCCTACGGAGCCTCGGTGATCAGTTCGGGGCCGTCGTTGCGGACGCTGTTCACCGTGGGCGGGACGGGACGCAGGTCCAGGTCGCCGCCGGAGGGGAGCGCGAGGAGAGCGCGCAGGTCGTCCGGGTCGCCGTGGTCGGGGTCGAGCCAGTCGGCGTGGTGCTCGGCCGCGATCGTCAGCGGCATCCTCGGGTGGACCCGGCCGGAGGAGTCGGTCGCGTCGGTGGTGATGATCGTGCAGGACACGATCCACCCGTCCTCGCCCTCGGGCGCCTCGGGGTCGCGCCAGAACTCGTACAGCCCGGCCATCGCGAGGAGCGACCCGTCGGCCGGGTGCAGGTAGTACGGCTTCTTCACCGCCTTGGCGCGGCCGCCGCCCGGAACGGTCTCCCACTCGTAGTAGCCGTCGGCGGGGAGCAGGCAGCGCCGGGCGGTGAACGCCTTGCGGAAGGCCGGCTTGCGGTGGACGGTCTCGGCACGCGCGTTGATCAGCCTCGCCCCGGAAGCAGGGGATTGCGCCCAGGACGGCACCAGTCCCCAGCGCAGCGGGCGCAGCCGCCGCACGGCCTCGGCGCCGTCGCGTTCCCTGCGCTGTACCACGCCCCACACCTGGTCGGTCGGCGCCACGTTCCAGCTCGGCGCCGGCGCCTGCTCCCCGGACCTGACCTGCACCTCGGCGTCGAACGCGACCGCGAGGTCCTCCGCCGCCCTGGACGCGACATACCTTCCGCACATGCCTCCACGGTGCCACGCCCGCCGCCCCGCGGCCCCTCGCGGACAGCCGCGGCGGGCGGGCCAGGCGCCTGGAGCGCGGACGGGTGCGTCAGGCGTCGCGGCCGAGACCGGCCGGGAGCTCCAGCGCCACGCTCAGGCCCCCTTCCGCACGGGCCCGGGCGGTGGCACTGCCGGCGTGCGCCCGGGCGACCGCCCGCACGATGGACAGTCCCAGGCCGGTGCCGTCCGGCAGGTCGTGCGGGCCGCTGCGGCGCCGGGTGCGGTCGCCGCGGTTGAAGGGCTCGAAGAGGTTCTCCACCCGGTCGGGGTCGAGCGCCGGGCCGTCGTTGAGGACCGTCAGCCGGACCGCGCCGTCGCCGGCCGGCGCGGTGGTGATCCGCAGCAGCCCGCCGTCGCGGTTGTAGCGCACCGCGTTCTCCAGCAGGTTGGCGACCGCGATGCCCAGCAGCGCGACGTTCGCCAGCAGCGGGGCGGAGGCGAGGTCGGCCTCCAGGCGCAGGCCGCGCTTCCTGGCCCGGGCGGCCACCTGGTCCAGCGCCTCGGCGGCGACGTCGCCGAGGTCGTCCTCGACCAGGTCGGTGACACCGCGTTCGGAGCGGGCGAGCACCAGCAGCGCGGAGATCAGCCGCTGGGCGCTGCCGGTGGAGTCCGCGACGTCGGCGGCCATGGTGCGCCACTGCTCCTCGGTGACCACGGGCTTGGCGAGTGTGACCTCGACGGCCGCGCGGGTGAGCGCGAGCGGGGTGCGCAGTTCGTGGCTGGCGTTGGCGACGAACCGGCGCTGGGCGCCGAACGCGCGGTCGAGGCGTTCCAGCATCTCGTCGAACGTGTCGCCGAGCTCCCGCAGTTCGTCGGCCGGGCCGGTCAGCCGCAGCCGTTCGTGCAGCGTGGCGTCGGTGGCCCTGCGCGCGGCGGCGGTGATCTCGGCGATCGGCCGCAGCAGCCGGCCGGCCACCCACCAGCCGACCAGGGTGGACAGCGCGACGACGACCGAGAGCAGCAGCAGCGCGATGACCAGCAGCCGCGAGGCGGCCGCGTCGCGTATCTGGTCGGACAGGCCGACGAAGTTGTCGTGGTCCGGGTCGAGGCTGCTGGGGATCTGGGAGGCGGGCAGCGGCCGGAAGATCTCGTGGTAGAGCGCGGTGGTCATGGCCATCACCAGGGCGCTGCCGCCGACGGTGAACAGGGCCGCGTAGGTGAGCGTGAGACGCCCGCGGATGGTCAGGGACGGGTGGCGCAGCCGGCCGGCCGCACGGCGCAGCAGGTTCACCGGGCGATCCGGTAGCCGGCACCCACCAGGGTCTCGATCACGTCGGGCGGGCCGAGCTTACGGCGGAGCCGGTTGACCGTGACCCGCACGGTGTTGGTGAACGGGTCGGCGTGCTCGTCCCAGGCCCGTTCGAGCAGTTGTTCGTGGCTGAGCACCGCACCGTCCGCGGCCATCAGCAGCCGCAGCACCGCGAACTCCTTGGCGGTCAGGGCCACCGGGCGGCCGGCCCGCCGCACCGTCCGGCGCAGTGTGTCCATCGTCAGGTCGCCGCAGACCAGGGTCACGCCGTGCGAGGCGCGCCGTCGGGCCAACGCCTGGATGCGCAGGGTGAGTTCGGCGAAGGAGAAGGGCTTGCCGAGGTAGTCGTCGGCGCCCAGCGTCAGGCCGTCGACCCGGTCGTCGACGCCGGACAGGGCGGTGAGCATGAGGATCATCGGGGGTTCGGCACGGCGCGCGAGTTCCGCGCACACCTCGTCGCCGGACCGGCCGGGCAGGTCGCGGTCGAGGACCAGGACGTCGTAGCCCCCGGTGACCTCGATCTTCGCCAGCGCGTCGTCGCCGTCGTGGCAGACGTCCACCGCCATGCCCTGGTCCCGCAGCCCCTCGGCCACGACGGCGGCCAGGCGCTGCTCGTCCTCGACTATCAGGATACGCATGGCCTCATCCTGTCCCCTGGCCGCTCCCGCCGAACTCGGAGGGCGGCTCAGGCGGTTGCCGCGCAGGCGGTCCGGGGGCGCCGTCGGGCGCCGGCTCCGACGCCGGCTCAAGGCCGGTGCCGGACGGCGCTGGTGACGGATCGTCGGTCCGGGAGGTCGGTGTCGTTCCCGGACCGGGCCACGGACCGGCCGGCCAGCGCGCGCTCCCGCCCGGCTCCGGTTCCAGGTGGAGCCGGCCGGCCAGGCCGGCGGTGGTGTGGATACGGCCGCCGGTGTCGACGCTCAGGGCCTGGTAGGCCGTGCTCGCGGCGAGGCCGTCGAGCCAGGCGCGGGCGCGGTCCGCGGTCGGCTGCGCCATCGCGGCGGTGGCGTAGAGGTCGGCCCGCGCCAGGTCGGCGCCGACCACGGCGACCTGGGCGAGCGCTCCGCGGGCCGGGCCGGCGGCAAGGGCGGCGCCGGACGCGTCGGCGGGCAGGCCGGGCCCACCGGCCGCGCGGGTGGCGACGGCGCCCTCGCGGATCTCCAGCGTGGCGAGCAGGCCGCCGGCCAGTCGGGGGTCGGCCAGCCGCACCCGCCACGCGGGCCCGCTGCCCGCGTCCGAGCGCAGTTTCAGGTCGCCGCCCGCGTTCACCAGGTGCCGGGTCAGCCCGCGCTCCTCCAGCAGGTCGCTCGCGCGTTCCACCGCCCAGCACTTGACCGCCTTGCGCGGGTCGAGCCGGGCGCCGCCGTCCCGCCCGGCGGCGGGACGGCCGACGTAGCCGCTGCCGTCCCACGCGCCACCGCCGTCGAGGGCGTCGAAGACCTCCTCGCCCACGGCGCGCAGCGTCTCGCACAACTCCCGCGCCTCGCGGCTCTCCCGCGCCCCGCGCCGCCCGCCGGGATCGGCCGCGCCGAGCAGGCCCTCGAACGTCCGGCGGGCCGAACCGCCGGGCCGGGGTGCGCAGAAGACGTCGTCGATGCGGTGCAGCAGCGCGAACGCGGCGCGGGTGGCGAGGTCGAAGGTGCCGAAGTCGGCGGCGTCGGGTGCGGCGATCGAGATCCTGGCGCCGAGGACGCCGTCCCTCACGGTGCGCACCGGTCACTGCCCCGCGGGGGTGCGCGGTGCCCGGCGCCGGGTCGGCGGCCGGCCCGGCGGGACGCCCCGGGCCCGGCCGCGGCCGGTGCGGCCGGCGCGGCGGGTGAGCGCGCCGCTCCCCCTCGACATGGCAGCTCCTTCCAGCAGGCAGGCTCTTTGCCCGCCCACTGTTGCCGCCCCGACATAACGACGAGGTAACACGGCCGTCGTGGCGCCCGCGTTTCGGCCACCTCGGCGGCGGAATGGCCGTTCCCCGTCGGCGGCGACCGATCACACGGCGCCCGGGCCCGGCGCGGGGCGCCGGCTTCCCGCCCGGGCACGACCGCCACCGGCAGACGACGCGGAGCCCGGCGGGCGGCCCAGCACGGTGGCGGCCGGGGCCCCGCACCCGGCGTCCGCCGCCCGCCGACCGGACACCGCCAGCCACGTCCACGACCCGGCACGCCCGGGGGGCCCCGGACCGGAACGGGCACGGTGGACGGCGCGCGCCCGGCGGGCGGCCCGGCGGCGCGCGGCCCGACCCGCGCAAGGCAGTCAAGTGCTGGGCGGTGGAACGCGCGAGCGACCCGCTGGAGGACCACGGGCTGACCCGGCACCCAGCACCCGGCACCTGGCGGCCGGGGAACGGCCGGGGCCCCGCAGCCGGCGTCAGCCGCCCGCCGACCGGACACCGCCAGCCACGTCCACGACCCGGCACGCCCGAGGCGGCCCCGAACCGGAACGGGCACGGTGGACGGCGCGCGCCCGGTCGGCGGCCCGGCGGCGCGCGGCCCGACCCGCGCAAGGCAGTCAAGTGCTGGGCGGTAGAACGCGCGAGCAACCTGCTGGACGACCGCGGGCCGACCCGGCACCCGGCAGCCAGGGCCCCGCACCCGGCGTCCGCCGCCCGCCGACCGGACACCGCCAGCCACGTCCACGACCCGGCACGCCCGGGGCGGCCCCGGACCGGAACGGGCTCGGTGGACGGCGCGCGCCAGGCGGGGTGGGCGGGAGATCGCCCCGTGCCGCGGTCCCCCGGCCGACACGGGTGTACGCCATGGAGCCCGGCGGAGGGCCGGGAAGGGCGACGGGCGGGCGGGACCCGGGGGCGGGGGCGGACCGGTCAGGGTCGGCGGGCGGCCCACACGGTGCGCTCGGTGCGGACCGCGAGGTCGTCGCGGTGCGGGAGCCCGGTCGGGGCGGAGGTGTCGAGCAGCCGGTCGAGCGCGGCGAGGTCGTCGGCGGGGAGGGCCTCGGCGACACCGGCGCGCAGCCGCTTCAGCGCGCTGAGCGCGTAGCCGGCGACCATGCCGTCGTCGGCCGCCGCGATGTGCACGCCGATCGTCCGCTCGCCCTCGACCGCGAACCCCGCGGCGGCCAGCTTGCGTCCCCAGTCGGCGCCGCGGTGCGGGACGTGTTCGGCGTGGTGGCGCGCGAGGGCGGCGTGGAGGCGCTCCTCCAGACCGGGCCGTTCCCGCGGTGCGCCCGCGGGCAGGAAGCGCGGGAAGCCGGCCAGCTCGACGACGGCGAGCAGGCCGCCGGGCGCGAGCAGGGCGCGGACCGCGCCCAGGGTGCGGTCCGGATCGGCCATGTGGTGCAACGACGCCGACGCCCAGACCAGTTCGGGCCGGCCGAGGTCGGGCCAGTCCCCGTCCAGGTCGGCCCGTACGACCCGTACCCGGTCGGCGACGCCGAGGGCGTCGGCCTTCTCCCGCAGCCGGTCCAGGTGGGCGGGCGAGGCGTCGACGGCCGTCACCTCCGCGGCCGGGAAGCGGGCGAGGAGGGCGAAGGTGCCGGCCCCGGTTCCACAGCCCAGGTCCAGGATGCGGCGTGGCCGCCCGTGGACCGGCAGCCACGCGGTGATCGCGGCGGTGTGCTCGGCGAGCACTTCCGCGTCCAGGTCCAGCATCTCGGCCTGGTCGTCGAGGCCGGCGGTGGCGGGGGCAGGGGCGGCGGGCGGGGGCCCGGGGTGGTGGTGCTGCGCGCCGTGCGGAACCGGGTGCGGGGAGGAGTGCGTCATGCCGCCACGCTAGGGCGGCCACGCGTCCGCGGTGGCAGGGCTCCCCGGACCCGCAAGACGGCGGCCCGATCCGCTGCCGTACGCGCAAGGGACCGCGGGCCCGCGCCCCGCGCCGCCCGCCCGCCGCGGCCCACTCGGCGCCCCTTGTACGCCGGCGCCCGGCGCGCCTTGTACGCCCGGACGCGGCGGGAACGACGCGCGCGCTCGGGCGGAGCGACGACCCGGGGGCGGAATGCCTGCCCAGGCGCAGCGACGACCCCGGCGGAGCGACGACTCGGGCGGAAGCCGGCCCGGGCCGCGCGCACCGCGGAGCCGCCGGACCCGCCGGCTCAGGCCCCGTCGCCGCGCTGATGGCCCCGGCGGGCGTCGCGGTCGAAGATCCCCAGGACCTCGCACGGCCCGCCCACGGCACCGATGGCGTGCGGCAGCATCGTAGGGAACTCCGCGGCCTGGTTCGCCTCCACCCGCACGCTGCGGTTGCCGAGCAGCAGGACCGCGGTGCCCGACAGGACGACGAGCCATTCGTGCCCCGGGTGCGCCCGCATCTTGGCCGGGTTGTCGGGCGGCGGGTCCGTCATGCGCTGGCGCACCACGCTCATGCCGGGATAGGCCCGCATCGGCCAGCGCATCAGCCCGTGGGCCGCGTCGATCATCGGGCTGACGACCACGTCGTCGCTCGCGGTCTCGACGAGCTGGTCCAGGGACGTGTCCAACGCGCGGGCGAGGGTGACGAGTTGGTCCAGGGCCAGCCGGCGCTGCCCGTTCTCGATCCGGCTGAGGGTGGACTGGCTGAGCCGGGCGCGACCGGCCAGTTCGTCGAGGGACCAGCCCTGCGCGACCCGCAGCGCCCTGATCCGCCGGCGCACCAGGCTCTCCAGCCCGTCGTCCTCTTGCTTCACGGGCAAGAGCCTATGCCGTTCCCGCAAGCCCGGCCCCGCGCCGCGCCGCCCGCCATCCGTCGGCCACCCCTCCGACCCGCGCACCCCACCCCGACCTGGCGCCCCGTCAACCCCGCCCGCACCGCGGCCCCGCGGCATTCCGCTTCGCCCGCCCGAGTACACCGAATACGATCGCAATGTCATATGAGGACCGTATGATCCTGTCATGCTACGACACATATTCGGTCGCGGTGCGGACGATCGTGATGGTGAGCTGCCGATGCTCACCACGCAGCAGGCCGACTACCTGCGTTCGCTCGCCGCGCCGCATGTCGCCGATGCCGAAGGTCGCCGCACACCGTTGACGCACCTCGCCCGGCGGTGCCGCACGAGCCCGCGGGAGAGCTGGCCCGGCCTCGTGGCGGCGCACTACGCGCGGTCGGCCCCGGGGCCCGGCCCGCAGGCACTGAGCGCACGGGAGCTGGTCGAGGGCGTCCGTCTCCGCCTGCTGCCCGAGGACGCGCTGGACCCCGTGCCCGCCACCACCATGTCCTCCGTCCGCGAGCTCGCGGACGGTGTCCTGCTGGCCCTCGTCCTCGACCGCCCCGGCGGCGTCGGAGTACTCACCGACATCGATGTCCGACGGGCCGGCCACGACGCGCTGGTCGACGCGGCGCTCGCCCGCCTCGCCCGGCTCCCGGTCGAGCACGAGGAGGTGTCCACCGCGAGCGGGGCGGTGCTGCACTTCCTCACCGCCGACTCGCCGTTCACGGCCGGCAAGGCACTCATCCTGGGCGACGTGGTGCGCGACCTCACCGGCGCGGAACTGCCGGACGAGGGCGCGCTGGTGGCGATGCCGCACCGCGCCGAGGTCGTGTACCACCCCATCGTGGACGGCCTGGCGTCCGACGTCCTCGACCACCTCCAGGCGTACGTCGCCGGCGCCCACCAGGCCGGCGCCCACCCGTTGTCGCCGCGGCTGTACTGGTGGCACCGCGGCGACCTGGTCGCGCTCACCGAGGTCGACCCGCGGACCGGCGGATCGGCGCTGCGGCTCCCGGCCGAGCTGCGCGACCTGCTGCGGGGCATGCACCGGCTGCATCGCGCCGGGCGGCTCGCCGGGCGGGCGGGCACCGACGCCGCCGTCGACCTCCCCGACCTCACCCGCGCCACCGCACGGTCCGTCAAGAGCCTGCCCGAGCACCCCGAGGCGCTGGCCGGCACGTTCGCCCAGGCGGTCGCGCTGGCGCACGCGGCCTGCGGGCAGGACCCGCGGGCCGCCGACGCCGACACCTGGGACGCCTGGGCCACCGCCACACAGCTGGGCTCGGCGCTGTTCACCGGAACGCACCCGCTCATCTGCCAGTTGGGCGAGGACGTGCTGCTGTCGGTGCCCGCCTGCCCGGCGGAGCCGCCGGCCGACGCGCGCGGGTGGCTCGACGCCCTCTACCTGGCGCTGGTCTGCCGGCAGCAGGACCGGATCGCCTGGCTGTGCCGGGTCCCGCTCGCGGCGCTGCGCGCGGACGACACGGTCGACGCGTACGTCCTGCACTGGATCGACACCCTCCAGACGTACTTCACCGTCGGCGCCGTCTGCGTCCCGGACAAGCTGCTGGCCGCGCTGGAGACCTCGGTGCCCGAGCAGGCGGGCCGCGCGCCCGGCGACTTCGTGACCATGGTGGACCGGCCGCCCGTCGCGCTCTTCCACCGGCTGGTCACCAAGGACGCCGACGCCTTCGCCGAGGCGCTGGCCGACGCGGTCGCACAGCACACCGCCTTCTGGGGCGACAGCGACGCACCCCGCTCCAGGGTGGCCCTCGGGGCGCTGGCGATGGCGTGCGTGGCCCACGACCAGGGCCTGCCGGTCGACGCCGGGCTGCCGTACCTGCCCAGGTACCTGGTGGGGGGCGAGCGCGTGGAGGACATCCCCTGACGGAAGGGGTCAGTGGCTGCCGGTGAGTTCGCCGCTGAGGTTGCCGTGCATGCGGGCACTGTGCTCGTTGAGGCCGACGATCTCCACGCTCTTGCCGCGGCCGGCGTACTTGGTGGTGATCGCGTCCAGGGCGGCCACCGAGGAGGCGTCCCAGACGTGGGCACCGCTGAGGTCGATGACGACGCGGTCGGGATCGCCGGCGTAGTCGAACTGCGTGACGAGGTCGTTGGAGGAGGCGAAGAACAGCTCGCCGGTGACGGCGTAGACGACGCCGCCGCCGTCCGGGTCGAGGACCGAGGTGACCTCGGTGAGGTGGGCGACACGGCGGGCGAAGATCACCATGGCGGTGAGCGTGCCGACCACGACGCCGATCGACAGGTTGCTCGTGGCCACCACCACGGCGACGGTGACGACCATGACCGCGGTCTCGCCGACCGGCATCCGCCTGAGCGTCGCCGGCCTGATCGAGTGCCAGTCGAAGGTGCCGACGGACACCAGGACCATCACCGCGACCAGCGCGGCCATCGGGATGTGGGAGACCACCGGCCCGAGCACGATGCACAGGACGAGCAGGAAGAATCCGGCCAGGAAGGTGGAGAGCCGGGTGCGGGCGCCGCTCTTGACGTTGATCATGGTCTGGCCGATCATCGCGCAGCCGCCCATGCCGCCGAAGATCCCGGTGACGATGTTGGCGATGCCCTGCCCGATGGACTCGCGGGTCTTGTCGGAGCGGGTGTCGGTGATGTCGTCCACGAGCTTGGCGGTCATCAGCGTCTCCATCAGCCCGACCAGCGCCATCGCCAGGGCGTACGGCGCGATCACCGTCAGGGTGTGGGTGTCGAACGGCACGTCCGGCAGCCCGGGCATCGGCAGCGCGGACGGCAGCCTGCCCTTGTCGCCGACCGTCGGCACCGAGATGCCCGCGGCCACCGTGAAGACCGTCAGGACGACGATCGACACCAGCGGCGCGGGCACCGCCCTCGTCAGGCGCGGGAAGAACACCATCACCGCCAGGCCGGTGGCGACCAGCGGGTAGACCGCCCACGGCACGTCGTGCAGGTTGGGTATCTGGGCGGTGAACAGCAGGATGCCCAGCGCGTTGACGAAGCCGACCATCACCGAGCGCGGCACGAACCGCATGAGCCGCGCCACCCCGAGCGAGCCGAGCACGATCTGGAAGACACCGGCGAGGATGACGGTCGCGACGAGGTACCCCAGGCCGTGGTGGCGGACGACCGGCGCGGTGACCAGGGCGACGGCGCCGGTGGAGGCGGAGATCATCGCCGGCCGTCCGCCGACGACGGAGATGGTCATCGCCATGGTGCAGGCGGCGAAGAGCCCCACCTTCGGGTCGACACCGGCGATCACCGAGAACGAGATCGCCTCGGGGATCAGCGCCAGGCCGACCACCAGGCCGGCCAGCACCTCCACCCGGAGGACCTTCGGGGACAGCCACGGCGGGCGGGGCAGCGCGCGCAGGCGCGCGGGCAGGGGCGAGGATGATGTCTGCAAGACCAGGTGCCTGTCGTGCTCGGGCGCGGCCGGCACGGCTGCGCGGGGAGGCGCGCGGCGCCGGGCGGCGGGCGCGGGTCGACCGCCCCGCTTTCGGGGCGGCGGCGAAGGAGGGGGACGGGTGGCGCGGAAGCGGGCGCCGCGGGCGCGGTGTGCGCACCCGGCGGGTCAGTGCGCGGCCGTCCTCACGGCGGACAGCAGGCGGCGGGCGGCTGGACCATGCGCACGCCTCGTCCTCTCCTGCTCGCGGGTTCTGCGGGGGCGTCGTCGGCCCCGGCACGGCAGTGTGCGGGCACGGGTGCGCGCACACTGGTGGGAGCGGCACACGCCGCCCTCACCCGAGGGCAACCCTACCCTAACGTTAGGGTAGGGATGGCTGGAAATCGCATCGGGACGCGGGGTCCCGCCGAGGAGAAGGGGCCGGGAACACGGTCGTGGAGCGCAGGCACATGCAGATCGGCGAGGTGGCCGAGCGGACCGAGCTGTCCCTGCGGACCATCCGCCACTACGAGGAGACCGGCCTGGTGACGCCCTCCGCGCGGTCCCAGGGCGGCTTCCGCCTCTACACCGAGGCCGATGTCGCCCGCCTCATGGTGATCCGCCGGATGAAGCCGCTCGGCTTCACCCTGGAGGAGATGCGGGACCTGCTGGCCGCCACCGACCGCCTCGACGCCCCGGACTCCTCCCCCGCCGAGCGGGAAGCCCTGCTGGAGCGGGTGCGGACCTACGAAGTGGCCGCCGCGAGGAAGATCGAGGACCTGCGCGTGCAGCTCGCCAGGGCCGAGGACTTCGCCGCGACCCTGCGCACCCGGCTGGATCAGCGCGCCCCCCGCTGAGCGCCCCCGCGCCGTGGCGGCCCGGCCCGCGCGGCGCCTATCCTGCTCGGACGGCGCACCGCCCCGGGCGGCACGCCGGACCGCACACGGCGGCAGGACGACGGCAGGGCGCGACGACGACGGCAGGGCGCGAGGCGGGGCGACGCGACAGCGGGAGGCGGGTGCGGGCATGCGGACGTGGCAGGACGTGACGGTCGAGGTGGCGGGCGGCGCGCTGGCGGTGCGCCGCTGGCCCGGGCGGCCCGGCGCGGGCACCGTGGTCGCCGCGCACGGCATCACCGGCAACGGGCTGTCCTGGGCGGCCGTCGCCGAGGAGCTCGGCGACGTGGAGCTGATCGCCCCGGACCTGCGCGGGCGGGGGCGCAGCCGCGACGTGGCGGGGCCGTACGGCATGGCACGGCACGCCGCGGACCTGGTCGCGGTCCTCGACCGCCTCGGGATCGGCCGGGCGGTGCTCGCCGGCCACTCGATGGGCGGGTACGCCGCGTGCGTGGCCGGCCGGCGCGACCCGGACCGCTACAGCGAACTGGTGCTCGTCGACGGCGGGTTGGGTTTTCCGGTGCCGCGGGACACGGACATCGACGCGGTGCTGCACGCGGTGATCGGCCCGGCGATGGCCAGACTGGACATGGAGTTCGCCGACCGGGCGGCCTACCACCGCTTCTGGGCCGGGCATCCGGCGTTCACCCGCATCGGCGGTCCGCTGCTGGCGGAGTACCTCGACCGCGACCTGACCGGCGAGGAGCCGCACCTGCGCTCCGCGTGCCGGGCGGCGGCCGTCCGGGAGGACGCCGAGGACCAGTTGCGCAACCCGGCGGTGTTCGCCGCGATCCACGAGCTCACGCTCCCGGCCACCCTGCTGTGGGCCGAACGCGGCCTGCGCGACGAGCCGGTGGGCCTGTACGCGCCGGAGGTCGTCGCGGCGAGCGGCCTCGCCGACGAGGGGGTGGCGCTGCACTTCGTGCCGGACGAGAACCACTACTCGCTGATGCTGGGCGCGTCCGGGCCCCGCGTGGTCGCCGCCCACCTCGCCGCCGCGGCCCGCCGCGACCCGGCCGGGCAGGGCTGATCGCCACCCCACCCCGGCCGACGCCCCACCCGGGCCGCCGGGCCACCCCCGGCCGACGCCCCACCCGGGCCGACGGCCCACCCCCGGCCGACGGCCCACCCCGGCCGACGGCCCCCGCGGGGGCGGGTCAGTGCGCCGTCCAGCCCCCGTCGACCGGCAGCGACGCCCCGGTGACGTAGCCGGCGCCGGGCGAGCACAGCCACACCGCGACCCCGGCGACCTCCTCGGGCTCGATCAGCCGCTTGACGGCGGTGCGTTCGAGCATCACCCGCGCGACCACCTCGTCCTCGGGGATGCCGTGCGTCCTGGCCTGGTCGGCGATCTGGGCCTCGACCAGCGGGGTGCGCACGTAGGCGGGGTTGACGCAGTTGCTGGTCACGCCGTGTTCGGCCGCCTCGAGCGCGACGGTCTTGCTCAGCCCCTCCAGGGCGTGCTTGGCCGTGACGTAGGCCGACTTGTAGGGGCTGGCCCGCAGGCCGTGCACCGAGGAGATGTTGACGACGCGGCCCCACCGGTTCGCGTACATGTGGGGCAGGGTGCGGCGCAGGATGCGGAAGGGCGCCTCGACCATGACCCGCTGGATGAGGGCGAACCGCTCCGGCGGGAACTCGTGGACCGGGGCGACGTGTTGGAGTCCGGCGTTGTTGACCACGATGTCGGCGTCGTCGGGCAGCGCGTCCACGGCCTCGGGGTCGGCGAGGTCGGTGACCAGGCAGGTGCCGCCGATCTCGTCGGCGACCCGCGCGGCGGCGTCCGCGGCCCGGTCCACCACGTAGACGGAGGCGCCCGCGGCGGCGAACGCCCGCGCGCAGGCCCGGCCGATCCCGCTGGCCGCGCCCGTGACCAGCGCGGTGCGCCCGGCGAGGAACGGGCCTGCGGGATACGCGTGCGCGCCGGCGGGCCCGTGCTCGCCCGGCGTCGCACCGGGCCGGGGCTGGTGAGTGTTGTCCATCCCTCCACGCTAGGGCCTGTCCGGCGGATCCTGCCGGGCCCACGGCTCCCCCGGCGCCGTACGCCGTACGTCGCGGAGTGCGGGCCCGGCGCGGGGGTTCAGGCGGCGGCCGCCGCGTCCAGGCGGCCTGCCTTCGCCTCGGCGACCAGGTCGGCGAACTGGTCCGCGCTCATCTCCACCCGCTGCCCGAAGTCGTCGGTGATCACGACCCGCCGCTCGGCGGGCGCGGCCGGGTCGACGAACAACTGCGGGCAGCCGCAGTCGCACTTGCCGCAGAACGTGGCGAGCGGTTGCAGGCCGGTGAGGTCGGTCATGGTTCCTCCGTGGGTTGTCAGGCGGCCCGGGCGGGCCGGCGGCACCTCGACTCGTCAGCGGGATACCCCCTGGTCCCGGGCCGCACGCGGACGGTCCGGCCGGGCCGGAAGCACGCCGGCCCACCCGCACGCGCCGCTGTGCCCCCCGCGCCTCGGGCCGCCGCCGGTCGCCGGAACTTTCCCGGGCCCGGGCCCGACTTCTGGGGAAGGGGCTGCCGTGTCCGCGCACCGGGGTGACGGCCGGTCAGGAGGCGGCACCTTCCGGGGGGACAGGCGACACCGCCCGATGGACATATCGTACCGAAAAGGGCGTGTCGCGCTTTTGCCACTCGAATCCGCCGGTAGAAAGGGCGTTGACGCCGGTCGTCCCCGACCGGGCCCCCACACCTCCGGAGGCGCAGTGACCCGTGCACGAGACAGCCGGCTGGGGAACCGGCTGAGGACACGGGTCGCGCTGGCGCTGGCGGCCGTACTGCTCGGCAGCGCGGGCACGGCGACGGCGTCACCGGTCACGGCCGCGGCGGACCGCGGCGGATCCGGCGCCCGATCCGGGGCGGGGAGCCGATCCGGGGCCGGGGACGCCACCGCGCCGCGGACCGCGGAGCCCAACCCGGTCCTCACCGCCGCCTCGTTCGCCCGCCCGCCGGTCGTGGACCGGCCGAAGTACCGGTGGTGGCTGCCGGTCGCCGACGAGTCCGACACCGAACTGCGCCTAGAGCTCCACCAGATCGCGGCGGTCGACGGCGGCGGCGCCGAGGTGACGGCGTTCCCGGCTCCCGACGCGCCGGGCAGCACCCTGCACGGCAGCGAGCCCTACCTGGCGCGGTACGGCTACGGCACGCCCCTGTGGACGCACCGGGTGCGGGTGATGGAGGACGCGGCGGTGGCCGACGGGCTGGTCCTGGACCTCGCGGCCGGGCCCCGCTGGCCGCCGACCGTGCCGACCACCGACAGCTTCAACCAGCCGCAGGTGGCGCAGCAGGTCGTCTACGGGCGGGAGTTCGACGCCCCGGGCAGCACCCGCGCCGGCGCGCTGCCGCCCACGGTCGTCCGCCCGCCGACGGTGACCAGGACGTTGTGCGGCGAGGTCGCCGCGGGCGCCGACACACTCCGGCTCGACTCGACGCGCAACCTCGCCGTCGGGGACCGCCTCGCGCTCGGCGCGGCCGACGGCACCGGCACCGACGTGGTGACCGTGCGGGCGGTCGGCACCTCCTCGCCGTGCAGCACCGCGGCCGCCGCCACGAAGGCGGGTGCGACCCGGATGGAGACGGCGACCACCGACGCCGGCCTGGTCGCCGGCGTGACCGTGACGGTCGGGTCGGGCGCCGACCGGGACACCGCGACCATCAGGACGGCCGGCAGCGCCGCGGGCAGCACCACGCTGTCGTCGGAGACGGTGCCCGGCGCGACCACGCTCGCCCTCGCGTCGGTCGCCGGGATCGCGCCGGGCGACACCCTCACCGTGGACCCCGGCGCGGGCGGCGAGCCGGCACGCGTCGCGGCCGTCGACAAGGCCGCGCACACCGTCACCGTCCCTCCGCTGGCGGCCGCGCACCCCCTGGGCGCGGCGGTCAGCGACGCCGGCCGGGACCTCGCCTTCACCACCGCGCTCGCGCACGCCCACACCGCGGGCGAGCCGGTGCGCGCGTCCGGCACGGGCGTGCGCGTCTCGCCGACCGCGTCGGCGCACCCGGCCGGGGAGCACGCGGTGGACACCGCGAGGAGCGAGCTGGTCGCGGTGGAGGCGGCGCAGTGCGCCACCGCCTGCGACGCCTCGACCGCGCCGGTCCCCCTGGACCGCGCCTCGGTCACGGACCTCACGGGGCGGACCGACGCGCACGGCGGCCTGACCCACACCTTCCCCCGGGGCAACGGCCACCCGTGGGTGCTGCTGGACTTCTACCGGACCGCCGACGGCCAGGCGGTGAACAACGTGTCGCCGAACGGGTCCGCGTACGTCCTGGACCACCTGTCGGCCGGCGGCGCCACCGCGCTGACCGACTTCTGGGACCGTGCCGTGCTGCGCGACGCGTCGGTCCGCGACGCCATCGCGCGTACCGGGCGCACCCTCGGCACCCCGGCGTTCTTCGAGGACTCGCTGGAGCTGTCCGACGAGCTCACCTGGACCGCGGACTTCCCCGCCCGCTTCGCACAGTTGCGCGGCTACCCCGTCACGCAGGCACTGCCGGTGCTGGCCGGGTTCGACGCGCGCCGGGCACCGGCCGCCCCGGCCCCGTTCACCTACAGCGACGGCCAGGGCGCCCGCATGCTCCGGGACTACGAGCGGACCTTCGGCGACCTGTACGCGGGCCGCTACCTGCCCGCGCTCCAGCGCTGGGCCGAGGCGGCCGGGCTGACCGTCAGGGCCCAGACGTACGGCGCCCCGATCGACGCAGCCGAGGCCGGCACCCGCATCGGCATCCCCGAGGGCGAGGGCTTCGAGTTCAACGGGAGGAACCCCGACCAGGACTTCAAGGTGATCGCCGCCGGCGCCGCCCGCACCGGCGCCCCGGTGGTGTCCGGCGAGTGCTGCGCGATCCGGTCCCAGGTGTGGGCCACCACCACCGCGCAGGACCTCACCGGCGAGGTCTACGTCGACATGGCTGGCGGCGACAACCAGATCGTCTGGCACGGCATGCCCTACGCGACCGCCCCGCCCGGCTCCGGCCCCACCTCGTCCTGGCCCGGCTTCAGCTACGGCGGGAACACCGGCTTCTCCGAGGCGTGGAGCCCGCGGATGCCGCAGTGGCGCGACGCCAAGGCGCTCAACGACGACATCGCCCGGATGTCCCTGGTGCTGCGCCAGGGCCGGCCCAGCTACGACGTCGGCGTCTACTACCAGAACACCGGCCTGGCCGGGCAGGCGTACGACGACCCGTCGAGCGTCCTGAGGAACACCTCCGCGCTCGCCGCCGCCGGCTACACCTACGGCTACGCGGACTCCTCCTTCCTCACCGACGCGTCGAAGGACCTCCGCGACGGCGTGCTCTTCCCGGGGGCGTCGGACTACCGCGCGCTGGTCCTCGACGACCCCGCCACCCTCCTGCCGGCCGCCGCCGACCAGATCCTCGCGCTCGCCCGGGCCGGGCTCCCCGTCGTCCTGATCGGCCCCGCCACGCCGGCCGATCCCACCACACCCGGCCACGACCCCGGTG
Source organism: Streptomyces sp. SN-593 (assembly GCF_016756395.1). Classification (NCBI taxonomy): domain Bacteria; kingdom Bacillati; phylum Actinomycetota; class Actinomycetes; order Kitasatosporales; family Streptomycetaceae; genus Actinacidiphila; species Actinacidiphila reveromycinica. The sequence goes on from NZ_AP018365.1 coordinate 528,123, forward strand.
GCGGCGACCGGACCGTCCAGGCCGACTGGAAGGCCCTCTACGCGCTGGCCGGCGACGGCGCCGCGGCGGAGGAGGCCGGGCCCCGCGTCGTGCGGGTGGCCACGGAGGCCGAGGCGCCCACCGCGCTCGCGCGCCTGGGCATCTCCCCCGCGGCCGCGCACGACGGCGGGGACGGCGCCGTCCTGGACGTGCGCCGCGACGACGGCGACACGCAGTACTACTACCTCTACAACAACGGGACGAAGGCGGTGGACCAGCGCCTCACGCTGACCGGCAGGGGCGCGCCCTACGCGCTCGACACCTGGACCGGCGCCGTCACGCCGCTCGCCGGGTACTCCACGGACGGCGACACGGTCAGCCTGGACGTGCGGCTCGGCGCCCACGACGCCCGGGTGGTCGCCGTGAGCACCGACGCCGCGAAGTTCGGCGCGGCCCCCGGTCCGGTCGCCGCCGCCTCGACCACGGCGGACGGCGCGGTCTTCGGCCCGGACGGGAGCCTTGCGATCGACGCCACCCGCGCCGGCGACTACCGCACCACACTGTCCACCGGGCGGACCGCCACCACCTCGATCGCCGACGTGCCGGCGGCCACCACCCTCCTGGACTGGCGGCTGAGCGTGGACAGTTGGACCCCCGGCCCGAGCGGCGCCGCCGGCGACACCGCCCACACCGCGATCGGCCCGATCGCGGTCACCGCCGATCCCGGCACGGGCGCGCTGCCCGCCTGGACGGCGATCACCCGGGCCGCCGGCTACCCCGCCGACCTCCAGGACGTCGCCGGCACCGCCACCTACACCGCCCACCTCACGCTGCCCGACGGCTGGACCGGCGGCCGCCACGCCCGGCTCGACCTCGGCCGCGTCACCGACACCGCCGAAGTCGCCGTCAACGGCACCCCGCTGCCCCCGGTGGACCTCGCCGACCCGTCCCGCGTCGACCTCGGCGACACGCTGCGGGGCGGCGACAACACCCTCACCGTGCGCGTCGCCACCCCGCTGCTCAACGCGGTGCGGGTGGCCCCCGGCACCGGCGCCGCCGGCCGCGCGCGCACCGCGAACGGCCTGCTCGGCCCGGTCGTGCTCACCCCTTACGGCCGCGCCACCGTCTCCGCGACCTGACCGCCCTCCCGCCGCGCGGCGGCGTCAGCGGCGGCGCGCGTCGAGGACCCCTTTGCCATGCTGTTGCGCCGGAGGCCCAGGCGCGCCACCGCCGCCCGGACCCGGGCGGCCATCTCCGGATCGACGGTGGACACGCCGTTGACCACCCGCGAGACGGTCTTGAGGCTGACGCCGGCCTCGCGGGCGACGTCGGTCGTCGTGGGCCGCCGCCCGATCTACATCCGCCGGGTGCGGCGCGGTCACTCTACGCCCCGTCCGCCTCCGTTCCGAGCGTGGCGAAGGCGAGCGTCAAACGGGCCGGGAGGGCGGCCAGTTCGTGTCGCGGCTGGAGGGCGTGGCCGCAGGAGGCACTGCCCAGGCCGTGGTGCTCCAGGTCCAGGTTGAGGTGCGTCCGGCCGTCCGGCCGCAGGTCGGCGGTGTGCGCGGCGGCCTCCAGGTGCTCGGTGGACCACGGCTTCACGGTCAGGTCGAACCACGGGTCGCCGGTGATCTCCAGGCCCGGTACGGCCCGTCCGGCCGACCCGGCCGGCCTGTCCGCCCCGCCGCTGCCGCCGACCCCGCCGACCCCGCCGTCCGCGGTCAGGCGGGCCCGGCGCACATGCCGCCGGTTGCCGTTCTCCTGCGGGAACACGTACGGCGTCTGCATCGCCGCGACGGTGCTCGCGTACCGCCCCACCCGGACGGCCTCCTCGCTGTCCCGGTACGCCTCGCCGGGGCCGAGGCCGAACCAGCTCACCCGGTCGAGCGCGCCGGGCAGGGTCAGCGCGACCCCGAGCCGCGGCAGCGGGACCGGCCACGGAGCGGTCGGCGCGGTGTCCAGGGTGAGCACGAGCCGGCCGCTGGGACCGGTGCTCCAGTGGTAGTCGGCGAGCAGCGCGTGGTCCAGGCCGGCCGGAGCGAGTCTCGTGCGCACCGTGAGGGTGCCCTCGCCGGTGCGGATGTCCAGCACCTTGTGCCGCAGCCGGTGCAGCCCGGCCCGCTGCCACGCCTCCAGCAGCGGCGAGCGGCGCTCGTTGTCGATCGGGGCCCGCCACAGGTCGACCCGCGGACCGTCGAGGTCCAGGCCGCCGAGGCGGACCAGGGTGCCGGTGACGGTGTCGAACTCGCCCGCGCCCAGGGTGACGGTGCTGCCGCGCCGGCGCACCACGGCGGTCGTGGCGCCGTCCGCGGGCGCCGCGAAACGCGGTGCGGGGTGCGGGAGTCCGGCGCCCGCCTCCCCGGGGCCTGACTCCTCCCCAAGCCGCGGGGCGAGTTGGGCCCAGGCCACGGTGTGGCCGGCGTCGGCCCACGGTTCGGCCGCGGACAGCCGCGCGCTCACCGTCAGCCAGCGCTCGCCCGGACCCGCCGCGTCCAGCGCCTTGAGCAGCGCCTCGGGCCAGTCGGCCCGGCCGGTGGCGCCGGCAGCGGTGACCTCCACCTCCCAGTCGCCCTCCCCGGCCCGCTCGCCGTCCGCTTCGAGCAGCCAGGTCCACCGCAGGTAGCCGGTGTCGCGGGTGTGGTGGAGGTTGCGGACCTCGATGCCGCCGCCGTCGGCGCGGGCGGTGATCCGGACCGGTTCGATGACCTTCGCGTACTCCAGCAGGCCCGGCGAGGGGGTGCGGTCGGGCAGCAGCAGGCCGTCGGCGACGAAGTTGCCGTCGTGCACCGGCTCGCCGAAGTCCCCGCCGTAGGCGTGGTACAGGGTGCCGTCGGGGGCGCGCTGGGCGATGCCGTGGTCGATCCACTCCCACACGAAGCCGCCGGCCAGCCGCGGATGGAGCTCGAACAGCTCCTGGTACTGGCGCAGTCCGCCGGGGCCGTTGCCCATCCCGTGGGCGTACTCGCAGAGCATGAACGGCATCGCCCGGCGGCGGGCGTCGTTGGCCGGGTCGCCGGTGCGCGGCTCCTGGCCCGCGCCGATCGCCGCGACCACCGGGTAGTCCGCGTACATCGCCGAGTACAGGTCGGTGTAGGCGCAGTCGTCCCAGTCGCCCTCGTAGTGGATCAGCCTGTCCGGGTCGCGCTCGCGTATCCACTCGGCCATGGCCCGCAGGTTCCCGCCGACGCCGGACTCGTTGCCGAGCGACCAGACGACCACGCTGGGGTGGTTCTTGTCCCGCTCGACCATCCGCTCGGCACGGTCCAGCAGCGCCGGGCGCCACGCCGGGTCGTCGCTCGGGTTGCGGCGCCAGCCGTTCTCCGCGAAGCCGTGGGTCTCCAGGTCGCACTCGTCCACGACCCACAGGCCGTACTCGTCGCACAGGTCGAGGAAGGCGGACTCGGGCGGGTAGTGGCTGGTCCGCACGGCGTTGACGTGGTGCCGCTTCATCAGCAGCACGTCGGCGAGCATGGTCTCGCGGGTCAGGGTCCGGCCGGTGACCGGGTCCCACTCGTGCCGGTTGACCCCGCTGAACAGCAGCGGGGAGCCGTTGGCGGTCAGCACGCCGTCCTCGACGGCGATCCGGCGGAACCCGATGCGCAGCGGCACCCGCTCGGTGGCGGTGGCGAGTTCGGCCGCGTACAGCCGCGGGCGTTCGGCGCTCCAGGGCTCGACACCGGGCACGAGGTGGGGCCCGGCGGGATCGGCGTCGGTGAGGCCGAGTTCGGGCACACTGAGCCGGGCGCCGCCCCCGACGTCGATCCGCAGGGTGCCCTCGCCCGTGCGGTGGTCGTAGTCGGCGTGCACGAAGAAGTCGTCGACGCCGCCGGCCGGACGGGCCAGCAGCCGCACCGAGCGGAAGACGCCGGACAGCCACCACATGTCCTGGTCCTCCAGGTAGGTCGCCGAGGACCACTGGTGCACGCGCAGGGCCAGCACGTTGCGGCCCGGGCGCAGCGCGTCGGTGACGTCGAACTCGGTCGGCAGCCGGCTGCCCTTGCCGTCGCCGAGCGGCCGCCCGTTGAGCCAGACCGCGAAGCAGGAGTCCACGCCCTCGAAGCGCAGCACCGCCGCCGCGGCGCCGGGGAAGCCCTCCTCGACCTCGAACACGCGGCGGTACTCACCGGTGGGGTTCTCGTCGGGCACCCGCGGCGGGTCGACCGGGATCGGGAACGTCACGTTGGTGTAGGCGGGGGCGCCGAAGCGGCCGGGGCCGGGCACGCCGTCCATCTGCCAGCAGGAGGGCACCGCGATGCCGGTCCAGCCGTCGGCGGCGGCGGGCGTGAAGGAGGGGTCCTCGAAGCCCGGGGTCAGGTCGTGCAGGCCCGCGGCGAGCCGGAAGCTCCAGCGGCCGTCGAGGGGCAGCTCGGGCGCGTCGGAGGCGAACGACGCGCGCGGCCGCAGCCGGCCGCTGCCGGGCGAGACGTCCTCGACGTAGGCGCAGTCGTCCGGGCGGTCGCTCGGGCGGTCGCTCGGGCGGTCGCTCGGGATCTGGGCGTGGTCCATCGGTACGACGGTCCTTTCCGGGGTGGTGCGGTTCGCTTCGGTACGGGGCGGGGCGGGCCGGACGCGCCGGGCCGGGGCGGTGCGGCCGGGCCGCGTGAGCAGGGGCGGGGGACGGGGCGGGACGGAGGCGGGGACGGGGGCGGGGCCACCGGGCCGCTGGGCGGGGTCCGGGCGTGGACGCGGCCGGCGGCGCGCGGGGTCCGGGCCCGGTGCGGGGCGGGCGGGGAGCCGGCCGGTGCGGTGGTCCGGGCCCGGCCGGTGCGGTGGGCGGGGGCTCAGCCGGCGGCCGGCGGGGCGGTGGACGCGCGGACCTTGAGCGTGCTCGGCATGATGTTCTCCCGCTGTGCCGGAGGGCGTCCGTCGAGCAGGTCGAGCAGGATCTGCGCGGCGCGCCGCCCGACGTCCACGCTGTGCAGGCTGACGCTGGTCAGCGAGGGGTCGACGAGGTCCGCGGCCTCGGTGTCGTCGAAACCGGCCACCGACACCTCGCCGGGCATGTCCCGGCCCCGCTCGCGCAGCCGGCGCTGCGCTCCCAGCGCCATGCCGTCGTTGAAGGCGAAGACCGCCGTGGGCGGGTCGGCGCGGGCGAGCAGGCGCTCCGCGGCCGCGTAACCGGAACCGGCGGTGAAGTCGCCCTGTTCGAGCAGGTCGGTCGGCACCTCGCGGCGGGCGTCGGCGAAGGCGCGGCGCAGCCCGCGCATCCGCGCGGACATCGCCAGCCGGCTCTCCGGCGGACCGTCGATCACCGCGATCCGGCGGTGCCCGAGGGCCAGCAGGTGCTGGGCCACCGCGTAGGCGCCGCCCTCGTCGTCGGGGTGCACGCAGGTGAAGTCCTCGGCGGTGTAGCCGATCACCACGGTCGGGTAGTCCGCGGTGCGCAGCGCCCTGAGCGAGTCGCCCCCGGCGCCGGCCTCCACCAGCAGGCCGTCCACCTGGCGGCGCTGCACGAAGCGGCGGTAGGCCGACGCCGGGTCGTCGGGCACCTCGCGGGTGGACAGCAGCAGGCCGTAGCCCCGTGTGGTGAGTTCCTGGTCGGCGCCCTGCACCAGGCGGATCAGGTGGTCGTTGGAGAAGGCGAAGCCCGGGTTGTGCGGCAGCACGACGCCCACCACCTCGGTGCGGCCGCTTGCCAGGGCGCGGGCGCCGGCGCTGGGCCGGTAGCCCAGCGCGCGCATCGCGGACAGCACCCGGTCCCGGATCGGCTCGGTGACCGTGGGGTCGCCGTTGATCACCCGGGAGACCGTCTGGTGGGAGACGCCCGCCTCCGCGGCGACGGTCCGCAGGGTCGGCCGGTCGGACACGCGGGACCTCGATTCTCAGTGACCGTTCACATGACAATGTGACACATCCTAGACGCGCGTCGGCGACAACGGAAGAGGTCGAATCCATTGACGCCGCGCACCGGGGCACCTAGCTTGGCGTCGCGTCAAGTGAACGGTCACTCGATCGACGTCCGGCCGGCCCCCGGGGCATGTCCGCTCCTGCCCCGTCCCCCATGGCCCGCGGTGCCGCTGCCCACGACGAATCCCAGGACGAAGGGCCCCTTACATGAGCGAGCAGGAACCCGCACCGACCCCACCCGCGCCCCGCACCCCCGCCGTCAGCCGGCGCAAGCTGCTCGCCTACGGCCGGAACGCCGCGATCGTCGCGGGCGCGGCCCTCGCGATCCCGGCGACCGCCGCCACCGCCGCCCCGGACCACCCGCCGGCCGCCGGCTGGGACGTCATCGGCGCCGACGTGCCCGCGCACCAGGCGCCCCAGCTCGCCGACCTCGTGGACCGGATGCGGCGCGGCGAACCACCCCGGCACACCACCGCCGACGCGCGCCGCACCACCGAGTTCGTCACCGCCCTGTACAAGTCGGCGGCGACCTCACGACCGGTGGCCCGCGGCTCGATCACCCCGGACGACCCGTTCCACCGCTCCTGGTGGCCGGACCCGACCGGCTGACCGCGGACCGGCCGACCGCCGGCGGGGCGCCCCGCGGACCCCGGCGCGCCCCGCCGGAGGGGGCGGGGCTCAGCCGGCGACCGGGCGGGGCAGCACGGCCCGGACGCCGGCGACGAACTCCGGCCGGTCCGCGCGGGACAGGATGATCCCCCGCGTGGACTCCGCGAGGCACGCGGCGAGTTCGACGGCGATCCGGCCGCCCTCCTCGGCGGCCCCGTCGCCGGCCCGTTCCAACCGGTTGACCAGGTCGTCCGGCACGCAGCCGGCCGGCAGTTCGCTCCGCAACTGCCGGGCCTCCGCGAGGGAGCGCAGCGGGTGCACCGTGGCGAGCACCGGTACCGCGCCGTCGACCAGGTCGAGCAGCGCGTCCAGGGCGCGCCGGGTGTAGACCGGACTGGTCACGACGAAGTGCGCGCCCGCGCCGATCCGGCTGCGGATACGGCCGCGGTCCGCGGCGGTGAGGGTGGGCACCGCCCTCAGCCGCACCCCGATGTCGAAGTGCGTGGGCGTGTCCAGCCGCAGGCCGTAGCGGTCGACGCCCTCGTTGAGCCCCCGCAGCAGCTCGATCAGCCCGACGGCGTCGACCGCCCAGCGCCCGTCCGCCTGCGCGCGGTCACCGCTGCCCGGCGCGCTGCCGTTCCCGCACACCAGGCGGGTGACACCGCGTGCGTGCCCGCCCAGCAGGTGCGCCTGGAGGGCCATGACGGTCCGGCTCCAGGTGGTCACCGTGGCCAGGGCGGGTCCGCCGGTGTGCTTCTGGCAGGCGGCGGCGAGGTCGATCGACTGGTTGGTGCTGGTGTACCGCGAGTGCTCCGGCCCGGAGGTGGCGGTCACGATGAGGTCGGCGCCGGCGGCGCGCACCGCGGCGGCGGCACCGGCCGCGGACTCCCGGTCCCCGGCCTCCGGCACGACGTACGCGCCCAGGAGGGGGGCTCCGCTCGTGGCCAGGACGTCCCTCACACGTCACCTCCCAGTCCGTTGACGATCTCCAGGGCCACCTGGGCCGCCAGCCGGTCGGAGTAGGAGCCGAGGTCGAGCCTGCTGATCTTCTCGGCCCGGTGGATGCGGTAGACCACCGTGTTGGGGTGGGTGTGCAGCAGGTCGGCCGCGCGGCGCAGGCTGCCGTTCTGCCGGAAGTAGGCGGTGAGCGTGGCGCAGTAGTCGGTGCCGTTGTCCCGGTCGTGGTCGATGAGTTCCCCCAGCACGTCACGGGCGAAGCCGCCCAGCTCACCGGGATCGCGCACCTGGGCCAGCAGGCGGTGCACTCCGAGTTCGGAGAACACGGTCACCCCGGACAGCCCCGGCATCACGCTGCCGATGTCGACGGCGCGGCGCGCCTCAGTGTACGACGTGCTGATCCGCCCCGCGCCGGTGTGCGGGTCCCCCAGACCGGCGAGCAGCCGGACCTCGGGGAAGCGCGCGGCGACCGCGTCGCGGCAGATCCCGGCCAGCGCGGTGAGCCGGCGGGCCAGGCCCTCGTCGTCGTCGCCCGGTACGAGGGCGACCACCTCGGCGTCGCGGTTGACCACCGTGGCGGCCGGCCAGCGCGTGGCGATCATGTGCTCGACCAGGTCGACGGCGGCGGTGGTCGCCGTGGTGGCGGGGGCGGGGGTCGTGGCGGTGGCGGGGGTCGCGGGGGCGCCGGCGGGCGCGCGCACCGCGGCGACCAGCACCCGGTGCCGCTGGTCGGGTTCGATGCCCAGGTGGCGCGCCCACCCCTCGACGTCGGCGCTCTCGGTGCGGTCGCCCACGAGCACCAGCCCGTCGAACAGTTCGCGGCGGGCCCGCCCGGCGGCGATCGCCACGACCCGGCGGCGGCCCAGGACGACCGCGCAGACCATGGCCGCGTGTTCGGTCACCATGATCCGGGCGTCCTCGCCGGTCTCGTCGGCGTCGTGGCCGGCCGTCACCAGGTGGGCCACCGCGTCGTCGCCCACGAGGATGGGGGCCACCACGAGCGACACCGCCGACGCGCCCGCGGCCGGCAGCGACAGGGCGCGGCGCATGCGGGAGGCGGCGGCGACGAGTTGCGCGACGGCGTCGGGGTCGCTGTCCAGCACTCCCGCGAGGCGCTGCGCGCCGGCCCGGCCGGCGGCCGCGGCGAGCACCGCCAGTGAGTCGTCGACGACCGCGGCCCACACGCCGACCCGGCCGGCGACCACGGCGACGATCTGTTCGAGGTCGCAGTCGGTGGCCGCCAGGCCGGAGAGTTCGCCGCACAGCGCCATCACGTGGCGCAGGTCGGCGAACTCGTTCGCTGCGGCGGTCATCGGGTGCGGGGGTCCCGGCGCGGGTTCCGGTCCCGGGGCGCGGGCGGAGGCGGGGGTGCTGCCACGTCGAAGCCTCCTCGATCCGCGTGCCGCCCGGCCGTCCTGGGCGCCGGGGCCAGCGACGCTACCACGGCCCCCGCGGGCCGTGGCCTGGTGCGACGCGGGCGGTGCGCGGCCGGTGTACGGGGCGGGGTGCGGCCGCCGGGGGTCCGCGGGGCGGCACTGTGCCCGACCACAAAGAGCGGGCGCCCGGCTTTGGGTTCGGGGCCCGTGTGTGGACCGGTGCCGCGGTGCGACCGTGTTTCCGGCGCCGCAACGGCGGCCCCCTCCGGGCCTTTTCCGGCCCCTCCCCTCCCCCTCCCCGACGGAAGGCACGACGTGGACAAGGCGATACCCGAGAGTCTCCAGGCAGCGATCGACCGCGTGGGGAACGCCGTCGACCTGATCCGCGACCAGCCCATCAGGGCGTTCTCGCACGGCCTGGGCTTCGTGCCGCGCGAGTTCACCAACTGGCGGGAGGAGGCGCTGGCGTGGCACACCTCCTGCGCGCTGATGGACCAGTCCCACCACATGACCGACCTGTTCATCGAGGGCCCGGACACCGTGCGGCTGCTCGAACACCTCGGGGTGAACAGCTTCGCCGGGTTCGGCAACGACAAGGCCAAGCAGTTCGTGGCCGTGAACGGCGACGGCCACTACATCGGTGACGCCGTGCTCTTCGGCCTCGGCGACACCTCCGTGGACCTGGTCGGCCGGCGGACCGTCATCGACTGGGTGGAGTTCAACGCGCGCAGCGGCGACTGGGACGTGACCCTCGACCGCGACCCGCAGTCCGTCCAGCGCGGCGGCCGCCCGCCCAGGCTCTACCGGTTCGAGGTCCAGGGCCCGTCGGCCGGCCCGCTGGTGGAGAAGCTGACCGGGCAGCCGATCCCCGACGTCCGGTTCTTCGGCATGGCCACCCTGTCCATCGCCGGCCACCGCGCCCGCGCGGTGCGGCACGGCATGGCCGGGCAGGTCGGGTTCGAGCTCTTCGGGCCGTGGGAGGAGGGCGCCGAGGTCTACGACGCGATCCTGCGGGCCGGTGAGGAGTTCGGCATCAAGCGGGTCGGCTCGGTGGCCTACTCCACCGCCAACCTGGAGTCCGGCTGGATTCCCGGGCCGCTGCCGGCGATCTTCACCGGCGACGACCTCGCCGCGTACCGGGCGTGGCTGCCGGCCACGAGCGCGGGGTCGCTGGGCGGCAGCATGGCCTCGAAGGACATCACCGACTACTACGTCACGCCGTACGACCTCGGCTACGGCCGACTGGTGAAGTTCGACCACGACTTCGTCGGCCGCGACGCGCTGCGGGCCCGCGCCGAGCTGCCGCACCGGCACAAGGTGACGCTGGTCTGGCACCCCGACGACGCGGCCCGGCTGTTCTCGTCGCTGTGGACGCCCGGCCCCACGTACAAGTACTTCGACATCCCCAAGGCGCGGTACGGCCAGTTCCAGATGGACGCGGTGCTGGCCGGCGACCGGCAGGCGGGCATCTCGATGGACTGCGGCTACGTGGTGCGCGACCAGGCGGTGGTGTCGCTGGCCGTGGTGGACGAGGAGTTCGCGCGGCCGGGCACGGAGGTCCGGGTGCTGTGGGGCGAGAGCCCCTGCTCGGCCAAGCCGACGGTGGAGCCGCACGACCAGGTGGAGGTCCGCGCCACCGTGGAGTCCGCGCCCCTGGACCGGTTCGCGCGCACGAAGTACCGCGCCGCCGCACAGGCGTGACCCGGTCCCCGGCCGGCCCCAGGCCGCCCGCCACTTTCACGAGGAGCATCATGCGTCTTGGCAGTTCGCCGGCCGCGGCGGTGGGCACACCGCGGGCGGCCGCATCGCTGCTGGAGGACTTCTCCCTGGAGATGACCGGCAAGGACGTCGCCGGCCTGGAGGAGGCGGCCGCCGGCATCCCCCGGGGGACCCGGATCCACGTCACCTTCCTCGGCAGCGAGGACCTGGCGACGCGGGTGGCCGCGGCGCGGGCGGTCCGGCGGCTGGGGTTCGTGCCCGTGCCGCACCTGTCCGCGCGGCGGCTGCCCTCGCGGGGCGCGTTCGAGGAGTACCTCGGCGCCCTGCGCGCGGAGGGCGCGTGCGAGGACGTCCTGCTGGTCGGCGGCGACCCGGCCGTGCCCGAGGGCCCCTACCCCGACGCCCTGTCGCTCGTCGGCTCCGGGCTGCTGCCGCGGTACGGGGTCCGGCACGCCGCCGTCACGGGCTATCCCGAGGGCCATCCCGCCATCCCCGACCACGTGCTGTGGTCGGCGCTCACGGCGAAGTCCGACGCGCTGGCCGCGCAGGGGCTGGCCGGCGGTGTCGTCACGCAGTTCGGCTTCGACGCCGAGGCCGTGCTCGGCTGGATCGAGGAGGCCCGCGACCGCGGTGTCGCCCTTCCCGTCCGCGTCGGGGTGCCCGGCCCGGCCGGGGTGCGGCGCCTGCTGGCGTACGCGGCGCGCTTCGGCGTCGGCACCAGCACGTCGATCGCCCGGAAGTACGGCCTGTCGATCACCCACCTGATGGGCACCGCCGGACCCGACCGGTTCCTGCGCGCCCTCGCCGCGGGCCTGCGGCCGGAGCGGCACGGCGAGGTGAAGGTGCACTTCTACACCTTCGGCGGGCTGGGGGCGACCGCCGAGTGGGTCGCCGGCTTCAGGACGGAGGCGGGCGCGTGACCGCGGTACGGGGCGGGGCGACGGCAGAACGGGCGACGGCAGAACGGGCGGCCTCCGCCCCCACCCCGCGGGGTGTGCCGGACCGCCGGGCCGGGGCGGCGCCCGGCGCCCCGGCGCACCCCGCCGTCCTGATCGTCAAGGGCGCCGACGCCACCGGCATCGTGGCCGCCGTCACCTCGCTGCTCAGCGGGCGAGGCGCCAACATCGTGGCGCTCGACCAGTACGCCGACGACCCGCGGCAGGGCACGTTCTTCCAGCGCGCCGTGTTCACCATGGCCGACCTGCGGGCCGCGCTGCCCGGCATCAGGTCCGCGCTGGACGGCCTGGCCCGCACCTACACCCTCGACTACACGCTGCGGGACATGTCGGTGCCCAAACGGGTCGCGGTCTTCGCCTCCAAGTCCGACCACTGCCTGCTCGACCTGCTCTGGCGCCACCGCCAGGGACAACTCCCCGTCACCCTCGCCATGGTCGTCTCCAACCACCCCGACGTCGCCGACGAGGTCCGCTCCTTCGGCATCCCCTTCTTCCACGTCCCCTCCGCCGGACCCGACAAGACCGCCGCCGAAACCGAACACCTCCGCCTCCTCAAGGACAACGTCGACTTCGTCGTCCTCGCCCGCTACATGCAGATCCTCTCCGCCGACCTCATCACCCGCCTCGACGTCCCCATCATCAACATCCACCACTCCTTCCTCCCCGCCTTCATCGGCGCCGGCCCCTACGCCAAAGCCAAGGAACGCGGCGTCAAACTCATCGGCGCCACCGCCCACTACGTCACCGAAGACCTCGACGAAGGCCCCATCATCGAACAGGACGTCGTCCGCGTCACCCACGCCGACACCACCGCCGACCTCGCCCGCCGCGGCGCCGACGTCGAACGCGCCGTCCTCTCCCGCGCCGTCCTCTGGCACGCCGAGGACCGCGTCATCCGCAACGGCAACCACACCATCGTCTTCACCTGACACCCCCACCAACCACCACCCCTACCCCCGACCACCGCACCCGCGCCTCCGTGTCCGGCACCGCCGGCGCACCCCGGCGGCCGGCCGCCCTCCCCGCACCACGCCCTACGCCCGGGCCCGACGCCCGCCGGCAGAAAGCGGGTTCGCCCATGACCATCACCATCGACGGCACCAGGACCGCCCGCGCCGTCCGGGCCAGGGTCGCGGCGGAGGTCGCGCGACTGACCGCCGCCGGCACCGTGCCGGGCCTGGCCACGATCCTCGTCGGCGACGATCCGGCCAGTGCCGTCTACGTCGCCGCCCAGCGCCGGGCCGTGCGCGAGGCCGGCATGCGCGACCTGCACCGGCACCTGCCGGCGGACACCCCGCAGCGGCAGGTCGCCGCGGTCGTCGACGGTTTCGCGGCCGATCCGGCCGCCTCCGGCATCCTGCTCCAACTCCCGCTGCCGCCCCACCTCTCGGCGGCCGACCTGATCGACCGCATCCCGGTCGCCAAGGACGTCGACGGCCTCACCACCGGCAGCGCCGGCCTCCTCGCCCGCGGGGCGCGCGGGCTGCGGCCCTGCACCCCGATCGGGATCGTGAAGCTGCTCGACGCGGAGGGCGTCGCGATCAGGGGCGCGCACGTCGCGGTCGTGGGCTGGGGCGGGCTGGTCGGCCGCCCGCTGGCCCAGCTTCTGCTGCACCGCGGCGCCACCGTCACCGTCGCCCACGAGCACACCGCCGACCTCGGCGCCGTCACCCGGCCCGCCGACGTCGTGGTGGCCGCCACCGGGGTGCGCGGCCTCATCGGCCCCGAGCACGTCAAACCCGGCGCCACCGTCGTCGACGTCGGCATCCACCGCACCCCCGAGGGCCTGCGGGGCGACGCCCGCACCGACGAACTCGGCGGCGTCGCCGGACGGATCACCCCCGTGCCCGGCGGCGTCGGCCCGATGACCACCGCCATGCTCCTGGCCAACACCCTGCGCGCCGCCGAGCGGAACCCGCGACCCGACGCCGTGCCCGCCTGACCGGCGAGGCCCCCCGATCGACCGCCGGCAGCACGGCACCCGGCGGGCACGACCACCGCGGGACACGGCGCCGGCGGGCACCGCGGAGGCGTGCCGCGACGTGCCCGCGGACCGCGGCGGCCCGCGTGCCGCCCGCGCCCTCCCCGGACGCGTCCCCATCCACCCGCACGGCACGGTGACAGGAGTTCCCATGAGACAGCACACCTCGTCCGCCCCCCACGGCCCGCGTCTCCCCGGCACCGCCGGCCGCCGCGCGCGCTCAGCGGTGCCGCACCCGTACGGACGCAGCCGCGCGGTCGCCGTGCTCGCCGCGACCGCGCTGGGCGCGGCGCTGCTGACCGCGTGCGGCGCCGGCGACCCCGGGTCGGACGGCACCGTCACGGTGGGCGTCGGCAGCAACATCTTCGAGCTGCCCATCCGGCTCGCCGACGCGAACGGCTACTTCGCCCGGCAGGGCCTGAAGGTCAAGTTCGTGACGCTGAACGCCTCGACCGGCATCTCGGCGCTCCAGTCGGGCTCGGTGCAGTTCCTCAACGACAGCCCCACCGACTTCGTGTCCGCCGTCGCGAAGAACGTCCCGGTGACCGCGATCGCCGCCGACGGCGTCGGCAACCCGCTGGGGCTGATCGTGAGCACCGACTTCGCGAAGCGGCACGGCCTGACCGCCGCCACCCCGGCCGCCCAGGTCGCCAAGGCGCTGGCCGGCTCCACTGGCGGCGCCAGTTCCAACAACACCAAGGCCGAGACCGGCCTGTTCCTCACGTCGTACGGCGTCGCCAAGGACGCGGTGAAGTGGGTCTCGCTGCCGACCCCGGCCGCCGACAAGGCCGCGCTCAAGAGCCACCAGATCGACTGGTTCACCACCTCCGAACCGGCCCCGCTGCAGATCCAGCAGGAGGGCGACGGGGTGGTCGTGGCGGACGCCACCAAGGTGCCGGCCTGGTCGAACGCCCGCACCGGGTACAGCGAGGTGGTGGTGGCGCGCAAGAGCTACCTGAGCCAGCACGCGGGCACCGCACGGAAGTTCGCGACCGCGGTGCAGCAGGCGACCGCGTACATGAACGCCCACCTCGACTCGCCGACCGTGCGGGCCGTGGCGCGCAAGGCGCTGCCCGGGGTGCCCGCGGATGTCCTGGAGTCCAGCCTGCGACTGGTCGACTGGCCGGCCAGGGGCTCGATGTCCGCCGAGGGCTGGAAGACCGCCCTGGCGTTCATCAACTCCCTCGACGCGCTGCCGCAGACGGCGGAGGTCACCGCCGACGACTGGACGGACGCCTACCTCCCCTGACCGCCCCCTCGGTCCGCGTCCCGGTCCCACCGGGGCGCAGCCCCGCGCCCGGCCGCCGTACCTCCCGTCACGGCGGCCGGGCCGCGGGGCCTCACCTGGCCGCGCCGGTCCGCGAGGGCCCGCGCCGGCCGGCGCCCGTGTCGGCGCCGGACGGCCTCAGATGGCCGCGGGCCGGGCCGGTTCGGCCAGGGCCGGGGCCTCGGACCGCTGCGCGGAGCGCAGCAGCAGCACCGTCACCAGGCAGCAGACCAGCGCGGCGGCCGCGCAGACCTCGAACCCGACCGCGTAGGCGTGCCCGAGGGCCTTGAAGGCGAGGCCGGACGCGGACGGGTCGGCGTGCAGCACCGCCACCGGGCCGCCGGAGGAGAGGATGGCGTGCGCCTTCTCCTGGTCGGCGGCGCCGAGCGTGGAGGAGGCCAGCGTGCCGCCGAAGTGGTGGACGGCGTTCGCGGTGGCGATCGCGCCGATCACCGCGGGACCGAGGGTGAAGCCGAAGTCGCGCAGCATGCTGGTGGTGGCGCTGGCCATGCCGGCCAGACTGTGCGGCACCGTCTCGACGGCGGTCGCGGTCACCGCGGACACCGCGAAGCTGAACCCGACGCCGACCAGCCCCATCGGGACGATCAGGGAGGGCAGCGCGCTGTCCGTGATCGGCATCCGGCCGGCGAGGAAGTCGCCGACCGCCATGAGCAGGAAGCCCAGGCCCAGTACCCAGCGCGGCTCCAGCGCGCCCATGAGCCGGTGGGTGAGCGGCAGCAGGAAGATGGTGAGCCCGCTCAGCAGCAGGAACGCCACCGCGGTGCGCATCGAGCTCTGCCCCTGGATCGGGCCCATCCGCAGGCTGATCGCGTACGCGGTACCGAGGAAGGCGAACATGCCCACCACGGTGACGGCGGAGGCCAGCGCGAAGTTGCGGGAGCGGAACAGGTCCAGCCGCAGCAGCGGGTTGCGCACCCGCAGCTCCACCGCGACGAACGCCGCGATGCACACGGCCGACAGCACGAACGCGCCGACCACGGTGGCGCTGCCCCAGCCGTCCGAGGCGCCCTGGATGACGCCGAACAGCAGCGCGCACAGGCCGAGTCCGACCGTGGTCTGCCCGAGCGGATCGAGCGAGCGGCCGGCGGGCGAGCGGGAGTCCTGCGCGGACAGGTGGGTGATCACCGCGTCGCCGAGGGCGAGCACCACGACGATGGTGAAGGCCCACCGCCATTGCAGGTAGGTGGCGGTGATGCCGCCGAGCAGCGGCGCGAGGAAGTTGCCGGTGGACAGGACCGCGGCCCACAGCGCGATCATCCGCGCGCGCCGCGCGGGGCTGCGCTCGCCGGCCACGAGCATGGCCAGGGTGGTGGGGAAGAGCGCGGCGCAGCCGATGCCGGCGATGATCTGGCCGGTCCACATCACGCCGATGCCGTGGGCGGCGGCCGACACCGCCTCGCCGACCGCGAGCATCACGGCGCCGCCCAGCAGCAGGCGCTTGCGGCCGAAGAGGTCGCCCAGCACCCCGCAGGTCAGTTCGAGCACGGTGATCGGCAGCAGGGAGCAGTCGGAGATCCAGGTGAGCTGGGAACTGGTCGGCTCGAAGACCTCCTGGAAGGTGCCGTTGAGGGTGGCCGGCATGGCCAGGCCGATCTGGGCCAGGCACACGGCGAAGAGCGCCGCGACAACCGTTCCGGCCTTCAGTGCGCCCCCGCCGTGCGCGGAGGGGTCTTTCCCTGTCGCTGTTGTCATCGCGTCCTTCGCTCGCTCGCAGGGGGCCGGGCGCCCACCTCCCGAGGGGGGCGCCGGACCGGGCGGGTTCGCCGCGTGCACGGAAGGTAGACTGGCGCGGATTTTGGCGCAAGAGTTGTGACGAAAATTGTTGACGATCTATCGGGGGGGTCGTAGAGTCGCGGCGGAACCGCTGGTCCGCGGGCCGGTGCCGGACAGTACGGCGCCGCCCGCCGGGGCCGGCTCCCGCGGGCGCGCCGGCCCCGGCCCGCCCCGACCGTGAAGGCGAGGCGCCCATGCTCCCCCCATCCGCCGCCGGACTGCCGTGCATGCTGATGCGCGGCGGGACCTCCAAGGGCGCCTACTTCCTCGCCGGTGACCTGCCCGCCGACCCGGCCGAGCGCGACGCGCTGCTGCTGCGGGTGATGGGCAGCCCCGACCCCCGGCAGATCGACGGCGTCGGCGGCGCCCACCCGCTGACCAGCAAGGTCGCGGTCGTCTCCCGCTCGTCCGACCCCGGCGCGGACGTGGACTACCTCTTCCTCCAGGTCGGCGTGGAGGACGCCACCGTCTCCGCCGCGCAGAACTGCGGCAACATCCTCGCCGGGGTCGGGCCGTTCGCGGTGGAGCGCGGCCTGGTCGCCCCCGGGGCCGACCGGACACGGGTGCGGGTGCGCATGCTCAACTCCGGCGGCCTGGCCACCGCCGAGTTCGCCACGCCCGGCGGCACGGTCCGCTACGACGGCGACACCGCGATCAGCGGCGTCCCCGGCACGGCCGCCGAGGTCCTGCTGGACTTCGCCGACACCGAGGGCGCCACCTGCGGCGCCCTGCTGCCCACCGGCGCCGTCCGCGACGTCGTCGACGGCATCGAGGTCACCTGTCTGGACAACGGCATGCCCGTGGTGGTCGCCGCGGCCCGCGACCTCGGCATCACCGGTGACGAGACGGCCGCGGAACTGGCCGCCGACGCCGAACTGGCCGCACGCGTGCAGTCGTTGCGGATCGCGGCCGGCCGCCTCATGGGGCTCGGCGACGTCACGGCGGCGCCCGTGCCCAAGACCACCCTGGTCGCGCCGCCGCGGCACGGCGGAGCCGTCGGCACCCGCACCTTCATCCCGGTGCGCCCGCACGAGTCGATCGGCGTACTCGGCGCCGTCACGGTGGCGACCGCGCTGCTGCTCCCGGGCGCCGTCGGGCACGACCTCGCCGAACTGCCGGGCCCGGGCGCGGCCATGGGGATCGAGCACCCGAGCGGCCGGCTGGACGTCCAGGTCGAGCTGGACACCGGTCGGACGCCGCCGCGGGTGCGCCGCTCCCGCCTGGTGCGCACCGCGCGCAAGCTCTTCGACGGCCGCGTGTTCCCCCGCGCGTCCTGAGCCCGCCGCCCGCCCCGCGCCCGCCGCCCGGACCGGCCGCACCCGGGACCGCCGCCCGAGCACGCCTTTCCGGCCCGCACCCACCCGGAACCGCCGCCACCCGGGACCCGACACCCCGGGCCGGCCTGCACGCGTCGGCCCGCCGAGGCCGTTACGATGTGGAGAACAATATTGTCGCCAATGCAGGGACAGGGGGACCGGCCATGGCTGTGACCGCGAGGACGGCCGCAGCGGCGCACCCGTCCGGACCGCAGGTCGCCGACACCATCCGCGCGGCCATCACCGGCGGGGACTTCGCCCCCCATCAGCGCCTCGTGGAGGCCGAGCTGTCCGAGCGGTTCGGCGCGAGCCGGGCGAGCGTCAGGAACGCCCTCGCCCAGCTCGCCACCGAGGGGCTGGTCGAGCGCATCCAGAACCGCGGCGCCCGGGTGCGCGCGGTCTCGCTCGACGAGGCCGTGGAGATCACCGAGGTCCGGATGGCCCTGGAGGGCCTGTGCGCGGCGAAGGCCGCGGAACACGTCACCGAGGACGACCGCGCGGCGCTGCTCGACCTCGGCGCCCGCATGAAGGCGGCCGTGGCGTCCGGGGACGTCCTCGGCTACTCCGACCTCAACCGCCGGCTGCACGGCAGGGTGCTGGAGATGAGCGGCCAGCAGACCGCCCGCGCGGTCCTGGAGCGCCTGCACGGCCAGAACGTCCGCCGCCAGTTCCGGCTGGCCATGCAGCCCGGCCGCCCCCAGACCTCCCTGCCCCAGCACCTCGCCGTCATCGACGCGGTGTGCGCCGGGGATCCTCCGGCGGCCGAGGCCGCCATGCGCGCGCACCTGCGCTCCGTGATCGAGGCCCTGCCCGCCCTGGAAAACCCCCACTGATCCACTCGGCCGCCGGCGGTGCCCGACGCGGCCCCCGCCCGGGGCTCCCACCGGGCGTCCGGGCACGCGGCCGGGCCACCTGCGGCGATGGCGGCCGGGCGGCGGGCCGGCGCGGCGGTCCGGGCGGTCCGACGTGCCGGATGTCACTCTACGGAGTGGTAACCGAACGGCTCGCGGTGCAGACATCGCCCCCGCGTTCTGCCTAGCATCTGTCCCATGACAGTTCTGCCGGACGACGGTGTCTCTGCGCCCGACGCGTTCCCGCCCGCCACCCGCGAGCAGTGGCAGGAACTCGTGGCGGGCGTCCTGCGCAAGTCGGGCCGGGAGGTCTCCGGCGAGGAGGCCGAGCGCGCCCTGTCGACCGACCTCGGTGACGGCATCGAGGTGCACCCGCTCTACACCGCCGACGACGGCGCGCCCGACCCCGGCCTGCCGGGCTTCCCGCCGTACGTGCGCGGCAACCGGCCGCTCGGTGGATGGGACGTCCGCCAGCGGCACCGCTCGCCGGACCCCGCGGCGGCCAACGAGGCGATCCTCGCCGACCTGGAGAACGGCGCCACCTCGGTGTGGCTGTCCGTGGGCGGCTCGGGTCTGCCGGTGGCCGGCCTCGGGCAGGCGCTGGAGGGCGTCTACCTCGACCTCGCCCCCGTGGTGGTGCAGGCCGGCGCCGAAACCCGCGCCGCCGCCGAGGAGTTGCTGCGGCTGATCGAGCGCCGGGGCGTGGACCCGGGGCAGGCGGCCGGCAACCTCGGCGCGGACCCGCTGGGCCTGGCCGCCCGGACCGGCGACGCGGCGGCGTACGACGACGCCGTCGCGCTGGCCCTGCGTGCCGCCGAGCGCCACCCGCGGCTGCGCGCGCTGACCGTGGACGCGCTGCCGTACCACGAGGCCGGGGCGAGCGCGGCCCAGGAACTCGGCGTCGCGCTCGCCACCGGCGTGGCGTACCTGCGGGCGCTGACCGCCGCCGGGCTCGACGTGGCGGCCGCCTGCGGGCAGTTGGAGTTCCGGTACGCCGCCACGGCCGACCAGTTCCTCACCATCGCCAAGCTGCGCGCGGCCCGCCGGACCTGGGCCAGGGTCGCGGAGGCGGCCGGTGCCCCGGCGGCGGGCGGGCAGCGGCAGCACGCCGTCACCTCCACGGTGATGATGACCCGCCGCGACCCGTACGTGAACATGCTGCGCACCACCCTCGCCTGCATGGGCGCCGGGGTGGGGGGCGCCGACGCGGTGACGGTGCTGCCCTTCGACGAGGCGCTCGGCCTGCCCGACGCCTTCGCCCGCAGGATCGCCCGCAACACCTCCTCGATCCTGCTGGAGGAGTCGCACCTCGGCCAGGTCGCCGACCCGGCCGGCGGCTCCTGGTACGTGGAGCGGCTGACCGACGAACTCGCCCACCGGGCCTGGGAGTTCTTCCAGGAGCTGGAGGCGGCCGGCGGCCAGGACAAGGCGCTGGCCTCGGGCCTGGTGGGCGAGCGGCTCGCCGCGACCTGGCAGGACCGCAGCCGCAGGCTCGCCACCCGCCGGGAGCCGGTGACCGGTGTGAGCGAGTTCCCGGACCTGGCGGAGCGGCCGGTCGTCCGCGACCCCGACCCGACCGACCCGACCGCCCCGACCGCCCCGACCGCCCCGACCGCCCCGGGCGCCGCCGCGGGGCCCTCGGGCGGCCTGCCGCGGGTGCGCCGCGACGAGGCGTACGAAGCACTGCGCGCCCGCTCCGACGCGCACCTCGCGGCCACCGGCGCGCGCCCACGGGTCTTCCTCGCGGCGCTCGGCCCGCCGGCGGTGCACACCGGGCGGGTCTCCTTCGCCTCGAACCTGTTCCAGGCCGGCGGCATCGAGCCGGTACACGACCCGGTGACCGTGGACGCCGCCGGCGTCGCCGAGGCGTTCGCGGCCAGCGGCGCGCAACTGGCCTGCGTGTGCTCCAGCGACGCGCTCTACGCCGAGCAGGCCGAGGCGGTCGTGGCGGCCCTGCGCTCGGCCGGCGCGCGCTGGACCGGCGTGGCGGGCAAGCCCGCGGCGGCCCCCGGCGCCGACGGCCACGTCTTCCTGGGCTGCGACGCCGTCGCCGTCCTGACCTCCGTCCTCGACCGTGCGGGAGTGGCGGCGTGATGCAGACCCCCGACCCCTCATCGACCCCCGGCTCCGCGCAGGCACCAGGCTCCGCGCCCGCCCCCGACCCGTCGCCGGCCGCCGCCTCCCCGGCCGCCGGCCCCTCGCCCGTCCCGGACTTCTCGCGGATCCCGCTCGACGGCGCCGGCCCGGCCGCGCCCGCGGCCACGGTGGAGCAGTGGCGCTCGGCGGTGAAGGACGCGGCCGACGGCGGCGCGGCCGACCTGGTGTGGGAGACCCCCGAGGGCATCGGGGTCAAGCCGCTCTACACCGGCGCCGACCTGGAGGGCCTGCCGTCGCTGGGCACCTACCCGGGCATCGCGCCCTACCTGCGCGGCCCGTACCCGACCATGTACGTCAACCAGCCCTGGACGATCCGCCAGTACGCCGGCTTCTCCACCGCCGAGGAGTCGAACGCCTTCTACCGGCGCAACCTCGCCGCCGGCCAGAAGGGCCTGTCGGTCGCCTTCGACCTGCCCACCCACCGCGGCTACGACAGCGACCACCCGCGGGTGACCGGCGACGTCGGCATGGCGGGCGTCGCGATCGACTCGATCTACGACATGCGGCAGCTCTTCGACGGCATCCCGCTGGACCGCATGACGGTGTCGATGACCATGAACGGCGCGGTGCTGCCGGTGCTCGCGCTCTACATCGTGGCCGCCGAGGAGCAGGGGGTGCCGCCGGAGAAGCTGGCCGGCACCATCCAGAACGACATCCTCAAGGAGTTCATGGTCCGCAACACCTACATCTACCCGCCACGGCCGTCGATGCGGATCATCTCCGACATCTTCGCGTACACCTCGCGCAGGATGCCGCGCTACAACTCGATCTCCATCTCCGGCTACCACATCCAGGAGGCCGGGGCCACGGCCGACCTGGAGTTGGCCTACACCCTCGCCGACGGCGTGGAGTACCTGCGGGCGGGCCGGGCCGCCGGCCTGGACGTGGACGCCTTCGCGCCGCGGCTGTCGTTCTTCTGGGCGATCGGGATGAACTTCTTCATGGAGGTCGCCAAGCTGCGCGCGGCGCGCCTGCTGTGGGCCCGCCTGGTGCGGCAGTTCGACCCGAAGAACCCCAAGTCGCTGTCACTGCGCACCCATTCGCAGACCTCGGGCTGGTCGCTGACCGCCCAGGACGTCTTCAACAACGTCACCCGCACCTGCGTGGAGGCGATGGCCGCCACCCAGGGCCACACCCAGTCCCTGCACACCAACGCGCTCGACGAGGCGCTCGCGCTGCCGACGGACTTCTCCGCGCGGATCGCCCGCAACACCCAACTGCTGCTCCAGCAGGAGTCGGGCACGACCCGGGTGATCGACCCGTGGGGCGGCAGCGCCTACGTCGAGCGGCTCACCCACGACCTGGCCGAGCGCGCCTGGCAGCACATCCAGGAGGTCGAGGCGGCCGGCGGCATGGCGCAGGCGATCGACGCGGGCATCCCGAAGCTGCGGGTGGAGGAGGCTGCCGCGCGCACGCAGGCGCGGATCGACTCGGGCCGGCAGCCGGTGATCGGCGTCAACAAGTACCGGGTGGACAGCGACGAGCAGATCGACGTGCTCAAGGTGGACAACTCCTCGGTGCGCGCCCAGCAGGTCGCCAAGCTGCGGCGGCTGCGCGAGGAGCGCGACGACGCGGCCTGCCAGGCCGCGCTGCGGGCGCTGAGCGAGGCGGCCGGCCGCGCCCCGGGCCCGGACCTGGAGGGCAACCTGCTGGCGCTGGCGGTGGACGCGGCCCGCGCGAAGGCGACCGTCGGCGAGATCTCCGACGCCCTGGAGCAGGTCTACGGGCGGCACGCCGGCCAGATCCGTACGATCACGGGTGTGTACCGCAACGAGGCCGGCCAGTCCCCCACCGTGCAGGGCACCCGGGACCTGGTCGAACGTTTCGAGAAGGCGGAGGGGCGGCGCCCGCGCATCCTCGTCGCGAAGATGGGCCAGGACGGCCACGACCGCGGGCAGAAGGTGATCGCCACCGCCTTCGCCGACCTGGGCTTCGACGTGGACGTCGGCCCGCTCTTCCAGACCCCGGCCGAGGTGGCACGCCAGGCGGTGGAGGCCGACGTGCACATCGTCGGCGTGTCGTCGCTGGCCGCCGGGCACCTCACGCTGGTGCCGGCGCTGCGCGAGGAACTCGCCGCCGAGGGCCGGGAGGACATCATGATCGTGGTGGGTGGGGTCATCCCGCCGCAGGACGTCGCCGCGCTGCACGAGGCGGGCGCCGCCGCGGTCTTCCCGCCGGGCACGGTCATCCCGGAGGCGGCCCGCGACCTGGTGGCCCGGCTCGGCGCCGCCCTGGGACACGAGGAGCTGTAGCCGCGGCATGCTCAGGGACGTCGACGGTTACGTGAAGGGCGTGCTGGAGGGCAGGCGGGCGTTCGTCGCACGGGCGATCACGCTGGTGGAGTCCACGCGCGCCGAGCACCGGGCGCTGGCGCAGCGGCTGCTGACGGAGCTGCTGCCGCACAGCGGGGGCGCCCGGCGGATCGGCGTGAGCGGGGTGCCGGGCGTCGGCAAGTCCACCTTCATCGACGCCTTCGGCACGATGCTCACCGGCATGGGGCACAAGGTCGCGGTGCTGGCGGTGGACCCGTCGTCGACCAGGACCGGCGGCTCGATCCTCGGTGACAAGACCCGGATGGAGCGGCTCGCAGTGGATCCGGCGGCCTTCGTCCGGCCCTCGCCCAGCGCGGGCACGCTGGGCGGCGTGGCGAAGGCCACCCGGGAGTCCATGGTGGTGATGGAGGCCGCCGGATACGACGTGGTGCTGGTCGAGACGGTCGGGGTCGGCCAGTCCGAGACGGCCGTGGCGGGCATGGTGGACTCCTTCCTGCTGCTCACCCTCGCCCGCACCGGCGACCAGCTCCAGGGCATCAAGAAGGGCGTGCTGGAGCTGGCCGACGTGATCGCGGTCAACAAGGCGGACGGGCCGCACGAGCGCGACGCGCGCGGCGCCGCCCGCGAACTGGCCGGCGCGCTGCGCCTGATGCACCCCGCGGACGCCTCCTGGACGCCGCCGGTGCTCAGTTGCAGCGCCCGCGAGTCGAGCGGTCTGGACACCGTGTGGGAGCGGCTGGAGCAGCACCGCGCGGTGCTGGCGGCCGACGGCCGGCTGGACGCCAAGCGCCGGGGCCAGCAGGTGGCCTGGGCGTGGGCGATGGTCGAGGACGAGTTGCTGGGCCGGCTGCGCGGCCACCCGGGGGTCCGGGCGGCGGCCCCGGGGCTGGAGGAGGAGGTCCGGGCGGGGAAGGTGACCGCGGCCGCGGCCGCGGACCGGCTGCTGGCGGTCTTCGACGGCCGCGACCGGCGGGCACCGTCGGACGCCGACAGCGGCGCGGACACCGAGACCGAGACCGGCACCGCCACCCACGCCGACAGCGACACCGACACCGACACCGACACCGACAGCTGACCCTGCCCCGCGGCGGCCGTTCCGATGGCCGGGCGGGGGCGTCAGGACGGGCGGGGCGTCAGGACGGGCGGCGGTCCTGCGGTCCGGCGTCGGCGGGCGCCGGACCGAGCACCTCGACGACGAGCTTGGTGTGCTGGCCGTCGAGCCCTTCCACCATCACCAGCGCGCACGCCTTCACCCGGGCCCGGTACACCCGCTGGACCGGGAGGTCGGCGCGCGGCCGGAGCGGGTAGTCGTTCGGGGCGTAGCTGTTGCCGCCGTTGTCACCGCGGTGGACGTGCATGTGGTTCATGTAGCGGATGTTGGCGGTGACGTCGAGGACGGACGGGTGCCGGAAGGGCTGGTCCCACCCCGGATGCCAGCTTGTGCGCTTCTTCTCCGGCCGGGTGTCGGCGAACTCGGTCACCTCGATCTCGTGCCCGGCGGGTATCGGGGCCGGGTAGTTGAGCGTCAGCGTCGCGTCCATGCGAGCAGGGTAGTGCCGCCCTGCGGCGAGCGGGCCGCCCGCACCCGTGGCGACCGACCGGTCCTCGGAGTCGGTAGGGTGCGCGCGTGAACACTCCCTCTGCCATCCCGCCCGTCCCGACCTCCTTCCGACTGATCGTCACCGGAGGCGGCACCGGCGGACACACGTATCCCGCGCTCACCGCGATCCGTACCCTCCAGGCCCGGCTGGCGGCCGGCGGCGGCGCGCTCGACGTGCTGTGGATCGGCACCGAGGAGGGGCTGGAGGCGCGGGTCGCCCCGGCCGAGGGCATCGCGTTCGACACGGTCGTCACCGGCAAGATCCGCCGCTCCAGCAACCCGCTGAAGATGGCCTCGCCGGCCAACGTGCGGGACATGGCCCGGGTGCCGCTCGGCGTCGCGCAGGCGCGCAGGATCGTCTCCGGGTTCCGCCCCGACGTGGTGCTCGCCACCGGCGGCTACGTCGCGGTGCCCGCCGGTCTGGCCGCCCGCATGTGCAAGCGCCCGCTGGTGCTGCACGAGCAGACGGTGCGGCTGGGGCTGGCCAACCGCAAGCTCGCCGGCTCCGCGGCCCGTATCGCGCTGTCCTCCGACTCCTCGCTCGCCCTGCTGCCCGAGCAGTTGCGCCCCCTCGCGGTGGTGACCGGCAACCCGATCCGCCCCGAGGTCCTCAGCGGCCACCCGGACAAGGCGGTCGACGCGCTGAACCTGTACGGCTTCGAGCGCGGCCTGCCCACGGTGTACGTCACCGGTGGCGCGCAGGGCTCGCAGCAGATCAACGACGTGGTGCGCGACGCGCTGCCGTGGCTGCTGGAGCGGGCCAACGTCATCCACCAGTGCGGACCCGCCAACGTGGAGCCGCTGCGCCGCCACGTGGCCTCCCTGCACCCGGGGCTGGCCGCCCGCTACCACCTGACGGGCTTCGTCGGCCCCGAACTCCCGGACGTCCTGGCGCTGGCCGACCTGGTGGTCTCGCGCAGCGGCGCCGGCACCCTGGCGGAGCTGACCGCCCTCGGCAAGCCGGCCGTCTTCATCCCGCTGGCCACCTCCGCGGGCAACGAGCAGGCGCACAACGCGCGGCACCTGGAGGAGTCCGGCGCCGCCGTCGCGCTCATCGGCGAGGTGACCGCCGACCGGCTGGTGGCCGCGGCGGGCCCGCTGCTGACCGACCCGGCCCGGCGGGCCGCGATGGCCGAGCGCGCCCGTGCGCACGGCCGCCCCGACGCGGCCGACCGCCTGGTGGACGTCCTCCTGTCCGTCGCGGCCCGCTCCTGACACCGTCGGCCCGACCCGGCCGGCCCGACGCGCACCCCCCAGCGACACCCCAGACGTACCCCTGACGGGCCCGGGAAGCTCCCGGGCCCGTCTTTCTCCTGCTCGGAATGATGCACGACTCTTGTCAAAGTCACGTCATGACTCCTACGGTGTGGCCGCGAAAGAAAATGCTCGACTCTGTTGCCTTACGTTGAATTGTCTGCGAAAGAGCCGCCATCAGCCGGACGATCGACGCGTTCGCGCCCGCAGGGCCGCCCCGGGACGGTCGGTCCTGTTCCGTTCGGTTCTCCGAGAATCGCGAGCAGAGGAACCTCCATGCCAAGATCCGTCCGCAGGCTGATCGCCTGTGCGACCGCCGGCGTCCTGTGGGCCGGCGGCCTCGGCGCCGTGGCCGTCACCGCGCAGGTGGCCGTCTCCGCGGCGCCCGCCGCGGCCCTCGACAACGGCCTGGCGCTGACCCCGCCGATGGGCTTCAACGACTGGAACGCGTTCGGCTGCGACGTCAGCGAGCAGCTCATCGAGCAGACCGCCGACTACCTGGTCTCCTCCGGGCTGAAGGCCGACGGGTACACCTACGTCAACATCGACGACTGCTGGATGACGCACACCCGCGACGCCGACGGGCGCCTCGTCCCGGACCCGGCGAAGTTCCCCGACGGGATCAAGGGCACCGCCGACTACGTGCACGCCAAGGGCCTCAAGCTCGGCATCTACGAGGACGCGGGCACCGCCACCTGCGCCGGGTACCCCGGCAGCCTCGGCCACGAGACCACCGACGCGCAGTCGTTCGCGGACTGGGGCGTGGACTACCTGAAGTACGACAACTGCAACAACCAGAGCGACGGCAGCCAGGCCGACTACACGCGGCGCTACACCGCGATGCGCGACGCGCTCCGGGCCACCGGCCGCCCGATCGTCTTCTCGCTGTGCGAGTGGGGCGTCAACGACCCGTGGGAGTGGGCCGGCGACATCGGCAACTCCTGGCGCACCACGGACGACATCAACGACTCCTGGTCGAGCATGCTGGGCATCGCCAAGGCGAACATGCCGCTGGCCGCCGACTCCGGTCCGGGGCACTGGAACGACCCGGACATGCTGGAGGTCGGCAACGGCGGCATGACCGACACGGAGTACCGCAGCCACTTCTCGCTCTGGTCGATCATGGACGCGCCGCTGCTGATCGGCACCGACCTGCGCAAGGCCACCCCGCAGACGCTGGCGATCCTGGGCAACAAGGACGTCATCGCCCTCGACCAGGACCCGTTGGGCTCCGCCGCCACCGTCGTCTCCTCCGACAGCGGCGCCGGCACGTACGTCCTGAGCAAGAAGCTCGCGAACGGCGACCGGGCCGTGGCGCTGTTCAACTCCGCCGACACCGCCCAGCACATCGCCACCACCGCCGCGGCCGCGGGCCTGCCGAAGCGCGCCAGCTACGCGGTGCGCGACCTGTGGAGCCACACCGACCACGACAGCGCCGGGACGCTGTCCGCCACGGTGCCCGCGCACGGCACCGTGCTACTGCGGGTCGGCGCGAGCGCGGCGGGCGGCGCGGCCGCGCTGCTCGACCCGGCGCTGCTCGACACCGGCGTCTCCCACGCCCCCGACCACGTCGAACCCGGCCACAGCGCGACCGTTGACACCTATGCCACCAACCTCGGCGCGCTGCCCGCCACCGGGATCGGCGTCAGCCTCGACGCGCCCACCGGCTGGACGGTGAAGGCCGCCGGCGCCACCCGCGGCCTGCTGCTCCCCAAGGGCCGTACGTTCAGCACGCCGTGGACCGTCACGGTGCCCGCCGGCACCGCGCCGGGCACGTACAGCCTGTCCGGGACCGTCGCCTACGATCCGCCCCTCGGCCGGAAGCAGGTCAGCGTGCCCCTGGCGGGCAGCGTCACCGTCGAGGTGCCGCCGCCGTCCGGCACCAGCTACCTCAGCGACCTGGACTGGGTCGGCGCCACCAACGGATGGGGCCCGGTCGAGAAGGACGAGAGCAACGGTGAGACCGCGGCCGGCGACGGCCACCCGATCACCATCGGCGGCACCGTCTTCGCCAAGGGCCTGGGCACCAACGCGCCGAGCACCGTCACCTACTACCTCGGCGGCGGCTGCTCCACGCTCACCGCGACCGTCGGCGTGGACGACGAGAAGGACGGCAAGGGCACCGTGGAGTTCGAGGTGACCGCCGACGGCACGCAGGTCGCCGACAGCGGGGTGCTCACGAACGCCGACGGGCCGAAGCCGCTGACCGCCGACGTCGCCGGCGCCCAGCGGGTGCAGTTGGTCGTCACCGACGGCGGCGACGGCAACGACAGCGACCACGCGGACTGGGCGGACGCCCAGGTCACCTGCTCCTGACGGCCGACGGCACGAGGGGGCGGGCGGCGGCGCGACCGCGCGTCGCCGCCCGCCCGGGGTGCGCGGGGCCGTCCGCCGCTCAGTGCACCGCGGTCAGCGTCAGGGTCTGCTCCGCGGCGGTCCGGTGCCCGCCGACCGCGCTGCCGCTGCGGTCGGTCCAACTGCGCGCCGGAGTGGTCTCGGCGCCCTGCCGGGAGTCGGCGGACAGCCCGAGCACCAACCCGCTGTAGCGGTTGACCAGCCGGAAGGTTCCGGTCCGCGCGCCGCCGGGGGTGGTGTCGGGGAGGACGAACCACTGCTGCCCGACGGTCGGTCCGCCGGCGCCGAGCGGGGTGAGGACCGGCCGTGTCCCCCACGCGCGGCCGGCCGTGGAGGTGGCCGGCACGCCCAGCGCCCGGCCGGTGGCGGCGTTGGTGATCCGGTAGGAACCGTCGCCGTTCGCGGTGAACGTCCACTCCTGCGCGGCCGATCGGCCGGCCGGACGCGCCGCGGCCGCCTGCCCGCCGCGGGCGGTGAGCACCCGTCCGGCGCCGCCGGCGATCGTGTAGGCCGCCTTCGCGGCGAGAGCCGGGGCGCCGGCACCCGACGGGTCGATCGTGACGTTCGCGTACTGCCCGTCGGAGCCGTCCGCGCAGGCGATGGAGCAGTAGGCGCGGAAGGTCCTGCCGACCACGGTCGAACTGGTCAGGTTCGCGCTGTCCAGCAGCCAGCGGTACCACGACGCGGTCGTGTAGCCGCCGGTGTCGCCGATGAGCGTCCACTTCTGGGTGGCGAGGTCGGCGGTGGCGTAGAACTGCTGGGGCGCGTTCCCGCTCTGGTCGACCGCCTGCGGCTCGCCGATGTAGAGGCCGAGGTAGGCGTCGTAGGAGATGTCCATCGCGAACAGCGGCGAGGTGGGCGGGGCCGTGCCGGCGGCGACCTGCTGGTCGACGGTTCCGGCGTTGTGCGGGTCGTACTCGTCGGCGGGGGCCGTGTAGCCGGTGCCGCCGGCCGAGGTCACCGGCACGATGGTGCTCTCCTTGCCGCCGGTGCCGGGCTGGGACCAGGAGCCGTCGTACCACTTCTGCCAGGAGTCCGGCGCCATCTTCGCCGAGATCGGGGCGCGGGCCACGTGCTCGTAGAACGCCTTCCAGCCGCCGTTCTTGTCCACCGCGCGCGAGCCGTAGTAGACGTAGAAGTACCCCGAGGCGGTGTCCACGAACAGCCGCTGGTCGCCGTCGCCGTAGGAGTAGGTCTGCTGCGGGAAGGCCGTGGTGTCCCCGCGCAGGGTGCTGTAGGGCGAGGTCAGGGCGTGGCCCTTGATGGTCCAGGTGCGGCCCTGGTCGGTCGACTCGGCGTAGTCGATGGCGTCGTAGTGGATGCCGTCGCCGAAGGGCTGCGGGCTGAACTCGTTGTGCACCAGCCCGTACCAGTCGCCGGTGTCGGGGTCCACCCAGGTGCCCACCAGGTCGCAGAAGTTGCGCTGGGTGTAGCCGGAGCCGGCCGGCGCGTTCGTGGCGTCCTTGCCGGTCGGGCTGTTGTCGCAGCGCCAGGTCGTGTCGTCGTTGCGGTCCTGGGGGTTGGCCGGGTCCACCGCGTCGCTGATCGCCGCGGACCGGGTCGCGGTCTCCAGGTCGGTGCCGGTGAAGAAGTCCCAGTAGCGGGGCCCGGTCGGCCCGTACTCCCCGTCGGACTGCTGGAAGTAGTAGGTGCCGTCCTTGTCGATGTACGAGCCGGCCGGGGTGTCGGTGGGGTGGGCGTAGGTGCCCGTCGTGCCCACGGAGACCGTGAAACCGGTCATGTCCGCGGTCGTGTTCGCGGCGGTGTTCGCGGTCGCCCCGGCCGCCGGGGACGGAGAGGCGGCGGACGCGCCGGCTCCGGCGCCGACCGTGGCCATGGCCGCGGCGAGCAGCGCGACGGCCAGTCTTCTTCGAGCGTGTGGCATGCCAGTCCTTCGTCTCGGGAGGTGCCGACGGTCGGGCCCGTCCGCGCGACGGACGGCGGGCGGGTAGGAGGTTGCCCGGAACCCTAGCCATTTGGCATCGATAACACCAGAGCCTCCGTGCGACGATCTCCCGGATGCTCCGGTCGCGGCGGAAAAACTCCCCACGAACTGCCGGATTGCGGCCGTGGCGCACCTGTTTACGGGGTGAAGCGTCGGCGCCGGAGCCGTGGCATCGATAACATGGGGCGGGGCGGAGGAAGGGATGGGGCGGGCGGAGGAAGGGGCGGGGGCGGCGGGCACGGGTCGGCCGCGACGGCCGAGACACCGGGCGCGGGGTCTTTGACCGGGCAGGGCGGGGCGCCCACAGTGGTGCGCATGCGTGCGACGGATCACCGGACCCGGCGGGCGGTGGCGGTGCTCGCCGCGACGGCCTCGCTCGCCGCCCTGCTCGCCGGGTGCGGCGGTGCGACGCCGCGGGGCGCGCACGTCGCACCCGCGCGGACCGCCGCCTCCCGCGCGGGCACCGCGGCGGCCTCGGCGTTCGCCGCGCTGGAGCGGAGCCACCACGCGCGCCTCGGGGTGTACGCGCTGGACACAGGCTCGGGCCGGAGCGTCGCCTACCAGGCGGACCGGAGACTCGCGCACTGCTCGACGGTGAAGGTGCTCGCCGCCGCGGCGCTCCTGGAACGCGACAGCGACGCCGACCTCGACCGCGTCCTCACCTACCCCGCCTCCGACCTGGTGGCGTACTCGCCGATCACCTCCCGGCACGCCGGCCGGGGCTCGGGCGACGGCATGACGCTGCGGGCCGTGATCTCGGCCGCGCTGCGGTACAGCGACAACACGGCCGAGAACCTGATGCTCGACCGGCTCGGCGGTCCGGGCGGGTTGCAGCGGGCGGTCCGCGGCATGGGCGACGCGGTCACCGACACCGACCGCGCCGAACCCGCGCTCAACGACGCCGTCCCCGGGGACACCCGCGACACCAGCACCGCCCGCGCGCTCGGCACCGACCTGCGCGCGCTCCTGCTCGGCGGCACCCTGACGGCCGGGCGCCGTGCGCTGCTCACCGACCTGATGGCGCGCAACACCACCGGCGGCCCCTACGTGCGGGCCGCGGTGCCCCCGGGGTGGAAGGTCGCCGACAAGACCGGCAGCGGCGGCTACGGCACCCGCAACGACATCGCGGTCGTCTGGCCGCCGCACGGCGCGCCCGTCGTGGTCAGCGTGCTCACCGACCGCGGGACCCCCGGCGCCGTCTCAGCGGACACCCTCGTCGCGGACGCCGCCTCCGCCGCGCTCGCCGCCCTCGGGCACTGACCGGCGGCCGCCCGGAATCCGGCGAGCCGTCGCCCTGCCGCGCTGCCGCCTTGCCGCCCGGGCGGTCGGTCGGGCGGTCGGGCGGTCGGGCGGTCGGGCGGTCGCCGGCCCGGTTCCCGGCCGGGGAGAGCGCACGTCCGCGACTCCCGGAGAAGAGCCCGAATTCGGCACCCGGTGCGCATACCCGGGTACGTCCGGTGATGGCTGAGCGGCCCCTGTGTGATCCCCTCGATATCGCCCACGTCACAAACTAAGCGCCTTAGTACGCCCGGGGGGCCGGGCGGCGCCGTGTCGGAGCGGCCATGTGGAGACTGTCCGTTTCGTACCCATTTCTCCTACGGATTTGTCCGTAGAAGCGACCTTTGACCGTTGAATCCGCGACCTCTAACAATTCACAGGTCCCCAACGGAAGAGGTAAACCCGCAATGCAGTTCCCCACGGTCTCCAAGAAGCTCCCCGGCGTCTCCTCGTTCAACCGGCTGTCGAAGAAGCACAAGATCACCGCTGCCGGCACCACCGCCGCAGCCGCGGTCCTGCTCGCGGTCGTGGGCGTGGAAGCGACCGCAGGAGCCGGATCGGCGACCGCGGCGAGCGACGCCACCACCGGGTTCAGCGTCTCCGCCGGTCAGCCGGTCAAGCCGATCAGCGTCCAGTCCAGCCTCGTGTCGCTGACGGCCGCACAGCACGCGAAGCAGCAGAAGGTCGACCTGGCCGCCGCGGCCAAGACGCGCGTGGCCGACGCCGCGCACGAGGCCGCCGCCAAGAAGGCCGCCGCCCACGAGGCGGCCGCGAAGAAGGCGGCGCAGGAGAAGGCCGCGGCGAAGAAGGCAGCCGCCAAGAAGGCCGCCGCCTCGCGCGCCGCGAAGCGCAGCGCGACCAAGGCGAAGGCCAAGGCCAAGCCCGCCGCGAAGACCTACGCCAACAACCTCGACGGCTGGATACGCCAGTCGCTCGACATCATGCACAAGAAGGGCATCCCCGGCTCGTACGCGGGCATCCACCGCAACATCATCCGCGAGTCGAGCGGCAACCCGAAGGCGATCAACCTGTGGGACGTCAACGCCCGCAACGGCATCCCCTCGAAGGGCCTGCTCCAGGTGATCAACCCGACCTTCGACGCCTTCCACGTGTCCGGCACGTCCTGGAACATCTACAACCCGGTCGCCAACATCACCGCGGCCTGCAACTACGCGTTCCACAAGTACGGCTCCATGGACAACGTCAACTCCGCGTACTGACGACGCCGCGCCGACCGGTGCCACCGGACACCCGCGCCACCCCGCTTTCCCGAAGGGCGGCGGACCCCACCAGGTCCGCCGCCCTTCGCCCTCCCCGGCCCCGGTCCGCGGTTACAGGCCGCGGGTACGGGCCGGCCGGCCGCGGGCCGCGGGTACGGGTCGCGGGTACGGGCCGCGGGCCGCGGGTGGACCGGGCTAGTTGTAGAAGACGGCGACCCCGCCGTGGTGGGAGCAGGTCCCCTGGTGGTGCTGGCTGTAGGAGTACGTGCCGTCGTTGCACTTCGCGGTCGCCCCGCCACCGGGCGCGACCGGTGCCTCCGTGTGGTGGGTCGCGCCCGAGCCGGACCCCGACGACGTGGCGCGGTGCGTGGTCGGCGCGGCCGACGGCCGGTGGGTCGTGGGGGCCGCCGCGGGGCGGTGGATGACGGCGGGGGTGTCCGTGACGACGGGCGCGGCGCTGGTCGTGGCCGGCGTGGTCGGCGGGGTGGTCGGCGGGGTGGTGGCCGGCGCGGTGGGCGTCGGCGAGCCCGCCGAGGGCGTGGGGGACGCGGTCGTGGCGGACGCGGTGGTGCTGGGCGGCGCCGGGTTCCCCGTCCCGGAGGCGGCCGGGCCGCAGGCCGCCGCGAGCAGGCAGGCGGCCACCGCGGCGGCGGCCGCGGCGGCACGGACCGCGGCGCGTCTGCCCTCGCGCGCGGCGCCGTCGGATCGGGTGTCACGGGTGCGGGTGCGCATGTTCGTCCCCCCTGGTTCGGTTGCGGAGGGATGAGCGTGCCAGTCCGCTTGGCCGGTCATCGGCGGAGTGACGCAGTTGTGACGTTACGTAGGAGTAGCGGCGGCGCTGTCCCGCTCCGGGCTCCTGGTCCCGGTCCGCACCGCTCCGTTCCGGCCTCCCTCACGCCGTTCCGCCCGGGAGCGGGGTGGGTAGGCTGCCGGGATGGCCGAGCATCCCCAGGACGGCGTCGTCGTGTACCACCAGCCCACCTGCGTCTACTGCATGAAGCTGCTGACGCAACTGCGGTTCACGAGACTGCGGTACCGGACGGTGAACATCTGGCGCGACCCGGACGCCGCGGCGTTCGTCCGGTCGGTCGCGGACGGCAACGAGACGGTGCCGACGGTCACGGTCGCCGGCCACGCGATGGTCAACCCGTCACGCGGACAGCTCCTCGCGGCCGTCAGGGAGCGCGCCCCGCACCTGCTGGCGGGCCGGGGCTGATCGCCGGGCGGACGGTACCCGGCGGGCCCGCGCGCACGGCCGCCGCGTTCAGGCGTGCGGGACCACCGCGACCGGGACCACGGCGCGGTGCAGCACCGCGTGGGACGTCGAGCCGAGGTGGGCCGACAGCCGGGTGCCGGGCGGGCGGCGTCCGATGACGAGCAGGCCCGCGTCCGCCGACGCCGTCACCAGCTCGCGGTCCGCGTCGCCGGTCACGCTCTCGCCGGCGATCCGCACCCGCGGGTACTGCTCGCGCCACGGCGCCAGCGCGGCCGCGAGCGCGCCGGTCTCCCGGGAGCGCAGCGCGGCGTCCGCGTCCGGGCCGCGGCCCGGACCGCCCCGGCCGTACGGCAGCGGCGCGTTCCAGCCGTGCACGACGCGGAGGGTGCCGGTGCGCCGGGCCGCGGCGTCGAACGCGAAACGCAGCACCCGGTCGCTCGGCCGGGCCAGGTCCAGCCCGAGCACGACGTCGCCGCCGCCGCGGGCCTCCGAGGTGCGCGCGGTCCGCACCAGCACCACCGGCACGGGCGCCTGCCCGGCGACGGTGAGCGCGACCGACCCGAGCAGGAAGCCGGCCGCCGCGCCCACCCCGCGCGAGCCCAGCACGAGCAGCGCCGCGTCCTCCGCGGCGGCGAACAGCACCGGCAGCGCCTGCCCGGCCACCTGGTCGACCGCGATCTCCGCGGCGGGGTGCGCGCGCCTCAGGTCGTCGGCCACGGCGTAGGGCGACCAGTCGGCGTTCTCCGGGGCGGGGTGCGGGTCGGCGGGGGCGGCCAGGCCGGGCGGCGGCGCGGCGGCGTTCACCACCCGCAGCGGCACCTGCCGCCGTACGGCCTCGCGTGCGGCCCAGTCCGCCGCGGCCAGGCTCTCGGGGGAGCCGTCGACTCCGACGGCGACCGTACGGCGCATGGTGTCGCCTCCTTCGGTACGGCCGTCCCTCCGCCGGGACTCCTGCCCGGTGAGGGCCCGGGCTCTTCCGCCGGGGCGCCTACCCGGCGGGAGCCGGTGTCCCGCGGCTCACTGCACGCCGATCCGCCGCCCGCTGACCCGGCCGGGGCGGATGCGCACCCACAGCGGCAGGTCGCCCCCGGACCAGGGCTCCACCGCGTGGCGCTCGCTGAGGCGGCGGGCGACGACCGGATCGTCGACGTGCTCGGCCGTGCCGGTGACCAGGACGCTCCAGCCCTGGCTGACCAGGTCGTCCACCCGGTCCACCTCGAAGGAGACGGCGGAGCCCGCGGCGGGCGCGGCCACGCTGTCCGGTGCCGTCCGGTAGACGATGGACGGCGGGTCCGAGGCGTGCACGTCGATCGCGTAGTTCACCGGGAAGACGCCGGGGCTCGGCTCGATCGGCAGCGCGACGCGGCCCACGCCGCGGCTGCCGAGCCGGTCCCAGCACTCGTGCTCGGTGAGGTGGAGCAGCGCGGGGTGCTCGGCCGGTCCGCCCTGCCCGGGTGGCACGCCGGTGCGGCCTTCGAGCAGGTCGTCGTAGGAGAGCTGGAGCGCGGCCGCGATCCGGACGAATCCGCCCGGGTCGAAGTCCACCCCCGCGCCGAGCAGGTGCTGGAGGTACCGCGGTGCCATGCCCGCCTGGGTGGCCAGGGCGCCTTCGCTCAGCCCGAGTTCGAGCCGGCGCTCGGCCACACGGCGGGCGATGACCCGCGGGTCGGGCCGCGTCACGGGGTCGGTGTCGTACATGCTGTCCTCCCTCCGGCCGCGACGGGCGCGTGGCGGCGGGAGGACACCGCGTGCGCGGTTCCCGCCCGGACCTGCCACGCCGGCGCCAGGGCTTACTACCAGCCTGGACCACCTGCCCGAATTGCGCCATACGGGGGATGTGACCCGCCCCTGGCACGCGGGGCGCGGGTGGGCGTTGCGGCGCGCTCGCGGACCGCCTCGCCAGGCGCCCCGTCCGGCGCCCCGATCGCCGCCCCGCCGACCCGCCCGGGTGTGGCGCCTCGGAGTGCGGGTGTCCCGGGCGCGGGTCCGGCGCGGGGCGGGGTTCAGCTCGGGCCGGGCAGCGGGTCCAGGTGCGCGGCGACGCGGGAGCGCAGGAGGAGGTAGTCCTCCCAGCGGCGGGGCAGCGGGCCGGGCGGGCGCTCCAGGGCGCGGGGCGCCCCGACGGTCTGGCCGCGCCGGAACTGCTCGCGGGTCAGGTCGAGTTCGACCCCGCTGCACAGCCGGTTCCACCAGTGGTGACCGCGCTGGACCCCGTCGAGGTGCACCTCGCCGACCAGCAGCAGGCCGCCGAACACGTCGTGGACGACCAGCGCGGTGATGTCGCAGTGGCCCCATGCGGGGTTGTCGGGCCGCCAGTCGGCCCGGTCGTCGGGCGAGCAGGTGTCCGCGGCCCAGCTCGCGCGCAGGGCGTGGTCGAGGTCGCGCAGGTTCCAGGGGCTCATACCGGCAGCCTCCCAGCACCCACCGACAGCCGGGCCCGCGGGCACGGCCGGAGCCCGCCCACCCGTGCACGGCGGGCCCGGGCTCGCGGGAGCGCGGCGCGGCGCGGCGCGAGATGACGGTCCGTCGGGAGGATGACTGGGGCCTCCCTCATGCGTGTGATTCAGCCCACAGCTCATTGACGACCGGTGAAACACCCGCGCAACATGGCGGAAACCCACTTCCCCGGAAGCGGCCCACCGGGCGCGAACTGTAAACGTTTACAGTTCAGTTGCCGCCAGGCTCGGCCCGACCGCAGGCCCAGCGAAAGGACCGAGCATGACGACTTCGGCCGGACCGCCGACCGTCGAGACCATCGCCGCGAGGGCGGGGGTCTCGATCGCGTCGGTGTCGAGGGTGCTGAACGGCCACGGCGCCCGCCCCAACACGGTCCGGCGGGTCCAGCAGGCCGCCGCGGAGCTGGGATACGTCCCCAACGGCGTGGCCCGGTCGCTCAAAGGCGGCCGCACCCGGCAGCTCACCTTCGCCATGCCCGACGTCGGCAACCCGGTGTACGTCTCGATGGTCCGCCAGATACAGGCAATTGCGAAGCCCTCGGGCTACCGGCTGCTGCTGCACTCCACCGACGCGGTCGCCGCGGACGAGCTGGACGTGGTGCGCAGCCTGGCCGACCGGACCAGCGACGGCCTGATCCTGGTCCCGATCCGCGTCACCGGCGAGCACCTGAAGGTGCTGTCCGACGCGGCACGGCCGGTGGTCGTCATCGGGTCGCTGCCCGACGGCGCACCGGTGGACAGCGTGCGGGCGGACTCGGTGTCCGGCGCCGTGCTCGCGATGCGGCACCTGCTGGCCGGCGGCCGGCGGCGGATCGCGTTCGTCAACGGCCCCGACGACACCGTCCCGGGCCGCAACCGCAGCCTCGGCTACCGCACCGCGCTGGAGGAGGCCGGGCTCCCCCACGACCCGGCGCTCACCGTGACCACCGAGTTCGGCATAGCCGCCGGCGCCGCCGCCACCCACCGCCTGCTGGACGCCGACCCCGCCATCGACAGCGTCTTCTGCGCCAACGACCAGCTCGCGCTGGGCGCGGTGCACGCCGCGCTCGACCGGGGCCTGCGGATACCCGAGGAGCTGGCGGTGGCCGGCATGGACGACAGCGAACTGGCCCGCGCCGGGCACCCCGCGCTGACCAGCGTGGACCTCGGCTCGGCCGAGCGCGGCCGGCTCGCCGTCGAGATGCTGCTGGCCCGGCTGGACGGCGGGGACCACGGCGTGCGGTGCGAGACCGTCGCGCCCCGCCTGGTCGTCCGCGGTTCCACCGTCGCGCCGGAGCGCGCGTCGTGAGCGCCGGTGCGGTGCTGCGGCCGCGCCGCGGCCCCAGGCGGGGGGCGGGCAGCGCGCCGCCGCGGTCCACCGCCGCGCGGCGCCGGGTGCTCGGCCTGGACCGGGACGCCTGGTTCCTCCTGCTGCCGGCGCTGATCCCGGTGCTGGTGCTGAGCGTGGGCCCGCTGCTGTACGGGATCTCGCTCGCCTTCACCGACGCCCAGTCCGGCGTCACCAGCTCCACGGCGTTCACCGGCGTCGACAACTTCAAGGAGCTGCGGCTCGACTCGCTCTTCTGGCAGTCCTTCCGGATCGGCCTGCTGTGGGCGGTGTGCGTCACCGTGCTGCAGTTCCTGATGTCGCTGGGGCTGGCGCTGCTGCTCAACCAGAACCTGCGGCTGCGCTGGCTGGCCCGCACCCTGGCCCTGGTGCCGTGGGCGATGCCCGAGGTGGTGGTCGGCATCATGTGGCGGCTGGTCTACAACCCCGACGCGGGCATCCTCAACAACACCCTGCACCACCTGCACCTGACCGACGGCACCACGGACTGGCTGTCCAGCCTGTCGCTGGCGCTGCCCGCGGTGGTCGTGGTGGGCGTGTGGGCGGGCATGCCGCAGACCACCGTGGTGCTGCTGGCGGGCCTCCAGAACGTCCCCCTGGAACTGCACGAGGCCGCCAGCCTGGACGGCGCCGGACTGTGGCGCCGGTTCACCACGGTGACCTGGCCGACCCTCCGGCCGGTGGTCCTGTCGATCACCGCGCTGAACTTCATCTGGAACTTCAACTCCTTCGGCCTGGTCTACGTGCTGACCAGCGGCGGGCCCGGCGGCAAGACCGAGCTGCCGATGCTCTTCGCCTACGACGAGGCGTTCCGCTACGGCCAGTTCGGCTACGCCGCCGCCATGGGCCTGGTGATGGTCGCGGTGATCGCCGTGCTGCTGGCCGTGTTCCTGCGCAACCGCCTGAAGGAGGACGAGTCATGAGCGCGACCGACGCGGCCGGCCCGGCCGCCGTACCCGCTCCCCCGGCGCCCCCGCGGGCCCCCGCACCGGACGGCTCGCCGGGCGCGGGGCGGCGCACCGCCCGCCGCAGGGCGGGCCGCGCGGGGCAGTACCTCGCGCTGCTGTGCTACCTGGTCTTCCTGGCCTTCCCGCTGCTGTGGCTGGTCTCGACGGCGTTCAAGTCCCCGCAGGAGCTGGGCTCGGTGCACCCGACGTGGCTGCCCCGGCACCCCACGCTCGACAACTTCCGGACCGCCTTCGACGAGCAGCCGCTGCTGCACTCCGCGCTCAACAGCCTGCTGATCGCCGGGATCTCCGCCGTCGTGTCGGTGGCGGTCGCGGTGCCCGCCGCGTACGCGATGGTGCGGTTCCGCTCGGTCGTCAGCCGGGCCGGCACCGGCTGGATCCTGGTCAGCCAGATGTTCCCTCTGGTGCTCGTCATCATCCCGCTGTTCATGGTCCTGAAGAACCTGCACCTGATCGACTCCCGGCTCGGCCTCGGCCTGGTCTACGTGGTGTGGACGCTGCCGTTCGCGCTGTGGATGCTCCAGGGCTACGTCCGGGCGGTGCCGGTCTCGCTGGAGGAGGCCGCCGCGATCGACGGGTGCAGCCGGGCCCGGGCGCTGCGCAGCGTGGTGCTGCCGCTGCTCACCCCCGGCCTGGTGGCCACGCTGATGTTCTCCTTCGTCACCGCGTGGAACGAGTTCTTCTTCGGCCTGGTCCTGCTCAAGTCCCCGGAGAAGCAGACGATGTCCGTGATCCTGACCCACTTCCTGGGCGCCGAGGGCGCCGCGGACCTCGGTCCGCTCGCCGCCGCGTCGGTGCTCGCCACACTGCCCAGCCTGCTGTTCTTCGCGCTGCTGCAAAAGCGCCTGGTCGGCGGCATGATGACCGGGGCGGTGAAGGGCTGATGCGCCGACGCACCCTCCTGACCGGCGCCGCCGCGGCCGCCGCGGCGGCCGGATCCGGCTCGCTGCTGTCGGCCTGCGGGTCCTCCGCCGGCGGCGGCGCGCCCCGGCTGGACTTCCTGTCGCTGGCCTGGCAGACGGAGTCCGTCAAGGCCAACAAGGACCTGGTCGCGCAGTGGAACGCGCGGCACCCCGAGGTGCAGGTCCGCTACGTGCAGGGGAGCTGGGACGACGTCCACGACCAGTTGCTGACGTCCTTCGAGGGCGGCGCGGCCCCCGACATCATCCATGACGAGGGCGTCGACCTGACCGACTTCGGCTCCGGCGGCTACCTCGCCGACCTCACCGGGCTGCTGCCGGCGGCCCTGAAGAGCCGCATCCCGCAGAGCACCTGGGACACCGCGCGGTTCGACGGCGCGCTGTACGGGGTGCCGTTCCTCCAGGAGCCGAAGGTCCTCCTGGCCAACCGCACGCTGCTGGCCGGGGCCGGCGTCCGGCTGCCGGACGCCGCGCACCCGTGGACCTGGCAGGAGTTCGAGGACATCTGCCGGGAGCTGTCCCACCACGGCGGCGGCTCCGCCGACCGCTACGGCACGGCCTGGCCGATGAGCTCGCCGGTCAGCCTGACGCTGAACCTGGCGCTGACCGACGGGGGCCGCATCCTCTACAAGGACGCGGGCGGCGACCGTACCGAGGTGCGCTTCGGCAGCGCCGACTCGGCGTTCGCCGAGCTGGTCCGCCGGCAGGTGGGGACCGACCGCTCCGCGCCCTCCAGCGCGCTGGCGCTCGGCGGCGGCGACCTGCTGCCCGGGTTCTTCGCCGGGCGCTACGCGATGCTGCCGCTGGGCTTCTCCTACCGGCAGCAGGTCCAGCAGCAGGCTCCCGCGCACTTCGACTGGGTCACCCTGCCGCTGCCGGTCGGCCAGGGCGCGCCCGACGGCGGGCGGGCCCAGGGCGTCAGCCCGCAGACCCTCTCGGTGGCGAAGTCCTGCAAGCACCAGGAGGCGGCGGTGGAGTTCATCGACTTCATGACCCAGACCCCGCACCTGGTACGGCTCGCCCAGGGCGACTGGATGCCGCCCACGGGCACCGCCGCGCTGCGCGACCCCTCGCTGACCACGACGAAGCTCGGGTGGGACACCGGGATGGCGGTGTCGAAGTACCTCACCGCGTCGCCCGCGCTGAGCATGCGCGGCTACCCGGAGTGGTCCGACAAGATCGCCACGCCGGCGCTCCAGCAGTACTACAGCGGCGCGATATCGCTGGACTCGCTGCGCGGCAAGCTCGTCCGCGACGGCAACCGCGTCTTCGAGCGGTACCGGGGGTGAGCGGGGTGCGGCGCGCCCGTCGGGACGGGCGCGCCGCACCGCCCGGCACCCTCCTCCCCTCCGTCCCCGCCGAAGGAGCCCGCACCGTGTTCCGCGCCCCGCACCCCACCCGTCGCCCCCGCACCGACTCCCGTCCCCGCGCCGCCCGCCCGCCGCCGCGCCGGGGCACCCCGGCACCCCGGCACCCGCAGCGCACGGCCACGCACCACACGCAGGACTCACCAGGAAACGGCACGGCATGAGCACAACTCCCGCCTCCACCGGCGGCTTCGACCCCTCCGGTCCCCCGACCGCGGGCCCGTCCGGCACGGCGACCGCACCGCCGTCCGGCGACACCCGCCACCCCCGTCCCGTACCGGGCAGCCCCCGTGACCACGCGCGCGGCGCGCTCACCGGGCTGGCCGTCGGCGACGCCCTCGGGGCGCCGGCCGAGAACATGAAGCCGTCCCAGATCCGGCGGCGCTGGGGCCGGATCGAGGACTTCGTCAGCGAGGACCCGGCCGGTACCGACGACACCGAGTACGCCATCCTGTCCGGCCTGCTGCTCGCCCGGTACGGCGCCGCGCTCACCACCGGCGACGTCGAGGCGGCCTGGCACGTGTGGATCGCCGACCGCGACGAGGGGCCGTTCCGCGGTGCCGGGTTCAGCGAGCGCGGCACCCTGGAGAACCTGCGCCGCGGCCTGGCCTCGCCGATCACCGCGCAGCACCGCCACGCGTGGAGCGACGGCCTGGCGATGCGCGCGGCACCGTACGGCGTCTTCGCGGCGGGGCGGCCGGCCGAGGCCGCGCGGCTGGTCGCGATCGACGGCACGGTCAGCCACGAGGGCGAGGGGATCTACGGCGGCCAGGCGGTCGCGGCCGGGGTGGCCGCGGCGATGGCCGGCGGCGACTGCTCCGCGGTGATCACCGCCGCGCTGTCGGTGGTGCCCGAGGACTCCTGGACCGCGCGCTCGCTGCGGCGGGCGGTGACCGTGGCCCGGCGGGTACGGCTCGACCCGGCGCTCGGCGTGCTCGACCGCGAGCGCGCGCTGCGCTCGGCCGTGGTGATCGGCGGCTACCCCTGGACCGACCTCGCGCCCGAGGCGGTCGGCCTGGCGTTCGGCGCGTTCGCGCTGGCCGACGGCGAGTTCACCCGCTCGGTGCTCACCGCCGTCAACATGGGCCGCGACGCCGACACCACCGCGGCGGTCGCCGGAGCGCTCGCCGGCACCCTCGGCGGGTACGGGGCGATCCCCGCGCGGTGGTCGGCCGCGATCAAGCCGGTGACCGGGAGCTGCCTGCCGGCCATGGCCGGCTACCACGTCCGCGACATCGCCGACCTGCTCGCCCCCGGCGAGCCGCTGCCCGGCCCGGCACAGCGGATCGCGTCATGAGCGCCGCGACGAGGGCCGGCGGACGAAGCCGTCCCGTCGGCGACGGGCACGACGCGGAGGACGGCGGCCAGGCGCGGGACCGGGTGGCGCGGGAGCGGGTCGAGGGCCTGCTGCTCGGGCTCGCCGCCGGCGACGCCGCGGGGTGGCCGGCAGCGCGCCACCGCGCCGCGCGGATGCCGGAGTGGACGCGCCGGCTGACCCGCGAGCTGGACACGTTCGCGGAGCAGAACGCGACCACCACCCTGCCGGTGCCGATCGCCCTCAACCAGCCGCCGGAGCCGCTGCGGCTGGGGCCCTCGGACGACGCGGAGTGGGCGGCGTTCACCGCCGAGTCGGTGCTGTCCGCGCGCGGCGCGCTCCTCAGCGACCTCAGCCGCGACCGCCGGGTGCGGGCCGCGGTGGACCTGGCCTGGATGTCGCTGGCCGCCGAGATCTCCACGGCCGCCGCCCGCGCCGCGGAGGTGGAGTCCGCGGTGATCCCGCTGCGCGCCCGCATCTCGGTGCGCGCCGGGCTCGGCAACCTCGCCACCGGGCTGCGGCCGCCCGCCACCGGACACGACAACCCGCACTTCTTCGACGACGCGGCGTGCGGACGCGCCTGCGTGCTCGCCGTGGTGCACCCCGGCGACCCGGCCGCGGCCGCCGACCTGGCGGAGTACGACGCGCGCTACACGCAGGACGGCGACGGCGTGCACGGCGCCCGGGCGATGGCAGCCGCGGTCGCGCTGGCGCTGGCCGGCGCGTCCGCCGAGGACTGCGTGCGGGCCGCGCTGGCCGAGCTGCCGGACGGCTCGGAGATCTCCCGCAACGCCGAGCACGCGGTCGCGCTCGCCCGGGCCGCGCGCGCCGCCGAACCCGACGGCCACGCGCGGGCGTTCGGCCTGGTCCCGCTGCTGGAACACCAGATCGTGGACCACGTCTACAGCTACGGCATCGCCGCCGCGGAGACGGTGCCGGTCGCGCTGGCCCTGGTGCTGGCCGCCGACGGCGCGGTGGCCGAGGCGGTGCCGGCCACCGCCTGCCTGTCGCGGGTGGCGGACTCCGCGCCCGCGCTGGCCGGCGCGCTGGCCGGCGCGCTCGGCGGCGCCGCCGGGCTGCCCGTCTCGTGGCGGGACGCGTGCCGGACCCTGCCGGGTTGCGCGCTGCCGCGGCTGGCGGGCACCGACCTGGTGGACCTGGCCGGGCGGCTGGCCGGCGTCGAACCGGAGACGGGCCCCTACG
Source organism: Streptomyces sp. SN-593 (assembly GCF_016756395.1). NCBI lineage: Bacteria > Bacillati > Actinomycetota > Actinomycetes > Kitasatosporales > Streptomycetaceae > Actinacidiphila > Actinacidiphila reveromycinica. Next base: position 571,626 of record NZ_AP018365.1, read on the forward strand.
GGGTGGAGCGGACCGCACCGAACCCGTCGTCGTACGGCGACCCGCAGGCCGCGTTCGGCGCGCCTGCGACCGTACCGGCGCCGGCGTCCGGGTCCGTCCCGGCCCCCGCCGCACCCGCACCCGCACCCGCACCCGCACCCGCACCGAACGCCGAGCCCCACGCCCCTGTCACGGATGTCACGGAAGGACCCGGAAGCAATGAAACTCACGCTTGAGGACCGCATCACCGGCTGCCTGGTCGGCGCCGCTGTCGGCGACGCCCTCGGCGGCCCGGTCGAGGGCTGGACGCCCGAGCAGATCACGGAGCGGCACGGCGGCCGGGTCCGGGGCATCGTCGGCCCCTTCTACGAGCAGTGGCGCACCGCGCGACCCATCGCGCCGTACCACAAGGGCGACGGGCACGTCACCGACGACACCCTCATGACGCACGCCCTGGTGCGGGTCTACGCCGAGGTCCGCGACCACCTCGACGCGTACAGCGTGGCCGACCACCTCGTGCCCGACCTGATCGGCACGCCGCGGTGGATTCCCGAGATGGAGGCGGAGGCGCTGCCGCTCCAGCGGATCTTCCTCGCCGAGAAGTGGATCGTGGCCCGGCTGCACTACGGCCACGTGGACCCGCGCGAGGCGGGTGTCGGCAACATCGTCAACTGCGGCGCCGCGATGTACATGGCGCCGGTGGGCGCGGTCAACGCCGGGAACCCCGCGGCCGCGTACACCGAGGCGCTGGAGGTGGCCGCGCCCCACCAGTCGTCGTACGGGCGGGAGGCCGCCGGCGTGTTCGCCGCAGCCGTCGCCGCGGCGTTCACGCCGGGGGCCACGGCCGCGTCCGTGGTCGAGGCCGCGCTCGGCCTCGCGAAGGACGGCACCCGGGCCGCGATAGAGGCGGTGTGCGAGCGGGCCGCCGGCCTCGACGACTGGGAGGCGGCGCTGGTGCCGCTGCGCGAGGCGGTCGCGCCCTTCGACACGGTCGGGCCGCGCTACCGCGAACCCTCGCTCGGCGCCCGCCGGCCCTCCCGGCTGCACGCCATCGAGGAGCTGCCGGTGGCGCTCGGCATGCTGCTGGTCGCGGGCGGCGGGTACGAGCGGGCCGTGCTCGGCTCGGTCAACTACGGCCGCGACTGCGACTCCATCGCCACGATGAGCGGCGCCATCGCCGGCGCGCTCGGCGGCACCGGTGCGGTCCCCGCCGGGTGGAGCGACGAGGTGGCCCGCGCCAGCCGACTCGACCTGCACACGCCCGCGGCGGAGCTGGCCGCGGTCACCCGCGAGGTCTTCGACCTCGACACCGCCCGCCGCCGCGCCCACGAAGCGGCCTTCACGGCGCTGGCGGAGGTCCGATGAGGCCCGCCTCCCCGGACCCGGCCGGTCCGGCCGCCCACCCGCACCCGTACGACGCCCCCGAGGCACCGGCCCGCCCCGCCGCCGGACTGCGGCCGGAAGCCGCGGGGCCGTACGAGGGCACCCCCGCGGACGGCAGGGGTCCCGCGCGCGAGGACGGGCGCGTCCCGGCCGAGCGGGACGTCCCGGGCACGAGCCCGGCTCCCCCCGCCGGACCGCAGCCGGCCGGAGCGACCGCGTACGGCGCCGCGCCGGCAGAGGCAGGCCACCCCGCCGACCGTGAGGCAGCGGCCGCACCGAGCGGCGGACCGGCCCCGCGGCACCGCCTCCCCGCGCACCCCGCCGCTCCCGGCCTCGCGGATCCCGGCCTCGCGGACCGCCTCGACCCGGCCGCCGAACGGACCGGCTCCGAGCGGACGGGCTCCGAACGGACCGGCGCCGCGCCGACGGGCGCCGCGTCCGCCGCCGGAGATCCCCTGCGGGTGACCTGGGTTCAGGTGGAGGACCTGGTCGGGCACGAACTGCGGCAGGCCGGTGAGGACGGGCGGGACGCGGCCGACGTGCGCGCGCGCTGGCTGGCCGCCGGCGGGCACCTCGCGCCGGAGTGGGCCGGGGCGTCGCCCGACCCCGCGGCCCCCGGGCTGCGCGCCCTCGCGGAGCAGTTGCTCGACGAACTGGCGTCGCTGCCGTCGCCGTTGGCGGAACGGGAGCCGACCGGGACCGCCGGCCTCCGCGCGGCCGTACCCGCCCCGCCCCGGGCGGCGCCGGTCGAGCGCCCGGACGCGCTGGCCGAGCGGCTGGAGGCGGCCTGGCTGGGCCGGGCGGTGGGCTGCGTGCTGGGCAAGCCCGTGGAGAAGCTGCCGCTCGACGGCATCCGGGCGATCGCGGTGTCCACCGGGAACTGGCCGCTGCGCGGCTACTTCACCGAGGTGGGCCTGGACCCGCGGGTCGCCGCCCGCTTCCCGTGGAACCGCCGCAGCCGCCCCACCTCGCTGGCCGAGAACATCGACGGGATGCCCGAGGACGACGACCTCAACTACCCGCTGCTCGGGCTGATGCTGCTGGAGGCGCACGGCCACGGCTTCGGCACGCGGGACGTGGCGCGGCTGTGGCTGGACGAGCTGCCCGCGGGCCGCACCTTCACCGCCGAGCGGATCGCGTACCGCAACCTGCTGGCGGGACTGGAGCCGCCGCGCACCGCCGAGTGGCGCAACCCGTTCCGGGAGTGGATCGGTGCGCTGATCCGGGCGGACGTCTTCGGCTGGACCCGCCCCGGCGACCCGGCCGCCGCGGCGGACGAGGCGCGGCGCGACGCCGTGCTGACCCACACCGCCAACGGCGTGTACGGGGCGATGTTCGCCGCCGCCGCGGTGGCCCGCGCGGCCGGTGGCGGCACCGACGTGCACGCCTGCCTGGCCGCGGGCCTGGACGTGGTGCCGCCCGCCTCCCGGCTGGCCGCCGCGGTCCGGCTCGGCATCGGCCTGGCCCGCGCCGAGCCGTCCGGCACCGCCGAGGGCTTCGCCACCGTCGTGGACGAGCTGCACCGGCGCTTCCGGGGCCACCACTGGGTGCACGTCCTGCCCAACGTGGCGCTGCTCGCCGCCGCCCTCACCCATGCCGACGGCGACTTCGCCGGCTCCGTCTGCCGCGTCGTGTCGGGCGGTTGGGACACCGACTCGAACGGCGCGACGGCCGGGTCGGTCACGGGTCTGCTCGCGGGGTCGCCCGCCGCGCTGCCCGGCGAGTGGACCCGCCCGCTGAGGAACCGGCTGGCCAGCACGGTCGGCGGGTTCGACGGCATCGGCTTCGACGCGCTCGCCCGCCGTACCGCCGCGCTCGCCGTCCTGCCGACCGGTACGACCGGTACGACCGGGGCGGCCAGTACGACTGATGCGGCCGGTGCGGCCGGTCCGCATCCGCGGGGGCACGACGCTCCCGCGCACCGCGCCCCCGTCCGGGGCCCGTCCGAGGAGGACGCCCGATGAGCACCGATCCGACCGCTCCGGCGCAGGGCTCCGGCCGCCGCGGCGAGCCACCGCCCGGCAGGGCCCGCATCGTGGTGCTGGGCAGCGCCAACATGGACCTGGCGGCCTACACGCGGGTGGCGCCGGCGCGCGGCGAGACCGTCACCGGGGAGGCGTTCCGCACCGTGGCCGGCGGGAAGGGCGCCAACCAGGCGATCGCGGCCGCGCGGGCGGGCGGCGCGGTGCGGTTCGTCGGCGCGGTGGGCGACGACGACTTCGGGCCGCGGCTGCGCGCCGCGCTCGACGGCGCCGGGGTGGACACCGGCCCGCTGCGCACGGTGCCCGGGCCGAGCGGCATCGCCCACATCGTGGTGGACGGCGAGGGCCACAACGCGATCGTGGTGGTGCCGGGCGCGAACGGCACGGTGACCGGTCTCGCCGACGGCGACGAGGAGGTCATCGCCTCGGCCGGCGCGCTGCTGCTCCAGCTCGAACTTCCGCTGGCCGGCGTCGTCGCGGGCGCCCGGGCCGCCCGCCGGCACGGCGTCAGGACCGTGCTCACGCCCGCGCCGGCCCAGCCGCTGCCGGACGAACTCCTCGCGGCGACCGACCTGTTGGTGCCCAACGAGCACGAGGCCGCCGCGCTCAGCGGCTGCTCCGACCCGCGCGCCGCGGCCCGCGCGCTGCTCGACGCGGTGCCCGAGGTGGTGGTGACGCTGGGCGCGGCGGGCTGCCTGTACGCCACGCGCGGCCGCGAGCCGCTCGCGGTGCCGGCCCTGCCGGCGAAGGCGGTGGACACCACCGCGGCGGGCGACACCTTCGTGGGCGCGCTCGCGGTCGCGCTCGGCGAGGGGCGGCCGGTGCGGGACGCGCTGGCGTGGGCGACGGCCGCCTCGGCGCTGTCGGTGGAGCGCGAGGGCGCGTCGTCCTCGATGCCGTCGCGCGCGCGGATCGACGAGCGGGCGGCGCCCGGCGCCCACGCCGCCGGACGACCGGGGATGCCACCGCCCCGATGAACGGCGGCAGCCGGCCGGACCGCCGCGGAGGGGCCGTACGGCCGGCTGCCCGCGCACCGCTGACGGCCCGGCCCGCCGACCGACACACCGCGCCCTCCCGGCCCCGGCCCCGGCCCTGACCACCGACCACCGACCACCGACCACCGACCACCGACCGAAACCGATGACCGTACGAACCGACGAGCAAGGAACGGCGTCCCGGTGAACCCGCCGGCCGCCGCGGCACGTTGACGAAGCCGAGGTAGCTCCCATGCAGCACCCCCATACCGGCGAGACCCGCCCCGACGCACAGTTCCCCCACCGCCCCGCGCCCGCCCGGGACGGGGCCCCGGCCACCACCGCTACCGGGACCGCCGCCCCGGCCACCACCGGGACCGCCGCCGGCTCCACGGCCGAACCGGCCACCGGCGCGGCCGTTCCGCCGCCGCGGCCCGAGCCGTCGGGCGCGGCGCCCGGTCGCCCGCCGACCGGTGGCCCGTTGGAGGGCATGCGGGTCCTGGACCTGGCCACCCTCTTCGCCGGGCCCGGCGCGGCGACCTTCCTCGGCGACTTCGGCGCCGACGTGGTCAAGGTGGAGCACCCGCGCAAGCCGGACCCGTCGCGCGGCCACGGCCCGAGCAAGGACGGCGTGGGCCTGTGGTGGAAGCACCTCGGCCGCAACAAGCGCACCATGACGCTCGACCTGTCCACCCCCGGCGGCCGGGACGTCCTGCTCCGGCTCGTGGCGTCCGCCGACGTCGTCATCGAGAACTTCCGGCCGGGCACGCTGGAGCGCTGGGGCCTGGGCTGGGAGGAGCTGTCGGCGGCGAACCCCCGGCTGGTGCTGGCCCGGGTGACCGCGTTCGGGCAGTTCGGGCCGTACTCCGGGCGGCCCGGCTTCGGCACCCTCGCCGAGGCGATGAGCGGGTTCGCGTCGGCGACCGGGGAGCCCGAGGGCCCGCCCACGCTCCCGCCGTTCGGCCTCGCCGACTCCGTGGCCGCGCTGGCCACCGCGTACGCCGTGATGGCCGCCCTCGCCGGCCGGGACCGCACCGGCACCGGCCAGGTGGTGGACATGGCCATCATCGAGCCGATGCTCGCGGTGCTCGGCCCGCAGCTCGTCTGGTACGACCAGCTCGGCTACGTCCAGCCCCGGATGGGCAACCGCTCCACCAACAACGCGCCGCGCAACACCTACCGGACCGCCGACGGAGCGTGGCTCGCGGTGTCCTCCTCCGCGCAGTCGATCGCGGAGCGGGTGATGCGGCTGGTCGGGCGGCCGGAGCTGGTCGACGAGCCGTGGTTCGCCACCGGCACCGGCCGCGCCGCGCACGCCGACGAGATCGACGCCGCGGTCGGCGGCTGGATAGCCGGCCACGACCGCGCCGAGGTGGTCGCGGCCTTCGAGGAGGCGCAGGCCGCGGTCGCGCCGATCTACGACGTGCGGGACGTGATGGCCGATCCGCAGTACGGCGCGCTCGGCACCGTCGCGTCGGTGGAGGACGCGGAGTTGGGGCCGATGCGGATGCAGAACGTGCTGTTCCGCCTGTCCGGCACCCCCGGCGCGATCCGCTGGACCGGCCGCCCGCACGGTGCCGACACCGACGCGGTGCTGACCGAACTCGGCCTGGACGGGCCGAGGATCGCCGCGCTGCGGGCGGAGGGCGCGCTGTGAGCGCCGGAACCCGCGCGGCGCGCTCCCCCGAGGACTCCACCGAACACAACGCCGAGGGCACCGCCGAACACCTCGCCGGGCCCTCCGCCGCCCACGGCCCCGCCGACGGCCCGACCGCGGCGCAGGACGCGCGCGCCGGTTCCGGGGAGGCCCGCCCCGAGGCCGGCGACGTCTTCCTGACCTGGCTCTACGTCCCGGGGGACCGGCCCGACGTGGTGGCGAAGGCACTGCGTTCGGGCGCGGACGTCGTCCTGGTCGACCTGGAGGACGCGGTGGCCCCCGCCCGCAAGGAGTACGCGCGGGCCGCCACCGCCGAGTTGCTCGCCGGCCCGGTGCCGGGACCGGCGCGCGTGCACGTGCGCGTCAACGCCCTGGACGGCCCCTTCCTCACCGCGGACCTCGCGGCCCTCGCCGGGCTGCCGGGGCTCGGCGGGCTGCGGCTGCCGAAGGTGACCGGGCCCGGCGACGTGGCGTCGGTGCTGGAGCGGTACGCCGACCTGGCCGGGACGGACGCCGCCGTACCGGGCCTGTACCCGCTGCTGGAGTCGGCGCTCGGCCTGGAGAACGCCTTCGCCATCGCCACCGCCTCCCCCGCGGTGCGCGGTATCGCACTGGGCGAGGCCGACCTGCGCGCCGACCTCGGCGTGGCCGGGGAGGACGCGCTCGGCTGGCCACGGGTCCGGACCGTGGTGGCCGCCCGAGCGGCGGGGTTGGCCCCGCCCGCCCAGTCCGTCTACCCCGACGTCCGCGACCTGGAGGGCCTGGACGCGTCCTGCCGCCGCGGCCGCGACCTCGGCTTCGTCGGCCGCACCGCCATCCATCCCCGCCAGCTCCCGGTCATCGCCCGCGCCTACCTCCCCACCCCCGAGCAGGTGGAGGCCGCCCGCGAGACGGTGGACGCGGCCGCCGCCTCTCCCGGTGCCCTGGCCCTCCCCGACGGCCGGTTCGTCGATCCCGCGGTGGTGGCCGGCGCCCGCCGCGTCCTCGCCCTCGCCGCCCGCGCGCAGGCCCGCCCCTGAGCGCCGACGCCGGCTGACCGCCGACCGCACCCCGGCGCCACCCCGGCGCCACGCCGGCGTGCCGACATACTGAGATACCGACATACCGCCACGGCGCGCACCGGCACCCGGCGGCACGCACCGGCACCCGGCGGCGCAGGCCGGTACCGGCCGCTACGGGGCCGGACACGGGCCGCCGACTCCGGAACCTCCGGACGTCGGCGGCCCGTTGCCGTGGTCCGGGGCCCCGCGTCCTCGGCGGCCCCGCGTCCTCAACGGGCGCCCCGACCCGGCCGGTACGCGTGCAGGCGGGACCGGTCCTCCCGGCGCGGCGGGCTCCGGCCGCACCGGGCGTGAAATGATTCATCACACCGGCTCCCGGCAGGGGCCGCCGTGTGGCGCGCGGAACGGGCGCGCGGCGGCGCGGAGGCGTCATACCACCTGCCGTGGACAGGCCGTCGTATGCCTTGACAGTGCTCCGGGACGGTCCTATCTTCATGGCGTGAATCGATTCATTTCCCACATCCGGCGGAGGGTCTCCCATGCCTGAGCTGTCAGCGGTGAAGGCGGCGCTGAGGGCGCAGGTGATCGAGACCCCGTCCTGGGGCTACGGCAACTCCGGCACCCGGTTCAAGGTCTTCGCCGAACCGGGCGTGCCCCGCGACCCGTTCGAGAAGCTGGACGACGCCGCGCAGGTGCACGCCGCCACCGGGGCGGCCCCCGTGGTCTCCCTGCACATCCCGTGGGACGCGGTCGGCGACTACGAAGCGCTGGCCCGGCACGCGAAGGAGCGCGGGCTGCGGCTCGGCGCGGTGAACGCGAACGTCTTCCAGGACGACGCGTACCGGCTCGGCTCCGTGGCCCATCCCGACCCGAAGGTGCGCCGCCAGGCGGTCGACCACCTGCTGGCCTGCGTCGACATCATGGACGCGACCGGCTCGCGCGACCTGAAGCTGTGGTTCGCCGACGGCACCAACTACCCCGGGCAGGACGACATCACCGGCCGCCAGGACCGCCTGGCCGAGGCCCTCGCCGAGGTGTACGCCCGCCTCGGCGACCAGCAGCGGATCCTGCTGGAGTACAAGCTCTTCGAGCCGTCCTTCTACACCACCGACCTGCCGGACTGGGGGACGTCCTACGCGCACTGCCTCGCGCTGGGCGAGCGCGCGCAGGTCGTGGTGGACACCGGCCACCACGCGCCGGGCACCAACATCGAGTTCATCGTCGCGTTCCTGCTGCGCCAGGGGAAGCTGGGCGGCTTCGACTTCAACTCCCGGTTCTACGCCGACGACGACCTGATGGCGGGCGCCGCCGACCCGTTCCAGCTCTTCCGCATCCTGCACGAGGTGGCCAAGAACGGCGGCTTCGCGGCGGAGACGGGCGTGGCGTTCCTGCTCGACCAGTGCCACAACATCGAGGGCAAGATCCCCGCGGTCATCCGCTCGGTGATGAACGTCCAGGAGGCCACCGCCAAGGCACTGCTGGTCGACCTCGACGCGCTGCGTGCCGCGCAGTCGGCGGGCGACGTGCTGGGCGCCAACGCGGTGCTGATGGACGCCTACAACACGGACGTGCGGCCGCTGCTGGCCGAGGTGCGCGAGGAGCAGGGGCTCGACCCCGACCCGCTGGCGGCCTACCGTGCTTCCGGTCACCAGGAGCGGATCGTCGCGGAGCGCGTGGGCGGCACCCAGGCCGGCTGGGGCGCGTAACCCGGCACGCGGGCAGGCGCGACCCACCGCGCCCGCCCGACCGCCCGATCCGACCGCCCGGCGTACCCGACCTACGCGCCCGACAGACCGGCGTACCCGACCGACCCGCCCGCCCGACCGGCCCGGACCGCCGAGCCCGGTCCCGACCCCGCCAGGCCCGTACCCGTCGTCCGCATCCGCCCGCCGCGCCGTCCGCCCCGTCCCCGTCCGACCCGCACGCCACCCGCCGCACACCGAAGGAAGACGACCGTCATGACCCTGCCTCCCGAGGCCGCCGCGCTGCTCGCGCGTTCCCACCGACTGGGCGCCGACCCCCGCAACACCAACTACGCGGGCGGCAACACCTCCGCGAAGGGCACCTCCCCCGACCCGGTGACCGGTACCGACACCGAGCTGATGTGGGTCAAGGGCTCGGGGGGCGACCTCGGCACGCTGCGCGAGCCCGGTCTCGCGGTGCTGCGGCTGGACCGCCTGCGCGCGCTCACCGAGGTCTACCCGGGTGTGGAGCGCGAGGACGAGATGGTCGCCGCGTTCGACTACTGCCTGCACGGCAAGGGCGGCGCGGCCCCCTCCATCGACACCGCGATGCACGGCCTGGTGGACGCCGCGCACGTGGACCACCTGCACCCCGACTCCGGTATCGCGCTGGCCTGCGCGGCCGACGGCGAGGCCCTCACGAAGGAGTGCTTCGGCGACACCGTGGTGTGGGTGCCCTGGCGCCGGCCCGGCTTCCAACTCGGCCTGGACATCGCCGCGGTGAAGGAGGCCAACCCGAAGGCGATCGGCTGCGTGCTCGGCGGCCACGGCATCACCGCGTGGGGCGCGACGAGCGAGGAGTGCGAGCGCAACTCGCTGCACATCATCCGCACCGCCGAGACCTTCCTCGAACAGCGCGGCAGGGCCGAGCCGTTCGGCCCCGTGCTCGACGGGTACGACCCGCTGCCGGCCGAGGGGCGCCGGGCCCGCGCGGCCGCGCTCGCGCCGCTGCTGCGCGGCCTGGCGTCCGCCGACCGCCCGCAGGTCGGCCACTTCACCGACACCCCCGAGGTGCTGGACTTCCTCGCGCGCGCCGAGCACCCGCGGCTGGCCGCCCTGGGCACCTCCTGCCCGGACCACTTCCTGCGCACCAAGGTCCGCCCGATGGTCCTGGACCTGCCGCCGTCCGCTTCCCTGGACGACGCCAAGGCCCGCCTGAGGGAACTGCACGCGCAGTACCGCGCGGAGTACGCCGCCTACTACGAGCGGCACGCCGCGCCCGACTCCCCCGCCATGCGCGGCGCCGACCCGGCGATCGTGCTGGTACCGGGCGTCGGCATGTTCAGCTACGGCAAGGACAAGCAGACCGCGCGCGTGGCGGGCGAGTTCTACGTCAACGCGATCAACGTGATGCGCGGCGCCGAGGCGGTCTCGACCTACCAGCCGATCGAGGAGTCGGAGAAGTTCCGCATCGAGTACTGGGAGCTGGAGGAGGCCAAGCTGCGCCGGATGCCGGCACCGAAGCCGCTGGCCACCCGGATCGCGCTGGTCACCGGCGCCGGCTCGGGCATCGGCAAGGCCATCGCGCACCGGCTGGCGGCCGAGGGCGCCTGCGTGGTCGTCGCCGACCTCGACGCGGCGGGCGCGGCCGCCGTGGCGGAGGAGTTGGGCGGTCCGGACAAGGCCGTCGCGGTGACGGTGGACGTGACGTCCGAGGAGCAGATCGCGGACTCCTTCGCACAGGCGCTGCTCGCCTTCGGCGGGGTGGACCTGGTGGTCAACAACGCGGGCATCTCCATCTCCAAACCGCTGCTGGAGACCACCGCGAAGGACTGGGACCTCCAGCACGACATCATGGCCCGCGGCTCGTTCCTGGTCTCCCGCGAGGCCGCCCGCGTGATGACCGAGCAGGGCCTGGGCGGCGACATCGTCTACATCGCGTCGAAGAACGCGGTCTTCGCCGGCCCCAACAACATCGCCTACTCGGCGACCAAGGCCGACCAGGCCCACCAGGTGCGGCTGCTGGCCGCCGAGTTGGGTGAGCACGGCATCCGCGTCAACGGCGTCAACCCCGACGGCGTGGTCCGCGGCTCCGGCATCTTCGCCGGCGGCTGGGGCGCCCAGCGCGCCGCGGTCTACGGCGTCGAGGAGTCCGAACTCGGCAAGTTCTACGCCCAACGCACCCTGCTGAAGCGGGAGGTGCTGCCCGAGCACGTGGCGAACGCGGTGTTCGCGCTGACCGGCGGCGACCTCACGCACACCACGGGCCTGCACGTCCCCGTGGACGCGGGCGTCGCGGCGGCGTTCCTGCGCTGAGCCGCGCCGGCTCCGGCCGCGCACCGGGCCACCGTGCCGGTGCGCGGCCGGGCCGCTCCCGCCCGTCCCCGACATCCACCCGCACCCGCTCCGTCCCGCGACGCCCGCCCGCACCCGCCCCGTCCCGCGACGCCCGCCCGCACCCGCCCGCACCCGCCCGACGTACGGCGCCACGCCGCACCGAGCCGCACCCGAGGTAACCGCCGTGCCCCGCAGCCCTTCCTCCGCCTTCCCGTCCGCCTTCGCCGCCGCCGACCTCGGAGCCACCAGCGGCCGCGTCATGGTCGGCCGGGTCGGCCCGGCGAACCTCGACCTGAGCGAGGCGCACCGCTTCCCCAACCGCCCGGTCCAGGCGGGCGGCAGCCTGCACTGGGACGTACTGAGCCTGTACCAGGGGGTGGTGGACGGGTTGCGGGAGGCGGCGCGCTCCGGCGGCGTCACCTCCGTCGGGGTCGACTCCTGGGCGGTGGACTACGGGCTGCTGGACGCCGACGGCCGGCTCCTGGGCAACCCCTACCACTACCGCGACGACCGCACGCAGGAGGCCGTGCCCCGGGTGTGGGAGGCGGTGCCGGCCGAGGAGCTGTACCGGACCACCGGACTGCAGCACCTGCCGTTCAACACCGTCTTCCAGCTCGGCGCGGCCCGCGGCAGCGCCCAACTGGCCGCCGCCCGGACGCTGTTGCTTGTGCCGGACCTGATGGTGCACTGGCTGACCGGCACGGTGGGGGCCGAGTTGACCAACGCCTCCACCACCGCCCTGCTGGACGCGGCGACCGGCACCTGGTCCGGCGAGCTGCTCGGGCGGCTCGGCATCGACCCCGGGCTGTTCCCGGCGATCCGCCGACCCGGCGACGTGGCGGGCCCGTTGCTGCCGGAGGTGGCCCGCGCGACGGGCCTGGCCGAGGGCACCCCGGTGGTGACCGTCGCGTCCCACGACACCGCCTCCGCGGTGGCCGCCGTGCCCGCCGACCGGCCCGGGTTCGGCTACGTCTCCTGCGGCACCTGGTCGCTGGCCGGCCTCGAACTGGACCGGCCGGTCGTCACGGACGCGTCGCGGGCCGCGAACTTCACCAACGAACGCGGCATCGACGGCACGTTCCGGTTCCTGCGCAACATCATGGGTCTGTGGCTGCTGACGGAGACGCTGCGCACCTGGGCCGGCGAGGGGCTGCCGAGCGACCTCGCTCCCCTGCTGGCCCGCGCCGCCGAGGCGCCGCCGTTCGCGGCGCTGGTCGACCCCGACGCGCCGGAGTTCCTGGCCCCCGGCGACATGCCGGCGCGGATCACCGCGTACTGCCGGCGCACCGGCCAGCGGCCGCCGGCCGACCAAGGCGCCATGGTGCGCTGCATCCTGGAGAGCCTGGCCCTGGCGCACCGAGTGGCGCTGCGGACCGCGGCCGAGCTGTCCGGGCGCGACCTCGACGTGGTGCACCTGGTCGGCGGCGGCAGCCGCAACGACCTGCTGTGCCAGCTCACCGCCGACGCCACCGGGCTGCCGGTGGTGGCCGGGCCGACCGAGGCGACCGCGCTCGGCAACATCCTGGTGCAGGCCCGCGCCCACGGCCTGGTCGCCGACCACGCCGCCATGCGCCGCCTGGTGGCCGACACCCAGCACCTGCGGCACTACCGGCCGAGCGGCGATCCACACGCCTGGACGGCCGCGGCCGCCCGGGTCGGCCTGGGCTGACCGCCTTCCCCGGCCCTCCCCGGCCCTCCCGGCCGGACGCCGCGGAACCGCGGCCGCCCGGCCCCGCCGTACCGCACCGCACCGCACACCCCTAAGGAGCCGCATGCGGGTCGCTCTCTTCGTCACCTGCGTCAACGACGCGCTGTACCCGGACACCGGTTGGGCCACCGTCAGACTGCTGGAGCGGCTGGGGGTCGAGGTGGACTTCCCCGAGGCCCAGACGTGTTGCGGCCAGCCCCAGTTCAACACCGGCTACCGGCGGGAGACCGAGCCCCTGGTCCGCCGGATGGCCCGCGCCTTCGACGGCTACGACTACGTGGTCACGCCGTCGGGCTCCTGCGCGGCGATGGTGCGCGACAACTACCCGCGGATCGGCGACAAGGCGCTGGCCGAGGGACGCGGCTCCGAACTCGCCGACGCCGCCGCCTCGTTGCGGGGCCGGATGCTGGAGCTGACGGAGTTCCTGGTGGACGTGCTCCAGGTGACGGACGTGGGCGCGTACTTCCCGCACACCGTCACCTACCACCCCTCCTGCCACGGACTGCGCATGCTCGGCCTCGGCGAACGCCCCCGCAGGCTCCTCCAGGCCGTCAGGGGCCTGGAACTACGGGAGTTGGAGGGCGCCGAGGAGTGCTGCGGCTTCGGCGGCACCTTCGCCGTCAAGAACCCCGACGTCTCCGTCGCCATGGGCCGGGACAAGGTCCGCCACGCCCTCGACACCGGCGCCCGCGTGCTGTGCGCCGCGGACAACTCCTGCCTCACGCACCTCGACGGCATCCTGCGCCGCGAGGCCGCACCCCTGCACAGCCTCCACATCGCCGAGATCCTCGCCTCCACCGAGGAGGAGCCGTTCACACCGCGGCCGGCGCGCGGCGGCGGCACGTCCGCCGGGCCGTCCTCCGCGCGACCCACCACTTCCACTGCGGCAAGGAGCCGGTCATGAGCCGTACCGACCTGGGGATGCCGACGTTCCCGCAGGCCGCCAGGGTGTCGACGAAGGACGCCGGGCTGCGCGCCAACCTCACCCACGCCACCCACACCATCCGCGCCAAACGCGCCGCCGCCGTCGCCGAACTCCCCGACTGGCCCCGACTCCGCGCGGCCGGCGCCGCCGTCAAGGACCACACCCTCCGCCACCTCGACCACTACCTCCTCCAACTCGAACAAGCCGTCACCCAGGCCGGCGGCACCGTCCACTGGGCCACCACCGCCGAAGAGGCCAACCGCATCACCGCCGACATCATCAAGGCCACCGGCGAAACCGAGGTCGTCAAGGTCAAGTCCATGGCCACCCAGGAAACCGGCCTCAACGAAGCCCTCGCCCACCACGGCATCACCGCCTACGAGACCGACCTCGCCGAACTCATCGTCCAACTCGGCGACGACAAACCCAGCCACATCCTCGTCCCCGCCATCCACAAGAACCGCACCGAGATCCGCGACATCTTCACCCGCACCATGGCCGCCTGGGGCCGCCCCGCCCCCGACGACCTCCACGACACCCCCGCCGAACTCGCCGAAGCCGCCCGCCTCCACCTCCGCGAGAAGTTCCTCCGCGCCAAGGTCGCCGTCTCCGGCGCCAACTTCATGATCGCCGAAACCGGCACCCTCGTCGTCGTCGAATCCGAGGGCAACGGCCGCATGTGCCTCACCCTCCCCGACACCCTCATCTCCATCGTCGGCATCGAGAAGACCATCCCCACCTTCCGCGACCTCGACATCCTCCTCCAGACCCTCCCCCGCTCCTCCACCGCCGAACGCATGAACCCCTACACCACCATGTGGACCGGCACCACACCCCACGACGGCCCCAGGAACTTCCACCTCGTCCTCCTCGACAACGGCCGCACCGACACCCTCGCCGACACCACCGGCCGCCAGGCCCTGCGCTGCATCCGCTGCTCCGCCTGCCTCAACGTCTGCCCCGTCTACGAACGCGCCGGCGGCCACGCCTACGGCTCCGCCTACCCCGGCCCCATCGGCGCCATCCTCACCCCCCAACTCCGCGGCACCAGCACCCCCCTCGACGCCTCCCTCCCCTACGCCTCCACCCTCTGCGGCGCCTGCTACGACGTCTGCCCCGTCGCCATCGACATCCCCGAGATCCTCGTCCACCTCCGCGAACGCGTCGCCGACCAGAAGGACGGGCACCGTGCGGAGCGGACCGCGATGAAGGCCGCGACCTGGCTGCTGGACCACCCCGCGGCGCTGTCCGCCACCGAACGCGCCGCCTCCGCCACCCGCCGGCTGCACCCGAACCGGCTGCCCGTGCCCGGGCCCGGCAAGGCGTGGAGCGACGCCCGCGACCTGCCCGACGTCGCGGCGGAGTCCTTCCGCGCCGGCTGGAAGAAGGCCCGCGGCGCCCGTACGGGTACGGGTACGGGTACGGGTACGGGTACGAACGAGCCGAAGCACGACAAGGACAAGGACACCCCGCGATGACGCAGCCGGCCCCCTCCACCAGCCCGGGGACGCCCACCAGCCCGGAAACCCCCTCCAGCCGGGACATCATCCTCGCCCGTATCCGGGCGGCGCTGTCCGACGTCCCCCGCACCCCCGGACCCCCCGACACCAGCGGCATCCCCCGCGACTACCTCCAGGCCCACGTCCCCGACGACGACCCCACCGCCCTCACCGACCTCCTCGCCGCCCACCTCACCGACTACCGCGCCCACGTCCACCGCACCACCACCGGCCGGCTCCCCCAGGTTCTCGCCGAGCTCCTCGCCACCCGCCGCACCCGCACCACCGTCATCCCGCCCGAACTCCCCCGGGAATGGCTGGCCCGCACCACCGGCATCACCCACACCACCGACCACCCCCACCTCACCGCCACCCAACTCGACGGCATCGACACCGTGATCACCGGCTGCGCCCTCGCCATCGCCGAAACCGGCACCCTCGTCCTCGACGCGGGCCCGGACCAAGGACGACGCATCCTCACCCTCGTCCCCGACCACCATGTCTGCGTGGTCCGCGCCCCTCAGCAGATCGTCGCCTCCGTGCCCCGGGCCCTCCCCCACCTCGACCCCACCCGCCCCCTCACCTGGATCTCCGGACCCTCCGCCACCAGCGACATCGAACTCAGCCGCGTCGAAGGCGTCCACGGCCCCCGCACCCTCGACGTCATCCTCGTATCGGCGTGAGCCCTCACGCACCGGCGTGACCGCTCGTGCGCCGGCGTGGACACCCGCGCCCCCGGACCCGGCTCCGCGTACCCGGAGCCTGGGCCCGACCGTCCGGAACGGCGATCGGGCCGACGGTGGGGACGGCGGTCGGGACGGCGCGTCAGCGCACCGGGAGGCTGGACCCGCGGACGACCAACTCGGGCAGCAGGACGGCGCGTTGGTGCTGGTGCTGGGCGGCGCGGGGGCCGGTCTCCTCCAGCAGGAGTTCCGCGGCCATCCGGCCCATCTCGGCGGCCGGCTGCCGTACGGAGGTCAGGGGGACCACGGCGGCCGCGGCGAACTCGATGTCGTCGTAGCCGACGATCGCCAGGTCGCGCGGGACCGCGATACCGGCGGCGTAGACGACCTGGAGGACGCCGAGGGCGAGCAGGTCGTTCGCGCAGAACACCGCGGTGGGGCGCTGGGCGAGGCCGAGCAGGCGGGAGGCGGCGTCGCGGCCGGCGGCGACGTCCAGCCGCTGGGCGGGGATCTCCAGCAGCGACTCCGGGCCGAGCCCGGCCTCGGCGAGGGCCTGGAGCATGCCGGCGCGCCGGTCCTTGACCTGTTGGAGGTGCGGGGGCCCGCTGATGTACGCGATCGTCCGGTGCCCCGCGGACACCAGGTGGCGGCCGGCGAGGGCGCCCCCGATCGTGTCGTCCACCGACACCGAGCAGCCGTCGTCGGCCTCGCCGGCACCCCGGTCCACCAGCACGAACGGCACGTTCTGCTGCCGCAGCAGGTCGAGGCTCGCGCCGGTCGGGTCGGCGGGGGTGAGCAGCACCCCGCGCACCCGCTGCTCGGCGAAGAGCGAGACGTACGTCGCCTCCTCGGTGGCGCTCTGGCCGCTGTTGCAGAGCATCACGCCGAGCCCGGCCTCGCGCGCCGCGGACTCCGCGCCGCGCGCGACGTCCACGAAGAACGGGTTGCCCATGTCGAGGACGAGCAGCGCCATGATCCGGCTCTGGCCGGCCCGCAGTTGGCGGGCGGACTCGCTGCGGACGTAGCCGAGTTGCTTGATGACGCTCTGCACGCGGTCCCTGGTCTCCTCGGAGACCAGGTCGGGGCGGTTGATCACGTTGGACACCGTGCCCACCGACACGCCGGCCTGCCGCGCCACGTCCTTGATCCCGACCATTCGCACCATGTTCTCCTCAAAGGGGCTCTGCGCGCACCGCCGGACCGCAATGTACTGAACGGGCCGGAGGTTTCCCCATTGAAACAGTTCACTCGGGCCGTCGCGGCAGCGGGCGGCCGCATCCGGGTCCGGCGCCGGCAGCCGGTCCACGGGGGGCTGACGGGTCCGCGGCAACCTCGCCCGGCGACCCATCGACCGATTGAAACTATTCAACCCACGGCCTCGACCCTAGGGCCGGCCTCGACGGACGTCAAGCCTCGCGGCTGGCGTACACCCCCATACCCACTGCAACCGCGCCCCGATCCCGCCGGGACCCTGCCAGGACCCCGATTTGATGCATTCAATTCCGCCGGGCGGGCGGGGTGCGCGAGGGGGCGGGAGCGGGGGCGCGCGGGAGAGCGGGGGCGGGACCCGGCGAGCGCCGGCGGGCCGCCGAGGAGCCGCGCGGGCACGGGAGGACGCGGGCACGGGAGGACGCGGGTCCGGTGGTCGCAGGGGCCGGGCGCACCCGGGCACGGCCCGGCGCCATCCGGGCGCGGACCACCCTCGGCCGCCGGGTCAGCGCGCCCCGTCCGCCGGCTTCCGGGCACGCACGCCGTCGAGTTGGAGCGCGAGGTGCCGGCGCCAGTCCGACGTCAGGCTCGGCCGGAAGTACATCGTGGACATCAGCCCGGTGGCCAGGACGGGGAAGTCCGCGAAGGTCAGGTCGTCCCTGACCGCACCGGCGGCGATCGCGCGCTCGATGACGCGGCTGCCGATCTCGCGGAACTCGGCCTTCTGGTCGTCGATGTCGCCCCACGGGCGCTGCTCGGACCCCAGGAGCGCGAGCTGGAAGGCCGAGTCGCCCTCGGCGGCTTCGAGGTAGCCCCGGAGCAGCGCCTCGAACGCCTCACCGGGGTCGGCGGTCCGCTCCGCCGCCCGCGCCATCTCGGTGAGCTGCTCGAAACGGCGGGTGACGATGGCGGTCAGCAGCGCTTCCTTGGTCGGGAAGTGCCGATAGAGGGTGCCGAGGCCCAGACCGCAGTGCTGCGCGATCTCGTCCATCTGCGCCTCGCGCCCCTGGCGCGCGAACAGCTCGCCGGCCGACGTCAGGATCTTCTCGCGGTTGCGGCGGGCGTCGGCGCGCAGGGGTCGGTCCGTCTCGCTCATCTCGGGCCCGACCCTACACGACGACGACCTAACCTGAACCGGAGTTCCGCTTCCGTGTAGGGTGTGGAGCTGTCGGGACGTCCGCGGCCGTGCACACCCTCGCCGCCGTCCCGCGCCCGTCCGCCTGCCTCGTTCACCACCTTGGGAGCCACGAACACGATGCCCGCGAACCCCCTTGGCCTGGCCCTCCGCAACAAGCGCGTCGGCCCCGGGAAGCTGGTCTGGGCCCGCCCGGAGCTGCGCGCCCCCGAGAGCTTCACCCTCAGCAGCCCCGACTTCGCCGACGGGGGCCCGCTGCCGGAGCGCTACGACGGCCGGCTCCGCGGCCACAACACCTCCCCCGCGCTCCGGTGGACCGCGCCGCCGGACGCGACGGCCGAACTCGTCCTCGTCGCCGAGGACGCGGACTCACCCTTCGGCAGTCCCAACACGCACGGGCTGGCGGCCGGCATCGACCCGGCGCTCGGCGGCCTCCAGGTCGACGGCCTGACGGAGGCGGGCGCGGTCCCCGGGATCGTCCTCGGCAAGGCCGGACCGCACCGGGGCTGGTTCGGCCCGATGCCGATCCGCTCGCACGGCCCGCACCGCTACGTCTTCCAGGTGTTCGCGGTGGACCGCCGCCTCGGCCTGCCCGCGAAGTTCAAGCTCGCCGACCTGCTCGGCGCCCTCCCCGGCCACGTGATCGCCCGGGCCACCCTGACGTCCACCCGCGAAAAGCCCTGACCCCGGCACGCCCCCTCACTGCACCCCCCGGACCAGGCGCTCGCTTTGGCCGACCGGGGCCCAGGACAGCTACACCCCCAGCGGCAGCGCTCCCTCACCCCAGAATGGTTCATTCTGCCGGCCTTGCCCAATCGGAAGTTGGACAGGGCCGACAGAATTTCCAATGACCACTTAGTACTCCAGCTGTAGATAGCGATCATGCTTTGCTCGCGGCTTGACGACTGTAGTGGCTGGCCCGAGAACGAGCTTGATGGCGCCGCCGCCAGTGGGACCAGCGGAGCCAGTGGTTCGCCTCGTGAACAGTGCGGCCCATCAGGGCGTTTAAGAGTCGCTGGATTTCGTTGCAGGTCAGCGGGATCAGGTCGTCGGGGCCTGGGCGGAGACGGTGTTCGTCGGCGCGGACGACGGCCAGGAAGGCGTGGGCGAGCATGGCGAGGGTGACCCAGCGGGACCAGGACCTATATCGGCGGAGCTGATGCTCGTCCAGTCCGGCCAGACCCTTTCCAGACTGGAACGTCTCTTCGACGCGCCACCGGGATCCCGCGACCCGCACCAGGACTGTCAGGGGTACCGGCTCGGGCGCGTAGCAGCGGTAGTAGGCGAGTTCGCCGGTGGTGCGGTTGCGGCGGATCAGCAGGTGGCGGTGGCCTGGCGCTGTGTCGGGTAGGTCGATGTGAGCCCAGTCGTAGAAGCAGTGCCCTTTTGCTCCGGCTCCGGCGGACAGCTTCTGCCAGGCCCGCTTGGGGAGCTTCTTGGCCAGGATGTCCGCGCGGAACTTCCCGGCCCCGGTGGTGACCTCGTCAGTGCGGGCCACTGCGAGCACGTAGCCGGTGGCACGGTCCTCCAGGGAGGCCCGCAGTGTGGGGTTGCCGCCGTAGACCTCGTCCCCGGCGACCCAGGGGACGTGGTGGCCGGACTCCAGAAAGCGGCTGATCATGCGGGCGGCCAATTCGAGCTTGGTGGCGAACGCGGCGTCCGGCTCCAGTCCGGCGGCCTGGCAGCGGTCGGGCTGGTCAGTCCACGAGCGCGGGATGTAGAGCTCGCGGTCCAGCGCGGCGTGTCCGTGCCGCCCTGCGTAGGCGAGGTAGACAGCGACCTGGGCGTTTTCGATCCTGCCCGCAGTTCCGGTGTACTGGCGCTGGACGCCGACCGTGTGAACCCCCTTCTTCACGTCGCCGGTCTCGTCGACCACGAGTACCGCCTCGTCGTCGTGCAGGTGCTCGACCACGTAGTCGCGCAGGTCGTCGCGGACGGCCTCGGCGTCCCACTTGGCACGGCTGAGCAGGTGCTGCATGGCGTCGGGGGTGGCCTCGCCGGCCCATTCGGCGATGGTCCAGCAGTTCTTCCGGGGCAGGTCCGCCAGCAGACCAAGGACCAGGCGCCGTATTCGGCGTCGGGGCTCGACGCGCGCGAACCGGCCAGCGATGCGGTCCATCAGGCCCTCGAACGCTTCCTGCCAGCGGTCAACGTCTACGCTGTGACCTGCGGCCAACGCGTGATCGTTTGTCTTCACACACCGATGATCAACGGTAGCCGCGCCTGCCAGTTCCAGCAGGGGAGATCCTCGTCGAGGAGGCGCGATGCTGGGGCTGCTGGGCTTCTACGACGAGCTGGACGACCGCCCCGGCCAGCCGAGCGGATCGATCCGCGACGCCGTCCGGCCCGTAGGCGAGCCGGACGAGGCGGACCTGGTGGTCTACCTGGACACCGGCCACGTCCTGATCGACGTCATGGAAGGGGGCCAGGACGTCATCACCGGCAGCGCCCACCGGCACTCCCCGGGATGCTCGTCACTGGTGACCGACGGCACCTGGTTGTGGCGCCTGGACTTCCCGCACTACCTCGAAACCCACCACGTTTCGCTGCCCGAGACGTTCCTCGAACACGTCCGCAGCCTGGACTACCTGATGCCCAGCGTCAGCGTCGCGCAGTTCGCTCCGCACTACGACGAGACCATGCCCCTGGTCGGTTGGGCCTCGGCTGTCCCGTGGCGATCGACGGCGACCACACTCATACCTGGACCACGAGTAGTGACCAGCAAAGCCCAGTTCGACGCGGCGATGCTGTCCCAGGACCGGCCACACGGCAGTTGGGGCAAGCGGCGCAAGCCACGGAGCGCGTAGACACCAGCAGCTCAAGAGCGATCTACAGCTGGAGTACTAGGCCGGCCGTGAAATGCCACCAATCAAGCGATCCCGGGATTCGCAAATCCGGATGTCTCATCCCATGGAAATCCCTACCACTCCCTCAGAGCGTAGGCCATGATTCGATCGCCGACCACAGGATCAGTCACTCCACTAAGGATGGTCGTCATCATCAGATCCCGGTCTCGAAGTTCGTCATCAGACAAGGCCTCACGAGCAGTCTCCAGATAAACATCCAGGATCTCTCCGCCGACGCTCACCTGAATGTACCGCTCTATGATCGATTCTCCGGAGCGGGCGACCTGGATTCTACAGGCGGCCCAGCCCTGTCCCTCCCTGATCGGACCAGCGGAGACGTCGGAATCTTCAGCCAGCAAATATTCCAAAAGGTGACGCAAGCACTCCAGAGCAGTCTTGCCACCCGAACGCCCGAGGGCGCCACACTCAAATGCCATGGCTGCCTACCCCTGATACTCAGCCGCCGTCGAAAACTTAGTTGACACGGACGGAACCTGGTCTTCACCACACCCACCGGCTGCCCACTCGACCCCGGCAGCGTCACCCAGCACTTCCGCACCCTCCTCGGCCACGCCGGACTCCGCCGCACCCGTTTTGACGACCTGCGCCACACCTGCGCCGCCTGCTCCTCGAACAGGACGTCGAAGTCGTCATCATCAAGGAACTCCTCGGCCACGCACACGTCGCCGTCACCGTCGAGGTCTACGCCCACGTCCGATTCCGCCTCCACACCAAGCCATCGGAGCCCTCGGCCAGGCACTCAACGGCGGCGATGACAATCCACCCCTCGCCGCAACGACCGCCCAGTAACCCCAACAACCCGAGCAGCAAGGAGCCCCGCACCGCCACCACGGTACGGGGCTCCTCCGTCCACCGCCGTTGCCGTCAGCGCTGCCGTCAACCCTCCAGCGGCCCCAGCGGAGACGCATCCGGCGGAGCCCTTCCAATCAACTTCTCACTCTTCTTCGTCGACCAAGCCGAAGTCCTCAGGGAAAATCATCAACGCCTGCCTCCGCTCAGGTGAACGTTCGTCTGCGGCCAACGAGCGAACAATACTGACAACGACTTCCCGATCCGTATCAGGCAATTCTTCAAGCGTGGCCATCACGTCCTCGAAGGCCGTTGAGGCGAAATCCGCGTCGACTGCTTCTTCGTCGCTTAGGTCGATCGAGACGACCAGATTAACGAGTGCCTTAACAATCACGCGATCGATCATGGCTTCACCACCCGAACATCGATATTATTGATCCCCAGTCGCGCGAACATCCTGGTCGCGCGACTATAGGCTCGCTGGTTCGCCACCTCCCATAGCCCGTGTAGCCATTCTGCTCTAGGGCCATGGACTGATTAATCAAAGTCCTCTAGGTCTTAGCTACTGTGGCAACAGCATACTTGCGGTCAATCAAGATCCCGTTCTCTTCATCAAACCCGTCGAATTTCACCTGGCGAGTGCGGCGACGGCACGGTCTACCAGCGCAAGGACGGCCGCTGGGAGGCCGCCGGATACGTCCTCGCCGCAGGCGACACCCGCAAGCGCATCCACGTCTACTCCACCACGCGGAAGGACGCGCTGGCCCAGCTGACCGAGAAGATCGCCACCAGCAACCGCGGCATTCCCGCCGCCACCGCCCAGGGCAGTGTCGCGGCCTTTCTCACCTACTGGCTGGAGAGCGTCGCCGTCCACCGGCTCCGCGAGAACACCCACACCCGCTACACCGCCGTCGTCCGCCTCTACGTCATCCCCGGCCTGGGCCGGAAGAAGCTAGCCAAGCTCACCGCCAAGGAAGTCCGCACCTGGCTCGACCAGCTCCGCACCACCTGCCAGTGCTGCGCACGCGGCCTCGATTGCGCGCGTGACCAGCCCCAGTGCTGCGCGGCGGGGACATGCTGCCACAAGCGGCTGTCGCCGCTGACGCTCGCCTACATCCACTCCGTCCTCAAATCCGCCCTGGAGCACGCCGTCCGCGAAGAGGAGATCCCCCGCAACGTCGCTCGAAACGTCCGCATGGGCACACCCCGACCCCGCCGCTTCGAACCCCTCACCGCTGAGGAAGCCCGCGCGCTCCTGACCGCGACCGACGGGCACCGGTTGAGCGCGTTGTTCGAACTCGCCCTGCACACCGGGCTCCGCAAGGGCGAACTCCTCGGCCTGCGCTGGGAGGACCTCGACCTGGCCAGCGGAACCGCCAGCATCCGCCGCACCCTCCAACGCACCAACAGCGCCGGCCTGACCGCCCTGCCCACCAAGACCCAGAGCTCGGAGAGGCGCATCGCCCTGCCCACCGAGTGCCTGCGCTCCCTCGAACAGCACCGCGACCGGCAGGTCCAGGAACGCCACACGGCGGGCGTCGGCTGGAAGGCCAGCGGCTACGTCTTCACCCGGCCCGACGGCAGCCCAATCGAGGGAGCCACCCTCACCCGGCACTTCGACGCCTTGCTCCGCCGGGCAAGGCTCCGCCGCATCCGGTTCCACGACCTCCGGCACTCGGCGGCGACGCTCCTCCTAGAGCAAGGCGTCGAATTCGTCGTCATCAAGGAACTCCTCGGCCACGCCCACATCGGCGTGACCGCGACGGTGTATGCCCACGTCCGACTCCGCCTCCAACGCGACGCCATCGATCTCCTCGGCAACGCCCTCCGCGAGCCCGCCCAGCCGACCACTCGACCCGACGACGGCGACGCGCCACCGTTTTGTGAAGCACTCGTCCGCTGACGTTGCCGTCAACTACTGCCGTCAGACACCACAGCGGCCCACCGGAAACCAGATCCCGGTGGGCCGCGGTGCGCTTCCCCTCCACGGGGTGTTAACCGGGGCCTGGGTTGGGGTCGCCTTCGGAGGAGGAGCCAAACCCCAGGCACCCAACCACTTTGAGCGGTTGTGGATCCAGGTAGAGGGGAAATAGGTATCCGGCTCGTTCGCGATCATCCACGTAGGCCACAAGAAGTCCCTGCTCGCCCTTTTCGGCAAGACTCGCAAGGCATTCATCAACCCCGACAATCGGCTTACCACGCCGCTGCAGGCTTCTCACCCTCCCACGAAGGACACCCCGAAGCCTCGACGCCGGAAGGGGCTCGAGCCAGATCTCGAAAGGCGCTCCAGAAATCAATGCGTTCTTGGCCTGAATGTCGGCTTCGGAGCCGGAATCGAATGCGGCGATCAGTTCACTCGCGGAAACTTCGTTCATCTCATTGCCTTCTGACGGGCGACCAGGTCTCCCCGAAGTCGGTACTTATATCGTCGGCTAGGACTTCGCCAGAGATGAGATGTTCGTCTTCAAAGAACCTCTCATACTGAGTCCCGTGGATCTGAATGACTCTTGACGGATCTATGCCTTCCACCCTGACGCGTAGCATCACACCTTCCCCAACATAGTCGTCCCCCAAATTCTCAGCGCCGAACTGGGCAACTTCGGGGTCGTCCGACCAAGAAGTGTAGATGGTATCAGTCGCATTCCCATCTGAGTGGGCATCGATGTCCGTGCTGGTTCCACGGGGCACCGCACGGCCTTCCGCAGCGGCGTCATATTCATGGTGCCCCTTAGCGAGTCCACGGTACAAATAGCCATCGTTGAGATCGCAAATACCGCCATCAGTATTGTGAACCAAAACCGGGGTGGTCCCGGCCAGCACATAGTACGTGTGGAGTTCGTTGACGGTGAGGTTGTACATGTCGACGGTGCCGGGGTGGGCGGCCTTGCCGGCGAGGCGGACGTGGGTGTCGGTGGCCGTTTCGAGGGCGTGGCCGGGGGTGAGTTCGGCCGCGGGCAACCACTTGCGGACGGTGTCGTCCCAGAACGGATGTTGCGAGGTGGTGTGCAGGACACTGGCGCGGCCCTTGCCGGTGTCGATCGTCAGGTCGACGAGGTCGTCGTCGTGGTTGATCCAGGTGGCGGTGACCTTTTCGGCCTTCTTGTGCTTGCCCGTGTCGGGATCCGCCGCCTCGACCTGCTCGCCGGGCTTGATCTTCCCGATGGGTTCGGTCTTCCCGCCGCCCATGAGGACTTGGGTGTCCGGGCTGAAACTGCAGCCGCCGGGGGCCTTCTTGCCGATGCCGAGATCCGGCATCACCTTGTCCGTCACCCAGGCGAGCAGCAGGGCTCCGACCAGGGTTCCCAGCACCTGGGCCGAGTGGCCGTCCCGCGCCTGCTTGTAGGCGTCTTTCAGGCTGGCCAGTGAGTCCTTCGTGTCCTTCACGGCCGCTTCACAGTGAACCCCGTCTGCGCAGGCCACCATGTCGTTAAAGGTGTCGAAGGCGCTTTTTTCGGCTTTACCGTCGAAAAAGTCCTTGATCCCACCCATGACGGACTTACCGGCGCTGCCGGTGAACATGTCGAGCCACTTGCTCAGCCCGGAGGTCTTCTGCCGCTTGCCGCTGAGGACCGCCTGGGGTGTCGGGCTTCCGTGGTCGCAACTGGAGCCGGCGCTCTTGTACGCACCGCAGTAGCTGGACAGGTCCTCGTCCGCCTGGCAGTAGCCGTCGCACACGATTCCCGAGCCGCCCACATGTGACGAGTCGTTCATCAGGCCGTCCGGGTCGGCGCCGGTGACGGGGTTGCCCGCCGCGTAGGAGTAGCCGTTGACCTGCTGCGGGTCGGTCAATTCGAGGACGGGGTCCAGCGAGACGAATCGACCGGTGGTGGGATCGTAGTCGCGGGCTCCGAGATGGGTGAGGCCGGTGATGTCGCTCTCGATGCCGCCGACGAAACCGTGGTCGCCGGTCCATTTGGCGGGCGCGCTGCCCCGTACATTGCCGAACGGGTCACTGCGGCGGTAGGTGACGGCTTGTGTGGTGGCGTCGATCTGGGTGGTGGCGGTGTTGTGCGCGTCGGTCAGTACCCACTTGAGGGAGCCGTCGGAGCCGCGGACCGCGATGTTCTGGCCGAGCCACGCGTAGTAGCGGGTCGCGCTGGTGCTGGTGGTGCCGTTGTCCAGGTGGACCTCGGTGTCGCCGAGGTAGAGGGCGGTGCCGTCGGCGTCCCTGGAGAGGATGCGGTTGCCGTCGGGGTCGTAGAGGTAGCTCTCACCGGTGCCGTCGGCTGCCTGCTCGGAGTCGAGCTGCCCCTGGTCGTTCCAGGTGAGGTCCTCCGTGGTGCCGTTCAGGTCGCGGGTGAGCGTGTTGCCTGCGGCATCGTAGGTGTAGCTGTCCGTGGTGGTGCTGGTCGGCGTCGTCGTGGTCGAACTGGTGAGGGTGTGCGGCTGGGTGCCGTTCGGAGAGCCGGCCGATGCGCCGTAGCCGTAGGTCGTGGTGGTGTCGGCGGCCCCGGAAGCGGGCGCACCGCACGCCCACCTCGCCGTGGCCTGTCCCGCTCCTCAGTGGAGCCCGCATCGGCCCTGTCCTCGTACGCCACTGCCCCCGCGCCCACCGCCCCCAGCACGGCAACCCCTACCGGGTCCCGCACCTCCGTCGGCCGAGCCGGTCGGGAACCGCCGTCACCACCGCCGTCGACGGTACAGACCGCTCGGGGGATTTTGGCAGTTCGAGACCACGTCAGGCAGCCTCGTCGCGCGGAGTGAGGCCGATGCTCAAGTCGGCTCCAAGGGCACGGGCCAGACGGCGCAGCATCGGAAGGGTAGGTACCGTTCCGCCGGCCTCGAAGCGGGAGACCTGTGGCTGTTTCATCCCGCACCGCTCAGCCAGTTCGGCCTGGGACAAACCCAGTTCGGTGCGCCGGTCGTGGACGAGTCTGCCCAGCTCGCGGGCGAGCGCTGTGGAGGCGTCGTGTACGGCTCCTCCCGCGTTCACGCGGCCGGGGTGACGATGGTGACGGTGGGCTCATCCTCAGGGGTGAGGTGCATGTCGACGGTGAGGTCCAGGGCTCGGGCCAGACGCATGATGACGGCGACGGACGGCAGTTCCGTGGCAGTCTCGATGCCTTCGATCTCATCGGTGGTGGTGTGGAGGCGCTCGGCCAGGTCGGCCTCGCTCAGCCCGAGTGCTTGCGCCGGTCGTAGACGGCCTTGCCCAGCGTCATGGCCAGACTGGCTTCTTCGTAGACGCGGTCGTACTCGGGGTCGGTGTCGAGGTGTTCGCCGAGCAGCCGGCGGTGGCGGCGGGTCCTCCATTCGCTGTGATTCATCGGTTCTCCTTGGGGTCGCGGCTGTAGAGGTCGTGTTCAGCGGCTGCCTGGTGCTTGGCTTCGCACAGCCCCTGAGCGGCGTGCGCGCGGTCCGCTTCGGCCTGCTCGCGCATCTTGGTCTTACGAAACACGGTGAGCATCACCGAGGCGGAAGCGCAGCTCGCGAAGCTAGCCGCCCAGGTGATGGGAGTGTGGTTCGTCGAGCGTGGTGGGATGCTCGGCGAGCAGGCTGGCTATTCGGGTTCCCACTCGGCGAGGCGGTCGAGGATCTCGTGGTCGCCGTCGAGGGCGAGGGCGTCCAGCGGGGTGCGGCCGTAGAAGGTCAGGACCAGCTCCGCCGCCGTGCCCCGGGCAGCGACGTCCGCGGCGTCGGGGGCGGCCGCATACGATTCCGCGGCGTCCGGAGCCGTCGCGTCCGGCGCGGCGGCGCGGTCCACGGGGAGGCGTTCCGCCCGCGCGCCCTCCGCGGAGAGCCGCAACCGCCAGGAACGCCCCTCGGCCGCGTGGAAGTCGACCACGGCGGGGTCGTGCGGCCACGCGACCGTCGTCGCGCAGCAGGTGAACAGGAACTCCTCCACCCCGTCGAGCGCGACGTCCCGCGGCAGCGACGGCCGGGCGCCCACCGCGATCCGGGCGTCGTACGTGTGCAGCGCGATCTCCTGGAGCTGGTGGCGGGCGACTCCGCCGGCGGTACGGGGCGACTGCGACGTCCCCCACCACGTCCAGCAGCCGCGGTCCGGGCCCGCCTCCCGCAGGGCGCCGACGAGTTGCCGGGTGGACGCGGCGAGCCACGCCGCCACCGCCGGGCGCTCCCACTCCGCGGTCGGCGAGTCCGCTGGCGCGGGGCCGGCCGCGCGCGCGTCCGCGGGCCCCGCGGCCACGGTGGCACCCCAGGTCCGGCGCCCCTCCCCCACGTGCCGTACCAGGTCGAGCAGCGTCCACCCGGGGCAGGTCGGCACCTCCGCGTCGAGCCGGGGCGCGTCCGCCACCACGGCGCGGAACGCGTCCGCCCGCTCCTCGATCAGCCGCAACAGGTCGGGAAACTCCAGCTCTCTGTGCACCCGGGCTGTCTACCACCGCCACCGCCCGCCCGAACAGCGGTTTTCCCCGCCGCCCCGGCACGACGGCCCCCTTGCCCGGCTCCGGACCGCCCCGACCCGCCCCGACCCGCCCCGACCCGCCCCGGCGGCAACCGCCGCTCCGCCCGGCCCGCCCCCGGCACCACGGCCGCTCCCGGCCCCATCCCCCATGGGGCCGGGAGCGGGTCTCACACCAGCGGCGCCTCCCCGTACGGCGTGAACTGCACCGGCCCGATCAGCCCGTACGGCTGCGGCGCCATCGTGCCGTACACCGCCGGGTCGGACACCCGCAGGCGGTTGCCGAGCGTGGTCGCCACCTCCACCTCGATGGTGTTGGCGCCGCGCCGCAGGTACCCGCCGAGGTCGACCACGGGGTGGATGTGGTCGACGGGGGCGAGCCGGTGGCCGTTGACGGTCACCCGGCAGGTGTCGTACACCGTGCCCAGGCTGAGGTAGGCGCCGTAGCCGCCGCTCCAGGGGCCGTCGAGCTGGACGGTCGTGCGGTAGGTGCCGATCCCGGAGGCGTCGGCGATGTCCGGCAGGGTGGGCCAGGCGGCCAGCGCGTCGAGGGAGAGGCTGTGGCGGACGACCGAGGTCGTGGTGGCCGTGGCTCCGGGCTGCCAGTCCTCGACGTCGAGCTCCCACCGCGTCAGCGTAGTGGGCTGCGGTATCCCGCTCAGCGTGCTGTGCGTCGTTCCGCCCTTGGACAGCGTGGTGGTGTACCTGCCGTCGGCGGTCGCGCGGACCACCAGTCGCCCGTCCACGAAGAGCGCTTCCTGCGCGTCGGTGGTGACCGCGTGCGCGTCCTTGGCGTTGCGGTCGCCGAACAGCCCGGGGGCCCCGACCGCGACCACCATCGTCTCGCCCGGCTGGAGGGTGACGCGGAAGGTCACCGAGCCGTCCTTCCCCTCGGTGTACCGGCCGATCCGGGTGATCTCGCCGGTCCACAGGTCCAGCAGGTAGGGCACGTCGCCGGAGCGCTGCCGCGGCAGCGTCACGTCGTGGTCGATCGCCGCGACCGGCGGCTTGACGGTCTCGGCGTGCTTGCCGTTGCAGAAGTAGTAGTAGTCCACGCCGCCCGCGTACCGGTGGGCGTTGAGCAGCGTGGAGCCGGTGGAGTACGAGACGTACGGCGTGACGCCCAGGTCGTCGAGCGCGGTGGGGATCTGCGTGAGGTCGCTGAGCACCCGCACCCGCGGCTGCGCCAGGAGCTGCGCCATGACCGCGGCCAGCCGGGCGTTCTGGCCGCCGGGGTCGACGCCGGGGATGCTCGGGGCGGACCAGTCACCGAGCAGGATGATCGGCAGGCCCGCCTTGGTGAAGGCGAGGAACTTCTCGGCGGTGGCGACCGACAGCGTGATGTCCATGCCGGAGAAGCGGTCGCCCTCGACGAAGATCGCCTGGTACGCCGGGCCGTTCGCGGCCAGCTTGCCGCCGGTGACCTTGGCCGAGGGCAGGCTGAGCAGCGGTTCGCTGATGAAGGAGTGGTTCCAGCCGAGGGTGATGCCCGTCGCGGTGAACCAGGACGTGCCGATGCCGGTGTCCACGTAGCCGGTCTGCCGGAAGACCGCCACGTCGATGCGCGGCTTCCCGGTCTGGAGCACCTTGTGGATCCGCGAGAGGTAGCCGGACATGTCGGTGATGTGGCGCCAGGTGGGCTGCCGCGGCCCCCACGCCTCGGCGTAGCCGACGGCCCCCTTGTACGGCGTGAAGGCCGCGTAGCCGGGCCACTGGACGCCGGGCAGCTCAGCGTAGGAGAAGCCGTGGATCACCGTCTGGTTGACCCCGGCGGCGTAGGCGCCGCCCATGGTGAGCAGGAACTTCTGCCAGGTGGTGTTGTAGGCGCCGCCGGTGTACGCGCCCGACTCGCAGGACAGGATGGTGGTGCCCGCCATGTCCCGGCCGCCGGTCATGCTGCGGTAGTCGTCCAGGTTGTGGAAGCCCAGCGACTCGCCCTCGGGGATGTCGAGGATCGCGGAGGTGTACGTGGCGTCGGTCTGGAGGCCGTACGGCTGGGCGCGCAGCTTCAGGCCGAGCGCGTTGGCCCACTTCTTGACGGCCGTGGCGTGTTGCGCGTTGTAGAGGTCGGACAGGGTCTGCCAGTAGTCGTGCTGGATCTCGCGGGTCAGCCGGGGCTCGAAGGAATACGCCTGGTTGCCGCCGCTGACCAGCAGGGTCGGCAGGTAGGGCAGCAGCGCGTAGCCGCGCCGCCGGGAGAACTCCGCCAGGACCTGCGGCGTCCACAGCAGCGACTTGCTCTCCAGCTCGATGGAGTCCTCGAACAGGGCGCCGCCGGCTTTGGAGATGAGCCGGCGCACCGGCTTGGTCAGCAGGTCCGACTCCCAGAAGTCGGTGATCGCGCGGGTTCCGACGGTGCTGAAGTGGTCGACCACGTAGGCGGCGGGCACCGTGTGCGGACCGGCCTCCGGGGTCTGGCCCACGCCGCGCTGCCAGTACGCGAACAGCAGCCAGGTGCCGTCGGCGGGCGCGGTCCAGGAGATCTGCGCGCCGACGCCGGCGTCGGTGGACCTCCACGTGCGGGACCCGGTGACGCGGCCGGTCAGGTCGGTCACCGAGCCGGCGTCCAGACCCGTCAGCTTGGTGGTGCTGTAGGCGGTGTCCACCCGCACGGCCTGCACGGCCACGAGGGTCTGCCGGGTGACGGTGCTCGCGGCGGCGGCCAGCGGGGCCGGCACGGCGCCCTGGTACGTCGCACCCGCGGCCACGGACACGAAGCCGTGGGCGAGTTCCTGGAGCGCGCCCTCGCTGTCCGGGGTGATGGTGGGGACGGCGGCGGGCCAGGCGGGGCCGATGGTGATGTCGACGGTCAGGCCGCGCTTGTCGGCCTGCTCCAGCGCCGCTTCCATGCCGGCGATCCACGACGGGCTGCCCCAGCCGTGGTGGGCGGTGTCGAGCACGGAGGTGTCGTCCACGCTGTGGTGCACCGCGGAGATCTCGACGCCGCCGAAGCCCGCGTCGGCGATCTGGTCGATCTCCCGGCGCAGTTCGGCGGTCTCGACCAGGCCGTCCGGCCACCACCAGCGGAACTTCGGCTGGAGCGGGCGGTCGGGGGCCGCCAGCCAGCCCGCCGCGGCCGAAGCGCCCCCCGAGTGCTTCGCGGTCGCCGCGACGGCGTGCGCGTTCGCGTTCGCCGACGGGCTGGCCTGTGCGGCTCCGGCCGCCGCGCCCCAGGACAGGGCGGTCATCGCGCCCGTCGCCGCGCCGGCCTGGAGGACCCTCCGCCGTGTGAGCCGGTCCGCGCCCGCCCGCTCCGGCTGCTCCTGCCGCTCCGGTCGCGCCGCGCGCTCCGGCTGCTCCTGCCGCTCCGGTCGCGCCGCGCGCTCCGGCTGCTCCTCAACGCCCATGACTGCCTGTCTCCCTTGCGGCCCGACCTCGATGAATCGATTAAATCAAGGCTGGACGCTATGGCGGCGCCCGGTCGGCGTCAATCCCCTGAGCAGCCTGAATGTCCGTCAGAACGGAGCTTCCTCGACGGGATTCGCATTGAAACCCTTCAATTCGTGACGGCTGCGACGGGTGGGGCGCGGAGGACGTCCGGCGGCCCGGGCCGCGGGCACAGGAGCCGCACGGAGGGCTCACAGACAACGGGCGGCCGGGCCGGCCGGTCGGCTTCGGGCGCCGGGGGGCGGCGCGGGTGGAACAACGGCACGGGTGGAACTACGGCACGAGCGGACCAGCGTGAGGGCGGACCGGCGTGAGGGCGGAGGGACGGCCGCCGGCGCCCCGACGACGCCCGGCCCAACGGCGCCCGGCCCAACGGCGCCCGTATCAGCGGCCGACCCGTCGCGCGGTCACCACCGCGGCCAGAGGAGCGAGCGCGAACAGCCCGAACATCCAGCGCGCGGTACCGCTCAGGCCGCCCGCACCCTCACCGCCGGAGAAGCCGATGGCATTGGCGATGGTCCCGGCGAGCGCCGACCCGAACGCGGTGGCGGCGAGTTGGATCGTGGTGACCGAGGATCCGGCGAGGTCCTGGTCCGCCTCCGGCGTCAACCGCAGGACGAGTGTGAGCAGATGGGGCCATGCCATGCCGATCCCCCACCCCAGCAGGAGCAGCGCGGCGCCCACCGCGGCCACGGCCGCCACTGCGCCCGAGTGCGCCGGACCGGCGAGGAACAGCCCCACGGGACCGGCCAGGGAGAAGACCGGCCCCGCGCCGATGATCGTTCCACCGCGGTGGGACATGCCGCTGCACGCGATCGAGCCGAGCGTCCAGCCGGCGGCCAGCACCGCGCCGAGGTACCCGGCGGCGAGCGGCCCGAGCCCGGCGCATGCCGCCCGACGCGCTCGCCTCGCTGCTCGCCGACTGCGGGGACGATCCGCGGCGGCGGGATGCCTTCATGACCGCGCTGTTCGACCCGCCGCGGGCCGCCGTCGGCGACGCGCTCGACGGCGCCATCGCGCGCGGGGACCTGCGCGACGACGTCGACCGCGACCTGCTGCTCGACCTGCTCGCCTCACTCGTCCACTACCGCGCGTTGTTCGGTCACGCCGTGACGAGTGACGACGAGGTGGAGCAGGCCGTGCACACCCTGCTGCGCGGGGTCGCCGTCGACTATCCGGGGCTGGTGGAGGTCAGCCGCAGGAAGGACGGGGACCCGCGCATCCACCATCGCCACGCGGGGTGAGGGCGGGGCCGGGCACGGCGCCTCGGGCGGCCGGCCCGCGCCCGCACGGGCTTCTTCCGGGGACGGCCCTCAGTCCCACACCACGGACCACACCGTCGCGCCCGGCGGCACCTCCGGGACGTCGCGGTAGGTGTCCACCAGTTGCGGGATCACCCCGCTGGCCTCGAACCCCTCGGTCCACGCGGCGCAGACGTGCTCCTCGGCCGTGGTGCAGACGGCGACGGCCTCACCGGCGAGTTCGCCCATATCCACGGTGTCCGGGTGCAGTTGGACGCGGACCCAGGCGACGTCCGGCCGCTGCTCGACGGCGCGAAGGCGCGCGAACAGTACGGCGAGGACCGGCCTCCCGTAGCCCCACTGGTTCGGCGCGATGCACTCCTCGTCCTCGTTGCCGTCGAAGAACTCGTCCAGGGTGACGAGCGGCATCACGCCGTCGTCGCCGGCGCGGCGGATCACTTCCTGAGGGGAGATCATGCCCACGGATCCTCGCACGCCCGACCGACACCCACGGCTCCCCGTCCCCCGCCGAAGCACTTCCCGAGCCGCCCGCCGCCTCGGACGCCGCGCGTCACGGAAGCCGGCGGAGAGCCGAGGAACGCGCCCATCACCATGCGCAGCGCGTCCGGCCCCACGCCGTCGACCGCGTCCGGACGGCGGCCCCCGCGCAGGTGCGCGACAACCTGACGTGACGTCAACTGGTGGAACTTCTGCCCTCCAGCGCCCGACCGGCGTGCGGCCCCGGAGCCGTGACCGTGCGCCCGGGGGGCGGAGGGACCCCGGGGGCCGGCCTCAGGCTCCGTCAGGCTCGGCCTGCCGGAGGTCCGCGGCGCACCCGGGCAGGGAGTACCCCTCGTCCTCCTGCCACGGGACGTCGAAGTCGTCCAGGTGCACGCGCCACTCCGCCCCCGGCAGGGCCCGGCGCAACTCGCTGACGGACGCCAGCACATGGCCGATCACCGGAAACACGTGCTCGGGATCGAGCGGCATCTTGGTGGACCCGGCGACGATCGCGTCCGACTCGCCGGCCGCCATCTCGTACAGGTAGAGGCTCTCCTCGTCCGGGTACGGGAAGGACGCCATGTGGTCGGTGACGACGCGGTCCACCGCGACGGCCTCGGCCGACGTGAGGGCCGTCGCCCGGCGCGCGGAGTAGTAGAGGGAAACGCTCATGCCCCGAGCCTACTGAGCAGGTAGGACAGCACCCCGACCAGCGTGGGCGGGGTTGCGGAAACCGGTGAAGCCCTCAAGCCTGAACCCGCGTGCCGCTCACGACTCGGGGCCCTGCGACGGGCCGGGCGCCGCCTGCTCCTCCCGCAGCGCCCGCAGGAACGCCAGCGACTCCGCCGGGGTCAGGGCCGTGTCCCGCAGCACGTCGTACGCGAGGCGCAGCGGTTCGACCTCTTCCGGGTCCTCGGTCAGGTGGCCGCTCCAACTGCCCTGCGTGTACGCCACGGTGGGCGCGTCACGGAAGTAGACCAGTTCCAGGCAGGCGCGGATGGGGTGCGGCCCGCTGCCGAACGGCACCACCTGCACGCAGACGCCCGGCCGTTGGGCCGCCTCGACCAGGTGCTCCAGTTGCCCGGCCCACGTCTTCGGGTCCCGCGCCCCGCGCCTCAGCACGGCCTCGTCGATCAACGCCCGGTAGTGCAGCGGGTCCCGACCGGTCAGTCGCTCCTGCCGGTCGATCCGGCCCGAGACCTCCGCCGCCAACCGCTCCTCCCCCACGTGCGCCGTCTGCAATTGCTCCCGCGCGTAGGCACGGGTCTGGAGCAGATCGGGAACGGCGGCGACCGCGTACTCCTGGATGCTCACCGCCTCCCGCTCCAGCGGCTCGATCCCCGGCAGCAGCCGGTCCTTCGTCTCCCGCCTCGCCAGGTGCCACAACCTCACCAGCAGGTCCCCGGTGCCGTAGACCCGGTCCAGCGCGGCGGCCGCCTCCACCGTCCCGAGCCGCTGCCCCCGCTCCAACCGGTGCAGGTACGACTGCTCGTAGAGGCAGAGCTTCGCGAGCTCCACCAGCGTCAACCCCGACTGCCGCCGCCGGGAGGCCAGTTCCCGCGCGTACCACTCCCGCGCCGACAGAAACGTCCGACCGACGACGCCCCTGCTGCTCGTACCGCCCCCGTCGCCCATACCTGTTCCCCTTCCACCGTGCCGTTCGACTTGCTCTAGGCAACCGGGCCGTCACGCAGAGCGCTATCGTTGGCGAAGCGGGCACAGTTAAGAGCGTTAAGCACAGGGTGAGGCACGGACATGGACGACCGGCAGCCGAACGACGGCCTCAAGCGGCTGTACGCCGCCACGGGTTGGACGCTGCGGCAGTTCGCCCAGGAGGTCAACAAGGTCGCCACGGAGCGCGGGAGGCCCACGCGCTACCAACCACCCTCCGTGCACCAGTGGCTGGACGGCCACATGCCCAAGGAGGCTGCCCGCCCCCTCGTTCTGGAGGCCCTGGCCCGCCGCCTCCAACGCCCGGTCACCCACGCGGAAGCGGGCTTCCCCGCGCCGGCGTCCGCGCCCGCCTCTGCGCACGACAGCCGCGATGCCAGTACCGTGGAGGGTCTACTCGACCTGGGCAGGCAGGACATGGATCCCTCACGCCGCAACATCCTCGGAGCCTCGCTCTTCTCCGTAGCCCTCGCCGTTCCCGGCTGGCAGGACGTGGTGGGCCGGATGGAATCGACGGGGTCCGGTCAGGCGCAGCGGATCGGAATGGCCGACGTCGATTCGGTGGTCGCCATGACCGAGCGGCTTTCGGACCTGGACGACGAGTTCGGCGGTCGGTACGCGCGCCCGATGGCCGCTGCGTTCCTGGTGAACATCGTCGCCCCCTACCTGAAGGCGACTGCACCCGAGAACGTGCGCAGGGCCATGATGTCCGCCGCTTCGTTCCTCTGTTACCTGACCGGCTGGATGGCCGTGGACGAGGGACTGCACGGCACTGCCCAGCAGTACTACACCAGGGGCCTAAAGCTTGCCGGTGCCAGCCACGACCACCTGACCTACTGCCACATCATGCGCGGCATGTCCGTCCAGTCGGTGGACTTGGGGCACGGCCCGACAGCCGTGAAGTGGGCGGAAGCCGCGAGCGAGGCGTCACCCGCGGCGGGGCCGAGGATGGCCGCCTTCATGTCCGGCCAACAGGCCCACTCCTACGCCGTGGCGGGCGAGCGCCACAACGCGCTCAACAGCATCCGCAGGACCGAGGTGTCGATGAGCCGGGCGGAGAGTCAGTCCCGGACCTTCGGCGGATACAGCCCCGCCACGCTCGCCTACCACACCGCACAGGTCAGGTACGCACTCGGCGACGTGGCAGGCAGTGTCGAATCGCTGCAACTCCACTTCCGCCTACGCGAGCCCGCGAACGAGTCGCACCGCAGCGGCATGCGGTTCACCTCGATGCTGGCCAAGCGGCAACTGGCCCTCGGGCACCTGGACGCAGCGTGCGCCACCTGGAACGAGGTCCTCGACGACTATCCGTCGATCCAGTCCGGACGGGTGGACGAGCACCTCAGGGAAATGGCCCGGTCCCTCCGCCCCCACACCAAGAACGCGACCGCCCGCCACCTCTACGAAAGGGCCCGCGTCGTCGCCCCCGCCCTCTTCGACGCGCAGAGGCCCACCACCTGACCGACCTCGCCCCGGGTTCCCGCAACGGCATTCCGTGTCCCCGGGCTCCGTCGACCACGGGCATCGCCGTGGAATCAGTACGGTGGTGGGCGTGTGTGACGTACGAGTGGTATTGATCGGGGGCACGTCGAACGTCGGAAAGTCGACCGTCGCCCAAGTGGTGGCGGAGAGGCTCGGGTTCACGTGCCTGAGCACCGACGGCCTGGCCCGGCACCCCGGGCGGCCCTGGAGGACCCCGGACTGGGAGGTGCCCGCACACGTCGCCGAGCACTACGCATCGCTCACGGTGGACGAACTGATCGCGTCCGTCCTCGACCACTACGAACGACTGTGGCCCCGCATCGAGGAGTTGGTCACGACCCGTGCGGCCGAGGACCGCGGCGCTCGGGGGCTGGTGCTGGAGGGATCGGCACTCTGGCCCGTTCGGGTCGCGGGACTGCGGGTCCCGCAGACCGCCGCCGTCTGGCTCACCGCCGACGACTCCGTGGTGCGCGCCCGCGTCCACGCGGCGGGTCGCTACCAAACGGCCAGCGAGGAGGAACGGGTTCTGATGGACAAGTTCCTGGCCCGCACGCAGCGCTATCAGGCCCTCATGATCGATGCCCTCGACGGGCTGCGCATGGATCGCGTCGAAGCGGGCGGCGAACGGTCCACCGCGGAACTGGCCGACGCCGTAATCGCGACGGCCGACGCGCAGACCACGGTGGGTCGGTCTTCCACCGGTCGGTGACCGCGCATGCCGACGCGGGCGGGGCCCACCGTGATCGGTTCAGGTCGGTCACCGAAGACGGCGCTCAGGGGACCCGCCGCACGGACAGAGCGTCAGCACCGCGGCGTGCGCCCGGCTCAGCCGCGGTCGTGGAGGGTCACCTGGTATCCGTCGGGGTCCGCGAACGTGAAGGTGCGGCCGAACGGCCCGTCCACGGGCGCCGCGACGATCGTCGTGCCGGCGGCGGCGAGCGCGTCGTGGATGTCCTGCGCGTCGGGGGCGTGCAGCCACAGCGCCATCCCCTGGCCCGGCTGCGCCAGCGCGTCCAGGTCGACGCCCGCGACCACGTCGCGGACGGCGAACGCGACCGGCTTGGTGTCGAACACGACGGCGTGCGGCGGCCCCGCGTCGGAGCGCTTCAGCCCCAGGTACCGCTCGTAGAACGCGGCGGAGCGCTCCAGGTCGCGCACCTGTAGGGAAACGAAGTCGGGTCCGGTGACGGCCATGATCCTTACCTCCTCATAGATGTCAGTCTTCTGACATACCCAACGTATGTCAGACTGCTGACATGAGTCAAGGCGAGCCCGGGATCGAGCTGGACACTTCGCTGGGGTACATGCTGAAAGCGGCCTCCAGCGCCCTGCACTCCGCCCTGGAGGCGGTGCTGAGCCCGCTCGGCATGACGATCACGCACTACTCGTGCCTGGAACTGCTGTCCCAGCGCCCCGGGCTGTCGAACTCCGAGCTCGCCCGAGGCACCTTCGTCACCCGGCAGTCGATGAACGTGCTCCTGAAGGCCCTCGAACAGCAGGGGCTCGTCACCCGCGCGGCACGGGCGCCGGTGGGCAGGGCCCTGCCCACCGAACTCACCGCCGACGGGCGCCGCCAACTCGAAACGGCCAGCGCCGCCGTGCGCCGCGTCGAGCAGGCCATGCTGGCCGACCTGGACACCGGCGAACAGGACCAGATGCGGCGCCTGCTCACCACGTGCATCGCCTCCCTGACCGGGCGCGACTAGGGCCTGTCCGGTGGATCCCTCCGGGCTCACGGCGCCCGGCACGATCCGCCGGACAGGCCCCAGCATCCGCAGTCCCACCCGGCCGCGCACCACCCCCGCCGACGGTTCGCCGTCCACCGATCAAGGAACCCGCCGATGCCGAGTCCTCCGTCCGTCGCGATCACCGAGTTCCCCGTCCCCGACCGGGCCGCCGGACCCTACGGCATCACCGCCGGACCGGACGGAGCACTGTGGTTCACGCTGGTCCACCGGGGAGGGATCGGCCGCATCGCCACCGACGGCACCCTCACCGTCCACCCGCTCGAACCGGCCTCCGGCGGGCCGTCGGTCATCACGGCGGGGCCCGACGGCGCGCTGTGGTTCACCGAGTTCCGCGGCCACCGGATCGGCCGCATCACCACGACCGGCGACCGCACGTCGTTCCGGCCCCCGACGCCGGACTGCGGCCCCTACGGCATCACCGCCGGCCCCGACGACGCGCCGTGGTTCACCGAGGCCGGAGCCGACCGGATCGGCCGCATCACCCCCGCCGGGCAGATCACGGAGTTCCCCCTCCCGCTCGCGGGCGCCTTCCCGTCAGCCATCGCCGCCGGCCCGGACGACCGGCTGTGGTTCACGATGAACCAGGCGAACGCGATCGGCGCCCTCGGACGCGGCGGCGACGTCACCGTGCACCCGCTGCCCACCCCGGGCGGCGCTCCGGTCGGCATCACGGCCGGCGCCGACGGAGCCTGCTGGTTCACCGAGATCGGCGCCGGCCGGATCGGGCGGATCACGCCGGACGGGACGATCGACGAGTTCGCCCTGCCCGACCCCGCGGCACGCCCGCACGCCATCACGGCCGGCACCGACGGAGCCTGCTGGTTCACCGAGTGGGGAGCCGACCGCGTCGGCCGGATCACGCCCGACGGCCGGATCGACGAGCACGACCTCCCGGGCCCGGGGTCGGAACCACACGGCATCGTGCAAGGGCCCGACGGCGCGCTGTGGACCGCTCTGGAGATCGGGACGATCGCCCGCCTCACGACACGCTGAGCCGCCCCTCGGCGCTCCGAGCCCGGGCCCCGGCACTCCGTCCGCCGGATTCCCGGCGAACTGGCGAACCCCCGAACCCGCGGACCTCCGCGCACGCCTCGGCGGCGCACTCCGCCACCAACCCCCGCCACCCGCCCGCGACGCGGGCGAAAAGCGTGGGCGGAGCCGCCTGACATCGGCCCCGCCCACGGGTCCCTGCGGCCGGCACGCATCCCGCGCACGCCCGACCGCCGCCGCCGGAGCGGCCCTCGCCGCCACCACGGCGGCGACCGAGGCAGCCCCGAGGTGACAACGTTGTCAGACTATACGCCGTCCGCGCCGCCCGTGGATACCCCTCAGGAGCCCCGCATCCCGAGTCAGGCTCGCCCCGGGGGAGGCGGCATACGCCGGCAGAGGGGCGTCGGCCCGGCCCTGTCCACGCGACCGTGCGCATCGGTCCCCCCGCCGGCCCGCACGGCCCGTACGGCCCGTACGGCCCGCCGGGGAGCGCTCCCCCGGGCCCGTCCGCCGGCATCCCGGGCCGATCGGTTTTACTCACGTTGTAAAGCCCACCGCGGGCCGCCCCGAACGGACTCCGCCGCACGTCGCGGGCCTGCGGTGGGACAGGAGGGACGCCTGTTCAACGGCCGGACCGCGGAGGCCACTTCTGCGCGGGGTATGGACAGGCCCCACGCCAAGTGCTGTCATGCCGGTTGGCGCCAGCCTTTCCAACGTTGAAGAACCCGAAGATCCCGGGCAACGGGCCCCCACGGCCCCTGCTCCCCCCTGCGCGTGTCCCGCACTTCCGTCCCCCCTCCGCGCCCTTCTTCGCAGAAACGGATCACCGTGACATCCGACGACACCCGCTCCCCCCACCCCGGTCGCCGCGAACTGCTCAAGTGGAGCGGCGCGTTGACCGCGGCCGCCGCGACCGGAGGGTGGTTCGCCGCGGGCCCGGCCGCCGCCGCGTCCGCCGGCGCCACGCCCGCG
Organism: Streptomyces sp. SN-593; assembly: GCF_016756395.1. Classification (NCBI taxonomy): domain Bacteria; kingdom Bacillati; phylum Actinomycetota; class Actinomycetes; order Kitasatosporales; family Streptomycetaceae; genus Actinacidiphila; species Actinacidiphila reveromycinica. The sequence goes on from NZ_AP018365.1 coordinate 611,792, forward strand.
GCGGCACCGCTCGACGCGCACGCCGCGGCCGCGGCCGCCTCCACGTTCGCGCCGCTGCGGCCGCCGGCGGTCCCGCTCGCGGTCCGCTCGCCCTACCTGTCCACCTGGGTGGCCGCCGACAACCTCGCGGGGACCTGGTCCAGCTTCTGGAACGGCCACGTCACCGCGCTGTGCGGCCTCGCCCGGATCGACGGCACCGGCTACGTCTTCGCCGGCTCGCCCAACCTGCCCGCCGGCCCGGCGCTGACCACGATGCAGCAGCTCTCCCTCCAACTCACCGCCACCCGCTCGATCTACCAGGTGAGCGGCGGCGGGGTGACACTGACCGTCACGTTCTTCTCCCCCGTCGACCTCGGCAACCTCCAGCGGCAGTCCGTGCCGCTGTCGTACGTGACGGTGCAGGCGCAGAGCAACGACGGGAAGGCGCACGCGGTGGACGTGCACCTGGACGTGTCCGGCGAGTGGGTACACGGCGACACCTCGACGCAGATCACCTGGGCGCAGCAGCAGGCCGGCTCGATGACGGTGCTCACCGCGCAGCCGGCGGCGCCGGGCGTGCTCCAGGAGCACGGCGACCAGGCGTCGTGGGGGCAGTTGGTGTTCGCCGCGACCGGCTCGGGGCTGACCTGGCAGATCGGGCAGGACACGGTGGTGCGCGCCGCGTCGGCCGGCGGCGGCCGGCTGGCCGGGACGGTGGACGGCGCACAGCCGCGGGCGATCAGCGACCGCTGGCCGGTGCTGGGGCTGAACCGCGACTTCGGCACCGTCAGCCCGGGTACCGCGTCGGCGGAGTTCACGGTGACGCTCGGGCATGTGCGGACCCCGGCGGTGAGTTACCTCGGCACGCAGTTGCAGCCGTGGTGGACGCACTACTGGTCGTCGTGGACGGACATGGTGCAGTGGTTCGACGCCGACCACGCGGCGGCGCTGTCGGCGATGACGGCGCTGGAGCAGCGCATCCACGACGACGCGGTCGCCGCGGCCGGGGGCGGGACCACCGGGGACCACTACGCGGCGGTGTGCGCGCTGGCGCTGCGGCAGGCGGTGGCGGGCACCGAGCTGGTGGACCGGGGCGGCAGCCCGTGGGCGTTCCTGAAGGAGATCTCCTCCGACGGCAACATGTCCACGATCGACGTGACGTATCCGGCCTTCCCGGCGTACCTGTACCTGTCCCCCGCCTACCTCCGGCTGCTGCTGGAGCCGCTGCTCGACTACGCCGAGCACGGCGGCTGGCCGAAGGGGTTCGCCGAGCACGACCTCGGTTCGTCGTACCCCAACGCGGCCGGGCACAACGACGGCAACGAGGAGGACATGCCGGTCGAGGAGTCGGCGGACATCCTGGTCATGGCGGCGGCGGTGGTCCAGCGGCTGTCCGCGGCGGACGCGGCGTCGTTCGCCACCACCCACTACACGATCCTGCGGCAGTGGGCGGAGTACCTGGTGTCCAACGCGCTGGACCCGGGGTACCAGAACCAGACCGACGACTTCACCGGCTTCATCGCGCACAGCGCGAACCTCGCGCTCAAGGGCATCGTCGGGATCGGCGCGATGGGCGTGGTGGCGCGGGCGGCGGGCAACGGCGCCGACGCCGCGCGGTACGCGACGCTCTCGCGCAGCTACATCAGCCAGTGGACGACGCTCGCGGCGGACTCCTCGGGCAAGCACCTCAAGCTCGCCTACGACCAGGACGGCACCTGGAGCCTGAAGTACAACGGCTTCGCCGACAAGCTGCTCGGCCTGGACCTGGTGCCGACCGGGACCGCGGCGGCGGAGGCGTCCTGGTACGCGGCGAACGCGGGCGCGTACGGGGTGGTCCTGGACCCGCGCAACGACTACACCAAGGCCGACTGGGAGGTGTGGACCGCGGCGTGGCTGTCCGACCACGGCCCCACCCGTGACGCGCTGGTGAACGGGGTGTACGGGTACGCGGGCGCCACGCCGCAGCGGGTGCCGTTCAGCGACTGGTACACGGTGGCGAGCGCGGCGCAGCGCGGCTTCCAGGATCGGCCGGTGGTCGGCGGGATGTTCGCGCTGGCCCTGCGGCCGGCGTCCTCGACCGTGGTGTGGTGCCGCATCCAGAACCGGAACTCCGGGAAGGTGCTGGCCGTCTCGGGGATGTCGCTGGCGGACTCGGCCGAGGTCACGCAGTACACCGACAACGGCACCGCGGACCACGTGTGGACGCTGCTGGACAACGGCGGCGGCACGGTGCGGATCGTCAACCGCAACAGCGGGAAGGTGCTGGCCGTCCACGACCAGAGCCTGGACGACGGGGCGCACGTCCAGCAGTACCAGGACAACGGGACCCCGGACCACGTCTGGCGGATCGTCGACAACGGGGACGGCTGGTCGAAGATCGTCAACGTCCGCTCGGGCAGGCTGCTCGCCGTGGACGGCGCCTCCACCGCCGACAGCGCGCAGGTCACGCAGTGGAACGACAACGGGACCACCGACCACCTGTGGCGCATGATCTGACCCGCGCCGCAGCCCCATCCCCCCACTTCCCCGAGCAGGGAGCACGTCCATGGATCGTCGTACCTTCCTTCGAGGCGGCGCCGCCGCCCTCGGCACCGTGGCGTTCGCCGGCCGCATGGTCACCTCCTCCTGGGCCGCCGGCGGCGGCCCGGGGGTGGTGCTGGTCGGCGACACGTCCGGCGGCGGCCTGTACCACCCGTATCCGGCGGGGCTGACCCGCACCCCGTTCCTGAAGCTGCCCACGGGCAGTGTCACCGCGTCGGGCTGGCTGGCGCAGCAACTCGCCCTGGAGGTCGACGGGATCGCCGGCCGCTACGACGAGGTGTCGCACTTCCTGGACACCTCGACCACCGGCTGGTTCCACCCGTCGCAGGTCGGCTGGGAGGAAGTGCCGTACTGGGTCCGGGGGTTGACCTCGCTCGCCGGGGTGACCGGGGACGCGGGCCTGCGCGCGAAGGCCGACACGTGGGTGAACGGGGTACTGGCGACGGGGCAGTCGGACGGCTTCTTCGGACCGACGTCGCTGCGCACCTCGCTCGGCGGCGGGCCGGACTTCTGGCCGTTCATGCCGATGCTCCAGGCGCTGTGCACCTACCAGGAGTACACCGGTGACAGCCGGATCGTGCCGTTCCTGACGAAGTTCTTCGGCTACCAGAACACGTTCGGCGCCTCGGCGTTCAACCAGAGCTGGGGTTCGGTGCGGTGGGCGACGACGCTGCACGCGCTGCACTGGCTGTTCGCCCGGACCGGGAGCAGCGCGCTGCTGGGGCTGGCGGACAAGATCCACCAGTACGGCGCGAACTACGTGGACAACCTGCCGTCGCTGCACAACGTGAACCTGGCGCAGGGCTTCACCGAGCCGGCCTTCGCCGCGCTGCGCGGGAACGCGGCGCTGACCCAGGCGACCTACCAGGACTACGCGACGATCCAGGGCACCTACGGGCAGTTCAGCGGCGGCGGGTTCGCCGGCGACGAGAACGCCCGCCCCGGGTACGGCGATCCGCGGCAGGGCTTCGAGACCTGCGGGATCGTGGAGTACATGCAGAGCTTCGAGTCGATGGTGCGGATGACCGGCGACCCGAGCTGGGCCGACGGCACCGAGACGCTGGCGTTCAACTCGCTGCCGGCCTCGATGGAGCCGGGCCACACCTCGCTGCACTACGCCACCGCGGCGAACCAGGTGCAGTTGGACGACTACGACAAGACGCTGCACCAGTTCGACAACACCTTCTCGATGCAGGCGTACCTGCTGGGCGTCGACAAGTACCGCTGCTGCCCGCACAACTACGGCCAGGGGTGGGCGTACTTCACCGAGAACGCGTGGCTGGCGACGGCGGACAACGGGCTGGCCGCGGTGCTGTACGCGCCGACGAAGGTGACCGCGAAGGTCGGCTCGGCGGGCACCGCGGTGACCGTCACCGAGACCACGAACTACCCGTTCACCGACAGCGTCTCGCTGGTGCTGGCGCTGTCCGGCAGCGTGGCCTTCCCGCTCTACCTCAGGGTCCCGGCCTGGTGCGGCAAGCCGTCGGTGAAGGTCAACGGGACCTCGGTGGGCGCGTCGGGCGGCGCGGGCTTCGTGGCGGTGAACCGCACCTGGAAGAACGGCGACACGGTCGCCGTCTCGTTCCCGATGGAGGTCGCCACCACCACCTGGACGCAGAACCACGACGCGCTGTCGGTGCACCGCGGCCCGCTGACGTACTCGCTGCGGATCGGCCAGAACTTCCTGCGGACCGGTGACACGTCCTCGCACTGGGCGGAGTACGAGGTCTTCCCGACCTCGGCGTGGAACTACGGCCTGGTGCCCGGCACGTTCACGGCCACCACCACCGGGGCGAGCGGCAACCCGTTCACCCCGGAGGGCACGCCGGTGGCGATGACCGCGCAGGCCCGGCCGATCCCCAACTGGCAGGCGGACACGCAGGACGTGGTGTCCACGCTCCAGCCGAGCCCGGTGGCGACGTCGGAGCCGGCCGCCACGGTGACGCTGATCCCGATGGGCGCGGCCGCGCTGCGGATCACCTCCTTCCCCACCGTCGGTTCCGGCGGCCGCGAGTGGCAGCTCCCGGCCACCCCGTCGGCCTCCTGGTGCTGGTCGGGCGACACCGTGAACGCCCTCAACAGCGCCTACACGCCCAGCAGTTCCTACGACCAGTCGCACCCGCGGTTCACCTGGTGGGACCACACGGGCACCAGCGAGTGGGTGCAGTACGGCTACGCCGCGCCGGTGACGGTCTCGGGAGCGTCGGTCTACTGGTACGACGACACCGGGCACGGCCAGTGCCGGGTGCCGGCCTCCTGGCACGTGGAGTACCAGGCCGGGGACGGGTCGTGGCGGCAGGTGTCGGGCGCGGGCGCGTACGGCACGGCGGTGAACGGCTTCAACGCGGTGTCGTTCACGCCGGTGACGACCAAGGCGGTGCGGGTGGTGGCGCAGCTCGCGCCGGGGGTGTCGGCGGGCATCCTGCAATGGGACGTGACGGCGCGTCAGGCGGCGGTGGCGGCCGGCACCTGGTACCGGGTGCAGAACAAGAACAGCGGCAAGGTGCTCGGGGTGGACGGCATGTCGACGGCCGACAGCGCGAACGTCGTGCAGTTCACGGACAACGGGACCGCGGACCACGACTGGCAGTTCACCTCGGCGGGCGACAACCGCTTCACCGTGAAGAACCGCAACAGCGGGCTGCTGCTGGCCGTCGCGGGCGCCTCGCAGGCCGACAGCGCGCAGGTGCAGCAGTACCACGACAACGGGACGGCCGACCACTACTGGCACCTGGTCGACAACGGTGACGGCTGGTTCCGGATCCGCAACGGCAACAGCGGCCTGGTGCTGGGCGTCGACGGCATGTCCACCGCCGACAGCGCGAGGGTCGTCCAGTTCGAGGACAGCAGGACCGACGACCACCTGTGGCGCTTCCTGTAGGAGCGGCCGCGCGGGGCGAGAGGGGGAGCGCCGGCGGCGGAGGCACCACCGCCGGCGCCCGTCAGTGGATCGCACTACGGCGGCGCGCCGGGGCGTACAACGATGTAAAGCCGGGCAGGGAAATGACAGCACGGCAGCGGGACCGTGTCCACCCCGCGCGGCAAAGAAGCCCGGGTTCAGGCGGAGTCGTACCGGACTCTTGACACGTGGACGTCAATCCCCCAGGGTCCTCTACATCGTTGTAAAGGACGGGTCCGGACACCGCTGGTGCCGGCCCCGTCCCCATGCAGCGCGTCCGCGCTTTGCCCCCATTCTTCTTCCCGCATCGACGAGGATGTGATCGGCGCATGAACGTCTCCTTCCGGGCCAGGACCGCCGCCGCGGTACTCACCGCCGGCCTGTGCCTGGCCGCGAGCGCCTGCACCAACTCCGGCAACGACTCTTCCGGTTCGGACAAGGCCGCGGCCACGGACAACACCGCGGCCGCCCAGCAGACCGCCTCGCCCACGGCCGGCGCCGACGGCCCCGCCTGCACCTACCAGACCTACGGCGGCGGCGTCCCGAAGCTGGACATCACCGACGGCAAGACCATCGTCGGGTTCTCCCAGTCCGAGTCGACGAGCAACCCCTTCCGCGCCACCGAGACCAAGAGCATCGAGGCGGAGGCCAAGGCCAAGGGCGTCAAGCTGATCGAGCGGAACGCCAACGCGGACGTCAACGCGCAGAACTCGCAGATCGAGGACATGATCGCGCAGGGCGCCAAGGTGCTGATCGTGGCGCCGGAGAACTCCGACGGGCTCGGCCCGGCGCTCGCGCAGGCCAAGTCGAAGAAGATCCCGGTGCTCACCATCGACCGGACCGTCACCGGCACCGCCTGCGGCGACTTCGTCGCGTTCATCGGCTCGGACTTCTACGGGCAGGCCCAGATCGCCGCCGACGACCTCGGCACGGCGACCGGCGGCACCGCCCACGTCGCGGTCCTCACCGGGACGCCGGGCAACAACGTCTCGACCGACCGGACCAAGGGCTTCGACGACGAGGTCAAGAAGAAGTACCCGAACATCAAGGTCGTCGCCTCGCAGACCGCCAACTTCACCCAGACCGACGGCCAGAAGGTGATGGAGCAGCTCCTCCAGGCCCACTCGGACATCAACGCGGTCTACGCGGAGAACGACGAGATGGCGCTCGGCGCGCTCCAGGCGATCAAGTCCGCCGGCAAGACCCCGGGCAAGGACATCAAGGTCGTCTCCATCGACGGCACCCAGCAGGCGGTCCAGGACGTGGCGTCCGGCGCGCTGGTGGCCGACATCGAGACCAACCCGCGGTTCGGCCCGCTGGCGATCCAGTCGCTGGTGGACTTCTACGGCACCGCGGGGGTGTCCGCGAACGTCATCATCAAGGACGGGCACTTCACCGCGGACAACGCCAAGCAGGCGCTCTCCCAGGGCCTGGTGTACTGACGCCCGCGCGGTCCCGGCCGGGGCCGGACCGGGCCTCCCCACGGCCCGGCCCCGCCGCGCACCGCCCCCACCCGCAGCACCGCGCACAACTCCGCAAGAGGAGGAAGACGTTGGTCCAGCAGGACCCGGACCCCCGCAGCGACGCCGTCCTGGAGGTGGCGGGGGTGGACAAGAGCTTCGCGGGCGTCCACGCCCTGCGCGAGGTGGACTTCACCCTGCGGCCCGCCGAGGTGCACGCCCTGATCGGCGAGAACGGCGCGGGCAAGTCCACCCTCATCAAGGTGATGACCGGCGTGCACCGTCCCGACGCCGGCACCGTACGACTCGCCGGGCGGGCACGGGAATTCCGCCACCCGCTGGAGGCCCAGGCCGCCGGCATCTCCACGATCTACCAGGAGGTCAACCTCGTCCCGCTGATGTCGGTGGCCCGCAACCTGTTCCTGGGCCGCGAGCCGCGCCGCTTCGGGCTGGTCGACCACGGCCGGATGAACCGCGAGGCGTCCGAGGTGCTGGGCCGGTTCGGCGTGCGGGTGGACGTCACCCGCCCGCTGCGCACCCTCGGGCTCGGCGCCCAGCAGATGGTCGCGCTGGCCCGGGCGGTGCAGATCGACGCCCGCGTGGTGATCATGGACGAGCCGACCTCCTCCCTGGAGCCGAAGGAGGTCGAGACCCTCTTCTCGGTGATCCGCGGCCTGAAGGAGCAGGGCATCGCGGTGGTCTACGTCAGCCACCGGCTCGACGAGCTGTACGCCGTCTGCGACCAGGTCACCGTCATGCGCGACGGCCGCGTGGTGCACACCGGGCCGATCGCCGGCCTCGAACGCCTCAAGCTGGTGTCCCTGATGCTGGGCCGGGAGATGTCCGCGGTCCGGGACAAGGGCACCACCGCCTTCGACTCCGACGGCCACGAGCGGCAGGACGGCCAACCCGCCCTGCGCGCCCAGGATCTGACGGTACGCCACCGACTGCACGGCGTCTCGCTCGACGTGCACCCGGGCGAGGTCGTCGGCTTGGGCGGTCTGCTGGGCGCCGGACGCAGCGAGACCGCCAAGGCGATCATCGGGGCGCTCGCCACCGAGCAGGGCACGGTCGAGGTCGAGGGCAGCACGCTGCACCGGCGCAGCCCGGCCGCCGCGATCCGCGCGGGCGTGGTGATGCTGCCGGAGGACCGCAAGGCCGAGGGGGTGATCCCGAACCTGTCGGTGCGGGAGAACATCTCGCTGGCCGCGCTGCCCCGGCTCTCGCGGGCCGGCCTGGTCTCGCAGGCCAAGCAGGACGAGATCGTCACGTTCTTCATGGAGCGGCTGCGGATCAAGGCGTCCGGGCCGGACCAGAAGGTCGGCGACCTGTCCGGCGGCAACCAGCAGAAGGTGCTGCTGGCCCGCTGGCTGTGCCTCAACCCGAAGGTGCTGCTGCTCGACGAGCCGACCCGCGGCATCGACGTCGGCGCGAAGGCCGAGGTGCAGGGCCTGGTCGACGAGTTGGCCCGGGACGGCCTGGGGGTGCTGCTGATCTCCTCGGACCTGGAGGAGCTGATCGAGGGCTCGGACCGGGTGGTGATCCTCAAGGACGGCCGTGTCGTCGGCCACCTCGCGGGCGACGACGTCACCGAGGACGGCCTGCTGGACGCGCTCGCCACCGCCCCGGAGGCATCCGCGCCGCCCGGCCCCGACGCCGCGGACACCTCGGACGCCGCAGCCGTCGCGGACGCACCGGACGCCGCGGACGCCCCGGACGCGACCGCCGAACCCGACGAACCCGCGGACCCGGCAGCGCCGGCGGATCCCGCGCACCCCGCCAAGGAGACGCACGCATGACCTCCCTCACCTGGCCGGGCGCGGCCCTGGACCGCGGCCGGCTGCTGCGGCTGCTCCAGGAGTACGGCGTGTACGCCGCGCTGGTCGTCCTGTTCGCCGTCGCGGTCGGCCTCGACAGCTCCTTCCTGTCGACCGGCAACATCCGGGTCCAGCTCTACCAGGTCGCCCCCACGCTCCTGGTCGCGCTCGGCATGTCCCTGGTGATCGGTACCGAGGGCATCGACCTGTCGGTGGGCGCCACGATCGCGCTCGCCGCCTCGGTGGTGCCGCTGTACGCCGGCTACGGCCTGTTCGCCGCACTCGCGATGGCACTGCTGCTGGGCGCGGCCACCGGCGCGGTCGGCGGCGCCATGGTCGCCTTCGCCCGGGTCCAGCCGATCGTGGCGACGCTGTCGCTGATGATCGGCGTCCGCGGCCTCGCCGAGATCGTCAACGGCAACTCGGCCAAGCCGATCACCCAGTCGGGTCTGCTCGACCTCGGCTCGCGCACCCTCGGCGGCGTCCCCGACATGGCCTGGATCGCCGGGGTCTGCGCGCTGCTGACCGGGCTGCTGGTGCGCCGCACCACCTTCGGCCGGCAACTCGTCGCGATCGGCGACAACCGGCAGGCGAGCCGGCTGTCGGGCCTGCCGGTGCGGCGGGTGCTGATCACCGTCTACGTGCTGTCGGGCGTGCTCGCCGCGCTCGCCGGCGTGCTGATCGTCGGCCACGGCGCGGAGGCCGACCCGGCCAACCAGGGCCTGAACATGGAACTGGACGCCATCACCGCGGTCGTGGTCGGCGGCACCCCGCTGTCCGGCGGCCGGGTGCGGGTGCTGGGCACCGTCGCCGGCGCGCTGTTCATGCAGCTCATCACCGCCGTGCTCACCCAGCACAACGTGCACACCTCCTACACCCAGATCGTCGAGGCCGCCATCATCTGCTTCGCGGTGTACGCCTCCCAGGAGCGAGGGACCCGATGACTTCCACCGCCCTCCAGCCGACCCCGGCGCCGCCGGCCGCGTCCGACGGGCAGGCCGCGCGGGTCCCGGTCCGCGAGCGGATCGCCTCCCAGGTGCAGCGGCACGGCGCGCTGGCCGTCCTGGTCCTCGTGGTCGCCATCGCCTCCGCGACCTCCTCGACCTTCCCGACCTGGAACAACATCAGCAGCATCCTCGGCAGCAACGCCTTCGTGTGGCTGCTGGCGCTCGGCATGACCTTCGTCATCATCACCGGCGGGATCGACCTGTCGGTCGGCTCGATGTTCGCGCTCGGCGGGGTGCTGGGCGCCTACGGCTCGCGGCACGGCACCTGGCTGGCGATCCTGCTGCCGCTGGCGGTCGGCGCGGCCTGGGGCACCGTGCAGGGCCTGCTGATCGCGTACGCGCGCATGGCGCCGTTCATCGTCTCGCTCGTCGGCCTGCTGGGCCTGCGCGGGCTGTTGCAGGCCGTCACCAGCGAGGGCGCGACCACCTACCTGGTCCCGGCCCACTCGTGGTTCCGGCACCTGGGCGCGGGCACCTGGACACCGGTGCTCGTCGTGGCGGCGCTC